>JAMFSL010000122.1 GCA_026225275.1 Puia dinghuensis
ACAACAGCCACTTTTCCTTTCTGGCACATTCCCTCAATGCGCCCAAGGATTCCTCCAACAATTTCGATGCGGGAGGTGGTCGCTATACGCTCGTCGGCGACCAGTACACCGAACACCTGGATTATTACAAAGACAGGAACTGGGAAGGCAAAACCTTCGTGTTCACCGTGACTATCCAAAATGATACCCTTACTCAAAGAGGGATCGAAAAGGTCGAGAAAGAAGGTATCGACCATATAATCATTGAAAAATACGTCCGCCTGCATTCATAAGCCGGCTCCCGCTCAGCCTATCTTGCCACAAAGTAATCGATAACAAGCGCCCCGGTGATGATCAGCAATCCGAAAAATTCCCTCGTCTTTTCGATATAGGGTTTATCGGCGTGCATCAGGGCTAGTTATAAGATCATGGCTTGAGAGAATGCAGTTCTTTCCAGGTCCAGGGTGCAGGATGCGTAGTATCCGCCTTCCGGATATTGCGCACGTCGGAAGGCCGGACAACAGAGGCGGTATTGCCCATGCTGTTACGGATATAGCTGAGGACACTGGCGATATAGTCATCGTTATTGGTGCCTTGTGCAGGCATCACCCCATAATCTTTATGGCCGACCGGACCGCTCAGACCATTCAGCAGGATCCGGATCAACAACCGGGGATCGCCGCTGACCTCCGCAGCCCCGGCCAGGGGCGGCGCTACCTGAGAAGACAGCCCCTCACCCTGAAGACCATGACAGGTGCCGCAAAGTTGTTTGAAATTGGTGGCCCCGGTATAGATAAGATGTTTGTCACCGTAATTCATTCTTGCCGTCTTCTCCTTCAACACGATCATATCGGAGTCACCCTCATCGAGACTCCTGGTCGCGGATTTTTTCAGCAGTTCGTTGCTCCTGTTCTTGTCCGACAGGTTCTTCAGGATCGTCTTAGCCTCCGGACTCCGGCTATATCGCAATGATAAGGCTACCTGTATCCGCACATCCGCGCTGCTGTCATTCGCCAGTATAGCCAGTTGCTTCAGTATCGCATCGCCGCCAGCACCCACATTCCCCAGAAAGGATTCGCTAATACGCACAGCCGCTTTCCTCACCTGTGGATCACTATCTTTAAATGCTGTCAGCACCAGCCCCTGATCGACCGAATGAAGACCGTCCAGTGTCCAAAGCGCCAGTACCCGGGTAAGAGGCGATGAGGCTCCCCCAAGGACCAGTTGCTTCAACGCCGGCACGACGGATTTATCCTGCCGCATGACCAGTAGCTGCTGAGCGTTATCGCGCCACCATCCGTTGGGATGCGAAAGATCGTCGACCAGTTCCGCAGACGTGGCCTCCAGCAACTGTGGCTTCGGACCGGGCGTATAGCCGTCATGCACCAGCCGGTAAATACGGCCGCGACCGATATTCTTATCCAGGTTCTTGCGCTGGATCTGCGGCCGCAGATAGCTGCCCGCCTTTGTCCAATTGCTCTCCTGGATAATACCGTGATACATGTCGACGATGTACATACATCCATCGGGACCCGTGTACAGGTTGACCGGCCTGAAGTTCATGTCGCTGGACGTCAGGAATTCTGCCGAATCATAAGCATTCCGGAGAACAATCTCCCCGTTTTCATCGCTGACCTTGGCCCTGCGGATCAGCCGCCCGACGGGCTCACAGATAAAAAGATTCCCGCGCATACCCACCGGCAGCCTGTCCCCCCTGAAGATACATTGCCCGCAACTGGCGGTAAAATGATTCAGCGTGCTGTCGGCCCGGAGACGTGGCTGTCCGCCCTGAACGTCCGGGGTGGCGATGATGGGCCATACAGCATCGAAATTTCCCCGGCGTTCGCTGTCCAGGTTGAGCTGGCCATATACGGGATTCTGTTCGAAGTTCAGCGCCGGCACCTCTCCACCGGCAGAGGAATAATACAACCGGCCGTAATCGTCATGAGTCAGTCCCCATTGCCCTCCGGCGGGATCGGCCATGGTATCCACATCCAGCATACCCTGTTCATACCGGTACCTGACTGGGTTAGCGGTGACATAGATCCAGTTATCCGTATTCCAGATAAGTCCGCTTTTCTGATGTTCCAGGTTCGCATTATCAGCTGTGTCGTTATGGTAAACCAGCTTTTTCTCGTCGGCTATGCCATCACCGTTGCTGTCCCGGTAGCTGTATAGGTTGTAGGTATACGTTTCACTGACGATTAGCCTGTCTCCTACCGCTAGCATCATTCGTGGCAATACCAGGCTGTCGATGAATACCGTGTGTTTGTCCATGATACCGTCCCCGTCTGTGTCTTCCAGCCGGGTTATCCGGCAGATAGGCAAATGCTCGCCCGTGCCATTGATATCCTGCATATAACTGCGCATTTCCGCGACATACATCCGGCCGTCCCCATCCCAGGTCAGGGCGACGGGTTCCTGGATAAAAGGCTCGCTGGCCACCAGCTCCAGATGATACCCCTCAGGCAGATGAACGGTACTCATGCTTGCCTGAGGAGTCAAATACCCGGAAGTAGGATGCATATCAATCTTGGCCGGCCGATATGGCGGCGCTTCGACGTCACGGGAATGACAGGCAAAAAACAGAAGGCAACCCAGGGCTGGAATGGCAATGCGCATAGTGATTATTTGTTAGATCGTTGTGAGCATAAATGTAGAGTCTAAGCATTAATATTTAATTAATTACCGAATTAATATTTATAAAAACACCATATTTTTGGGTCAATCGTTACAAGGATAAGAATGGACATTAAAAATTATTCTCATAGGTTTCAAACAGCGGCTGGCCTGCTTGACAAGAAATTGCTGAACAAAAAACAACTGGAAGTTGCCGTTGGGGTTTACGGAGGGGGATCTGTTTTTTTGAAGCTTTATAAAAAGTCATGGGCGACCCCCTTTCAAGACCCGCTAACCGCCGAATCCAGGATCTTCTTTTCCATTTGGATAACAGACTTAGCCATAAAATCGAAAAGACTACTTTATAATATACATGCCTTGAAACTTCGAAAGTTAAAAGGCTATTCCATAGAAAGCAGGAAATTTGCAGGCGCTTTCAGAGAGGGTTTTAAAGATTTTGAGCACAAATGGCAAAATGTAAGTACCCTGTTTGGGCCGCTTACGTTGATGGAGGGCTGGCGGGAAATAGATGTAGAAAATTTCAACGATGACATTGTAGAACTCGCCAATAACTTTTTAGAAATTGAATATTTGGTGGACCAAACCCTCGCGAAGTTTAAATGACCATGGCAACCCGACCAGAAAAAATCATTTGGATTTCCCCACATACCGCTCAAAAAACTCCCACGTCCTCAGCATCTGATCGATCCTTTGCCTGTTATCCCCGCTCCTGGTAAGCTCGTGCGTGGCGCCCGGATGCCGCACATATTCCACTTGCCTCCCCATCACTTTCAGGCTCCGGTACAGCATCTCTCCTTGTACAAACCCTGTGCGCCGGTCGCTCTCGCCATGGAAGATGATCAGTGGCGTGGTAATATCCTTCACGTATGTGATAGGCGATTCATGCTGCAGGATCGCCTTTACCTCGGGCTGCCAGGGGTAGCCGCCGAAATAGTCCGGTACCAATCGCCAGGCGTTTCCTTCGCCAAAGAAAGTGGCCAGGTCATATACGCCGCGTTGGGCGCAAGCCGCTTTGAACCGGTGGTCGTGACCCACGATCCATGCCGTCAGGTAGCCTGCATAGGAGCCGCCCGAGATCACCAGCCGCGAGGTATCCGCCCATCCTTCCGCTACCGTTTTGTCCAGTGCCGTCAGCACATCGCTGGTGGGACCATCGCCCCAGTCTTTGATATTGGCGCGCCAAAACGCATTCCCGTATCCATCCGATCCACGCGGATTGCAATAGACGACTCCGTATCCTTTGCCGCAGAAGAACTGGAATTCGTGCCACATGCTGGCTTCACCGGGCCCCCACATGGCAGAAG
>JAMFSL010000123.1 GCA_026225275.1 Puia dinghuensis
AATAAAAATCGACTATATTTATAGACAAATACCTTTTTTGTCATGGCAAAAGCCACCCTCTCTTTATTCCTTATATCCAGCTGTTTTCTGTCCCTTGCAGCCCGTGCGCAGGATACAGCCTCTTACCAGCGGGAAATACAAGCCAACAGCAGACACCCGGAAAATTGGTCTTTACGCTCGGCACGAAACAATATACTCTCGATGCCCTGGAAGAGGATGGCAACCTGTTCATCATCTTCGGCGACGAGACCAGCGGGAAGACGACTTATCCATCCGGCAGGTTCCTGTCTGTGAAGAAACCGGCAGCCGACGGAACGACCATTATCGATTTCAACAAGGCTTACAATCCGCCATGCGCCTTTACCAATTATGCGACCTGCCCCCTACCGCCGCCGGAGAATATTCTTCCGGTAGCTATTACCGCCGGGGAGAAAAACTATGGGCATCACACTACTCCCCACGCCTCTTCTTAACGATGATCATATACGACCGGTCCAACACCGCCAGTCAATCCACTTGACCAGTTTCCCCGCCGCCAAGGCACCATATCCGTTCCGGATTCGCTTCCAGCTATGTTAATATCTTCCTTCCGGTCTTGCCGCTCTCACAAATAACTTTGCTTTTGTATAAACCGATCCTTGAATATGGCAAAAGAAAAATCCGGCAACAAAAAGGTCAGGCGGAAAAACCGGCAAGTCAATCAATATGATAAGATCCTTCATGAAAACCTGGAAGCGGCACTGCCGGGTCTGATCAGGAACCTATTGAATATCCATGCCGTCGCTATGGAGGAACTGCCCGACGATATACAACATACCAAAGAGCGCAAACCGGATGTGCTGAAAAAAATGATCGATAAAAAAGGAGAGACCTTTGTGCTTCATATCGAATTCCAGGTGAAGGACGAGCCGCAAATGGTATTCCGGATGGCAGAATATCATATTATGCTGTTGCGGAAATATGAACTGCCGGTGCGGCAATATGTCATTTACATCGGCGCCGATAAACCCACTATGACCGATCATATCCATTCAGAGCCGATGAATTTTAAATATTCTCTGATAGCTCTCTCCTCGATCGATTATCACCTGTTACTTCGCTCGGATCACCCGGAGGAAAAAATGTTGGCTATTTTAGCCGACCTTGGCGACGGTGACCCTAAACGGACAATAGAAAATATTGTGACCCAAGTTGTTGCCAGTTCCAAAGGAAACTTTTCCAAACTCAGGCATGTTCAACAGTTGCGGATATTGGCCCAATTGCGTAACTTAGCATCAGATAACTTAGAAATTATGGACAGTGTTGCAAATTACATGTCGGAAGAAAAAGACATTTTCTATAGGCGTGGAGAATTAAAGGGTATTGCAAAAGGTGTCGAAAAAGGTAAGGCAGCTGTTGTAAAGAACCTTCTGCTCAATACTGATTTCACCATAGCCAAGATTGCCGCTTTAAGCGATGTCACGGAAGCCTTCGTCAAAAAGGTAAAAAAGACCTTAAAATAAAATAAGCGCTTTACTCCGACACTAAAAATATATTAAGAGGGTGTATCAAATGTAACTGATACACCCTCTGTTTTTTCCTCACTCCCCACCACCGCCACCTCCGCCATTCAACAAGTTCCCGAAGAACAACGAATTCAGGAACAGCCGATTCGTCCCCAACCAGTAACTCCGGTACGTCGGATCATCCGCAAAAAGGATCACCGTACCCGCACCCTCATTATCGGTGATGATCGCCGCCGAATTATTGACCCGGGTAATATTGTCCTTCGAAGCATATCCGTTGACAAACGAATTGGCCGTATACTTAGCCACCGTCGCATAGCGATTGGTGCTGGGCACCAAAATCGTCGGCCCGTTCTTATTGATGAACAACCGCCGGCTAGTTACCCCAAACGCAATGGGATTGGTGATGTCCAGGTCGGTCTCGAAAATAGCCCCGTTAATCCTTTTAGCCCCTTCTACATCTGTCTGACGAGCGTAGTCCAGCCTGTCTCCCCCACCGCCACCACGCCGGCCAAAGCCACGTCCGCCACCGCCACCAGCCCCCGATGCCGTATCGGCTCCACCACCACCATTCCTCCGGGCAGAATCTCCACCCCGCCCCGCAGGAGCCGCCACCGGCGCATCACCTATCCGCCGATCCGCAAACAACGGATCCAGCAAGGAAGCATGAGCGATCTCCTGGTGAATTGCCCACGCAGTGGCATTCTGGAAAGTGATCAGCGTGCCGCCATCATTGACCCATTCTTTGATCTTCGCGACGACACTCTTGTCCCACTCATTATACGTCCCGCCGACCAGCACGATAGTATTGTATTTCTTTAATGAAGCCCGCTGCCAACTGCTCACATCGATCTTGACTAACGGCAGTCCCAACTGTTGATTCAGCAGGAACCAGACCTGTCCTGCCTCCTCCGAATTGACGCCCTGACCGAAAGCAATAGCCACCTCCGGCTTGCGAACGCCATGGATATTGCTGCTCCCCAGGTCGATCCCTTCCGCATCGAAGCCCGTCGTCACACCCGCAAAAGTCACATGCGCCTTGGCCGCCACCGCCCCCAGCACGCGATACAGGGAATCCGGCGCAATCTTCTGCGCAGCCACAGGGATCACCAGCGTTCCGTAACCATAAGGCTTCTTCCCGCCGCCGTTGATATAGGCAGTAAACGGCTTGAACGACGTCTTCACGAAGACACCCCTGTCCAGCAGATCATACAAGGCCGCTGACGCATTATAATCTGTCCAGGAAAGAAGATAGGCATAATTGGAAGGCCCTCCGGCTACTTCCCCGGCAGGCAGCCGCACCGTCGTCACCACTTCGCCCTTGGCGAACCCGGGTGTGGTAATTTTCGCATATTGCAATCCGTAAGCATGGATCATGGACCAACCGGTATTGTCATAATAGATGCTGTCGGTCAGCTTATTCTCTTCGAAGAGGGAATGGACGATCCTGAAATTCGGCTGCTCGGCCGGAACGATGAAGGCTTTGCCCTTTTCGAACCGCTTGCCATCCAGGCTGAGGCTCTCCGGGATCTCATACACTTTCACCCGGTGCCGCAGCAGGATGTCGAGGAATTTCTGCGTCAGGTTCTGATCCCTGCTGTCGCCAAAGACAAACGCTTTATCGGGATTGGCTCTGCCCTGCTCGACGGCAGATTTAAAAAAGTCCTTCTGTAACTTAAACAATCCCGCCTTCTCCGCAACGGCTCCCTTCACTGTCGCCAGCCCCGTAACGAGGTGATTGCGTATGGTAAAGGAAAAAGTCAGCAGCCCGTTGGTCGTCTCCCGGTTGATCCCACCGGAGCTCGCTTCTTCGAACGTCGCCCCTACCCCGCCATAGAATTTGGGATACGTGGATCCATAAATAGGCGATAGATTGTCGTAATTCTCTTTGGTGAAATATAACGACCCGATGTCATCCAAAGCCTTGGCCTGGTATTTGGCCAGCGTGGCGTTAAAGTCATACACCTCCTGTGGAATGATGGGACTCTGATGACTCTTAGGCGTCGGCTCGAAATAATAAGTGGCATTGGCGCCCTGCTCGTGAAAATCGATCTGCACGTTGGGATACCATTTGTGAAAGAATTCCAGCCGGTTGACACTCTCCACCTGGGTGACGCTCAGCCAGTCACGGTTGAGGTTATTCAGGTAGTGGTTGCTGCGCCCGCCGGGCCAGATCTCAAGATGCTCCTTGTCATTGCCGTCGGCAACGGGCGGAAAAGATTTGTAGGAATTATACCAGTTGGCCGCCCTGTCCCTGCCATCCGGGTTCAGCGACGGGTCGATAAAAATAACGGCCTCCTTCAGCCATTGCTGTGTCTCTTCACTCTGGCTGGCTGCCAGGTAGTAAGCGGTCAGCATCCCGACCTCTCCGCTGGAAGTCTCATTGCCATGCACGCTGTAACCCAGCAACACCACCACGGGAGCGTTATTGCTGATCAACGGCTTCTCGGGATCTACCAG
>JAMFSL010000124.1 GCA_026225275.1 Puia dinghuensis
CCAGTGCGGCTCCTTTTGTAGCCTGACCTAACTGGGCCGCCGTTGTCGGCAACACGGCCGCGGCTGCGATGCAGTCACTTTCGATCTGGGTAAAGATCGTATCCTGGGGGAGGGCCGGCGTTTGCGCCTCGGTCGCGGTCTGCACAGTCAGGTGCAAAGGAATATTTCCATAGGCGATGGCAAGGATGAAGTAGTAATACGCCCGTAAGAATTTTGCCTGTCCGATGCCCTGTACCTGCATGGAGTCAGATACAGCCGTGTTGCCTGTTAGTCCGTCCGTGACTACATTGCAGGCGAAGACACCGTTGTAATAGTTTTGCCAAACGGCTTCCACGGCGGCGTTGGTCGGCAAAATGTCGAACTGGTTGACTGCCTGGTAATCGGGCTGGTCGCCTATGCTGCTACCGCCTTTGACAGCATCATCGGAGGCAAGGTCACCTAATACCCAGATGGCATTAGTCGCCCCCGAGTTAAAAGACATGTATTTATACGCATCGTTGATGGCCAACTGAGCGTTAGCGTCGGAGGTGAAGAAATTCCCCGGTGTATAATTGCCCAGCACCGGCTGGTTCAATATTTTTTTGCAGCCGGTTCCCGCAAGGAAAGCGCCGAACGACAGCAGGATGATGATATTCTTTGTGTTCATATAAAAGCTCTTGATGAAATTAGAAATTAACGTTTACACCTACCGTCGTCGTCCTGGTGGAAGGATAGGTGCCCCAGTCGATATTCAGGGCTTTAGGCCCGTCGTTCGTTGTCGCGGCATCCGCGCTGGTGGTCATTTCCGGATCCTGGCCCGAATACTTCGTGATGGTGAATACGTTCTGGACGCTTACAAAAAAGCGGGCTGAGCTGATCTTCAAGTGTGCTAATAGTGGATTGCTGAAATTATAGCCCAGCTGCAGGTTCTTTAGCTTCAGGTAATCGCCCGTCTCGAGGAAACGTGTCGATGTCTGTGTATTGTTCGTCGCATCGTTCCAGGACAAAAGCGGCCGGGTGTTGCTGGTGCCTGCGCCATGCCAACTGTCGTTGGCGGTCTTTTCAGTGACATTGAAAGGGCGATAGAAGCCATCGATGTCCATCGCTACCTGGTTGTATATTTTATCTCCGCTGACTCCCTGGAAGAAAAGGCTGAGGTCGAATTGTTTGAAATGGACCTGACCCGTTAACGCGTAAGTGAGCGTGGGTATCGGGCTGCCGGCGAAGACCCTGTCGTTTTGGTCGATCACGCCGTCGCCGTTAACGTCCTTGTATTTGACGTCGCCCGGCCGAAGGGGGGCGCCCTGGCTGGCGTGCGTGAATACCTCTTCGGGCGTTTGAAAGACTCCTTCCTGTTTCAACATATAAAATTCGCCGACAGGATGCCCTACGGCGGTAAGCGTGGCATTTACATTGGTATTGACCCGGCCGGCAGGAATGGGCTGATTTTCCAGCAGGGACTCTACGTCGTTGTGCAGGGTGCTTAAATTGCCGGTCACGTTATAAGACCAGTCTCTATTGATCGTATGACGATAGGATAGCTCGAACTCAAACCCTTCGTTCAGGATTTTACCATTGTTTTCGAAGGCGGCGCCAGCTACCGAGCCCGCGCTGGTCGGATCCAGGGGAGCCTGCAGCAGGTTGGTGGTGATCTTCCGGTAATAGTCGGCCGTCAGCGTGATAGCGTCGGCGAACAAACCAAGGTCAATGCCTACATCACCCATCGTCGTCGTCTGCCATTTCAGATTGGGATTGCCTTTGGCCGTTATAGTGTAGGCGATGGCGGGAGTTGTACCGTACGCGTAGTAGCCATTGCTGCCGACAAGAGATGCATAGCCGTAATTGCTCAAGGCATTCTGGTCACCCAACTGGCCGTAGTCCACTCTTAGTTTGAGCAAAGAGATCGGTTTCACGTTCTGCATAAAGGCCTCCTTATCGATTCTCCAGCCGGCAGATCCCGAGAAGAAATTTCCCCATTGGGCGGACGGATCGAGTTTTGAAGATCCATCGCGTCTGAAGTTGAAGGAGGCGAGGTATTTGCCGTCATAATTATAGGTCAGTCTGCCGAATAGAGATGACAGGGCCCAGGTGGATTCATTGCCGCCGACACCCGGAGTAAGGCTGGTGCCATTACTCAGGTATTGAAAGGCAGATGTCTGACTGGCGTAACCGGAATTAGCGGCCGTTATTATTTTTGTATCGTTGTAGATAATTTCGGTCCCTACCAGGATATTCAACGAGCTTTTGCCTTTTGTTATATCATAGGTGCCAGTGTTGGTCCAGTTATAGTTGAAATTATTCTGGTTGGATTGATTGAGTGTATTGGGTGAGTTTTGGATCCGCTGGATGCCCCAGGTCGGAAAGAACTGTTTGTAATCCGTAATGATCAGGTTGGTGCCGAAGTCGGATTTGAGCTTCAGGTGAGGGATCGGAGTGACCTGGAGGTAGACATCTCCCAGGATGGTATAGTTGTAGAAGTTCCGGTCGGTGTTGGCGGCCAATGCTACCGGATTCAGCCCGTCGCCGAAGACATTATTACCGTTGACCGTCTCCGGCAAATCCACATATTGTCCTTTATAGGGGCCGTTTGGGTAGACCACCGGTGTGGCCGGCGTTCTGAACAGTGCATAGCGGACTACGCTGGCGCCCGGATTGGCTGCGCCGCCGGGAGCGACATAACCATCTCCGGAACTGCCTACCTGGCGTGTTTTGTCGTAGGCCAGGTTGACATTCGTACCGACCTCAAAGATCTTGTTGAGGGTACTGGTGACGGCAGTGCGCAAATTAAACCGGCTAAAGGAAGAATTCAGGATCATGCCTTTCTGATCGAGATAATTGGCGGAAACGATATATTTCGTGCCTTCACTGCCTCCACTGATCGAAAGCTGCGCATCGCTCATGGGCGCGGACTTCAAGACCTGTTTTTGCCAGTTCACATTCGGTAATGTATCCAGCATGCCGAGAGGAAGAGGCGTTCTGTTAGAAGCTCCGCCGGCGACGTAATCGTTTGCCGCTGCGGCGTTATAGGCGTTGAAATATTCGGCCGTATTGGCCATTTTGATGAGATGCTCGGGTGTCTGTACACCTGTATAGGCACTCAGGCTCAGTTTAGGCCTGCCGTTGGCCCCCTTCTTCGTGGTGATCAGGACGACACCGTTGGCGGCTCTTGCACCGTAGATGGATGCGGAAGAAGCGTCTTTTAATATGCTATAGCTTTCAATATCGGCGGGGGAGATTTCGTTGATGCCGTCGGCGGTAGGGATACCATCGATGACATATAAGGGAGCGCTAGAGAGAAAGCTGGCCTGTCCCCGGATGATCACCGAGACGCCGTCACCGGGTGCGCCGGTCACCTGTGTCACTGCAACACCCGCAGCCTTCCCCTGCAGGATCTGATCGGAGCCGCCAACAGGCAAACCGTTGATGTCACGGGCACTGATGGTGGATAGCGATCCTGTGAGGTCTTTTTTCCGGGCCGTACCATAACCGATAACGACAACTTCGTTGATGCTGCCGGGAAGGGCTGTTAAAGTGATTTCAAACCGGGTCTTTCCTGCTACGGGAAGCTCCTGCGACTGGTATCCTATATAAGTAATTACCAGGACTGCATTTTCATCGACATTGAGGGTGAAGCTGCCTGCGCTGTCTGTGCTGATACCCACTGTGCTGCCCTTGACCTGCACGGTGGCGCCGGACAATGGTTCGCCGGTGGGGGATGTCACTATGCCGGTGATTCGGATCCCGGGTGGCGGCGCATTTTTTTGCGTAACGACGATCAGATGATTGGCCAGCTGCTGGTAGGAAAGGGCGGTATGCTGAAAGACGATATCCAGGATCTGAGGGACGGTGAGGTCTTTGACGTCCACGTCGATCTTTTCATTGCGGGGGAGGACATTGTCTTTGTAAACGAAAGTGTAGTTGCTTTCTTTTTCCAGCAGATCGAAGAAGGGCTGCCAGCCGATGCTTTTTACGTTCATTGTCAGTTTGTCCTGGGAATGAACATGTGCGGAGACTTGTAAGAAAGTCAATAGTAGCAGGCAAGAGGACAAATTCATACGCAGTAACGTTTTTTTCAATCCCCCGGAATCGCCGGAACGGGGAATAGGCAATTTTTTCATACATTTGAAATGTTGAGGTTAAAGATTCTGCACCTGAAATCCGGGCGGAGATTAGGTATCAGTCTGAATTATACCCACCGCGCGGGAAGTGTGACAGCACTTCCTGTTTTTTGGGCAAGCTGGTCGTTGCAATAAATTGAATTATCTCATTATTATTCGTTTTAGGTTTACTTTTTCTACCAGATCCGAACGGTATCCCGGCCGACGCTGTAGTGGAATCCGGCGGTGATCTGCAATGCGTGCATTACATCGCTGATAGGCACATCCGGAAACGTTCCGCTGATCGTATCGCGCTGGTAGCGGTCATCGTTGAAAATTATTTTCACATTATACCATCTTTCCAGTTGTGTTGCCAGCCCGGCCAGTGTTTCCTGGCGAAAGACCAGTTTGTTTTCTACCCATGATGTTTCCGTGATCGTGCCGTCTGTGCGATCGGGAACGATCGGACGGCGAGTGAAGCTGACAGGGGTGTTGACAGACGACTGCTGAGCAGCGCTGTCGGATCTCTTCGCAGGGAAGTCAGCTGCGACCCCGGTAGGGATAATTACTTTCTCGTTGGGATGCAGGATGATCGATGTTTGTGAATCCCCTGCAATTCCAATTTCTACCTTGCCATTGATCAGGGTGGTCTCTACGGAGGAGTCGCCGGGATAGGCTTTTATATTCAAGGTAGTGCCGAGTACTTTGACTTCGAGCCTGCCGGTATGAATGATAAAGGGGTGCAACGGGTCGTGCTTTACATCAAAGAATGCCTCGCCTTCAAGGGTCAGTTCTCTTTCGCCGGTAGCATATCCATCATTGAAGGTGACCCTGCTGCCTGCATTCAGCCATAGCTGAGAGCCATCGGGCAATTTCATGAAGCTGCGTGTGCCTTTTGCCGCGGCAATGACGGCAGGAGAAGTCCGGCTGACGTCGGGTGGTTTGGCTGCATGAAAATATAATAGGGCTCCGATGGCCAGTATTGCTATAGAGGCGGCGGCTATCCAACTGGCCGGAAGCCGGCGGATGCGGGTCGGTGGCGTGGGATTTGCATATATAGCCGGATCGAAGCTTGGAGTTGGATCACTGGTGACGGAAAGCGATTTAAATTTTTGAAGGCCACGCTGAAGAAGTTGTTGTTCTTCTTCGGAGGTGATTCCTTTAGGAGGCGACTGACGCCACTCGGGCAATGATTCGGCCAATTTACGCAGTTCCGGGTTGGCAAGAAAAGCCCATTCCAGCTGTTCCAATTCTTCAGGCGTTGCTTCTCCGGCAATAAATCTGGCGAGTAAGATGTAAATTTTATCCTGATCCATAGATAAAAAATGAGCAGTAGGTATATAGGAAGGACACGCGACTAATAAAAAACCCTTAAAGAAGAATAAAAAAATTACCTTTAATATTGAGGTGCCAGTGGTGCAAAAGGTGAAGGAGGAGCCAAATCGAATGGAAACAACTACCAAAAATCTGACTAGTTACCCCGTCGAATCATGCGGTGAGCTTACATTTGAAGAACTGTATAAGCATTATTTTGTGCGTTTGTTCCGGTTTTGTTTTTCCATCGTCCATCAAAAGGAGCCCGCCGAAGAGATTGTCAATGATGTTTTCCTCAAATTATGGCAGAAGAATTCCGGAGGTCCGGTGATTGGCAATTATGAGCCGTACCTATATGTGGCTGTCAAAAATCGTTCACTAAATTATCTACGCGATCATTCTTCCTTTCCCACTATCGAGCTGAGTGAACGCTGCGATGAATATATCCGTTTTGATGCCGATCCCGAGACTTTGCTGGTAGGCGCGGAGGTTTTTCAGCGGGTTTGGATGGCGATCAACAGGCTGCCACCGCGGTGTAAGTTGATTTTTTCTTTGATCAAAGAGGATCAGCTAAAATACAAGGATGTCGCACGGCTGCTGGAAGTGTCTGTGAAGACGGTGGAAGCGCAATTGGCGATCGCGTTGCGGAAGATTGCGGCGGTGATTGAGAAATGAGTGCGGGTGATTATTTTCATTTATATGCTGCGCATTTCTTTAAGATTCCCTTCCCAGGTTATATGCCCTCTCAGTTTCAGGAGTTCCTTTTTTTTCATAGCGCCGATATAATTTTTCAGCGCTTCATGCACCACTTCTCTTTTGGTGGTGATTTTGCTGAGTTTCATCGCCTGTTGAATGAGGGCATCGTCTAATTCGATAATTGTATGCATAGGTCGATTTTGTACGTGTGTAAAATTAGTCAAGAATATGCACATTTAGGGGCGTTTTTCGCGGTCAGAAAAGCCGAAGTCCGCGTTATTCCGTCCTTATGCTTTTGACCGGGTTAGATGCGGCAGCTTTGAAGGACAGGATGCTGACGGTGAACAGCGCGATGATGGCGGTGAGCATACCTGCGGCCGCGAAGATCCACCACTGCAGCTGTACATGGTATTCGTAGTTCTGCAACCACTGGTGCATGGATATCCAGGCCAGGGGAAAGGCGATGAGGGCTGCCAGTCCGACGAGTCGCATATAGTCGGCAGACAAGAGCCGGACGATACCGAAAATGCTGGCGCCCAATATTTTTCGGATGCCGATCTCCTTGATGCGTTGCTCGGCGGCAAAGGCAGACAGGCCAAACAGCCCGAGGCAGGAAATGAAGATCGCGAGAGTTCCGAAGAGGTTGGAAAGGGTGCGCAGCTGCTGTTCATTCCTGAATTTTTCTTCAAATTGCTGGTCGATAAAATGAATATCGGGCGGATAGCCGGGATTGAGCTGGCTAAGCATGGTGTTCAATTGCTGAACGGTCGTAGCCAGATTCCTGGCGGGATTTACCCGGAGGGTCATGACGCTGCCGCCGATGGGATTGAGGTAGACGAGCATCGGCCGTTGCTGGCTATAGGGAGAACCGGAGACAAAATCTTTGAAGACGCCGACGATGGTCATGGGTTGGTTCTGCAGCCGGATCTGTGTGCCGACGGGATTTTTCAGGCCCATGGACTGAATAGCTGTTTCACTCAGCAGGACAGCTGACGAATCGGAAGGAAAGGTTACGGAGAAATCCCTGCCCTGGACCATGGATAGAGCGGTAGTTCTGCTGAAGTCATATCCCGTTCCATAAAAATCGAACAGAACTTTCTGATTGACATTTTTACCCGGCCAGTCAACGTCCCAGCCGCTGTAATAAATATTGGTGAGGCTCTGAGAAAAATTGCAGGCAGCGGTGGCGATGCCTGATTCTAATAGTTCGTTTTTCAGGACAGCGGTTTTTTGGGCCAGGGCCCCTTCTAGCGGAATTTCCAGCAAGTTGTTTTTGTCGAAGCCTATCGGTCTGTTACGGATATAGCTGATCTGGGAATAGATGACGAAGGTGGAAATGATGAGACCTATAGCCAGCACGAATTGTATCGTGACGAGGATCTCCCGGAAGCGCAGGGCTCCTTTGCCGGTAGAGATAATCCCTTTCAGAACTTTTAACGGTTGAAAAGAAGACAGGTACAGGGAGGGATAGCTGCCGGAAAGCAAGCCGGTGAGTAAAGCCAGTAAAGCCAATCCGATCCAGAACAGGGGTCGGTGTAAAGGCGAGACGAGGGAAAGACCCAATGCGCGATTGAACCAGGGAAGACAAAGGGTGACAGCCACGACGGCCAGAAGGGATGCCCCAATTGCAAACAGCA
>JAMFSL010000125.1 GCA_026225275.1 Puia dinghuensis
AATGGCGACAGGATTGTTGTCATCGAAAAAGCCAAGTAACTGGCACCGGACGTCGAGCTGTTGTTGCCGCAGTATCGCAGCAGCGGCAGCAAATTCGCGGATCCCTTTATGGCTGATGATCCGCCCGATCAGCAGAAAGGTAATGATGGTCTTTTCGGGATCGAACGGCGCAGGGAAGAACTCCCGGGTATCAACTCCTTCGCCCGGAAGCACAAAGGTCCGGGCAGGGTCGACCAATTTTTTTTCGGTAAAGAAATGAAGGTCGTCGGTATTGAGGAACCACGCCTCCTTACAATGACGAAGTGCGCGTTTGTATAATATTTTAACGACGGATTGCAGCCAGCCTTTATCTGCAAACGTATAACCGAGCCCGGTAACAATGCTGACAGCCGGTATTCCGACACGGGCGGCGGCCATCGATCCGAAGAGGTTAGCCTTGATGGTATAGTGAAAGATCAGATCAGGCATGATCCTGGTGTAGTGGCCCCGGAGTTCGCGGTAGAGGGCCAGATCCCGAAGGGGAGAAAGACTTTTGCCTTTAAACTTTGTCAGTTCGATATAGGTCAATCCCGGGAGATCGGAGAATTTTGTCGTATACCTGTCTCTTGGGGCCAGGACATAAATGGAATAGCCTTCTTCTATAAGCTTTTCAATAAGGTAAAGCCTGAATTTGTAGATACTCCAACTGGTGTTGGCAACAAGAGCAATTCTGATTTTTCCAGGCATACCGGTATAAAACGGATTTAGAATTTGGCAAACGTACATTATTCGGAATGATTATCCCGTTTTTAATGAATATGAACAGGGGATGAAATCATATCTTTATACCACGCTAATGAACCCAAAGGCCATTGAAAAAGAATGTGTTCAGTTATATTAACCGGCGATCTGTCACTACCTTTTTCGGCGTATCGGCCCTGACCTTCCTGGCGAAGACGGTGATCGCAGGGAAAGATCTGCTGATAGCCGACCGCTATGGAAGAAAGGATGTGGTAGACGCCTTTCTTATTGCCTGGCTGATCCCTTCATTTGTGGCCGCTCTTCTCGGCAATGCCATGAGTACCGCCCTCATACCCGTGTATTTGCGGAACAAAGAAAAGGAGGGTCCGATGTCGGCCCGGCGGCTTTTCTCCGATATGAATGGGCTCCTGGTGGCGGGATCGGCCATCCTGGCGCTGGTCCTGCTGGCGACGCAGCCGTTCTACCTCCCTGCCATGGCATCTGCGTTCAGCGGTTCAAAAACAGCGCTTAGTTACCGGATGCTAACGCTGCTGATCCCCTATATATTTTGCTCGGGCGTTGTTGCCTGCTGGAGTGCGGTACTCAATGCGGAGGAGCAATTTACGGTGGTGGTGCTATCCCCGGTGGTCTCGCCTTTGGCCATTTTATTATGTATGCTTGTTCTTCCGGGGCAGGGCATTTATGCGGTGATTGACGGAACGCTGATCGGTATCACCGGCGAATTGGTGGTATTGGGGGCGGCCCTTCGGAGCAAGGGTTTTTCTTTGTTGCCCTCGTGGCGGCGTTGGTCCGCCCCGATCGCTATGTTTGTCCGTCAATTCCTGCCATCCGTCGCGGGAGGAGTTTTGATGGGTTCGACACTGGTAGTGGATCAGGCAATGGCGGCGATGTTGCCTGCGGGGAGTGTGGCAACATTAAGCTATGCGAATAAAGCTATCGGGTTTTTGCTGGCGATATTGACGACTGCCCTGACGACGGTGCTGACGCCTTATCTATCGAGAAAAGTTATCAGGCTGTCGCCGGACCGGTTATGGTCATCCCTGTGGCCGTTTCTCCTGCCTGCTTTTCTATGCTGCGGGGTGTTGTGTCTGATTATCTCGGCGTTTTCTGCTCCATTGGTACAACTGATCTTTTTCAGAGGGGCTTTTACCATGGAGGATGTACAAAAAGTGGCGACGGTCCAGTCCTGGCTTGTCTGGCAGATCCCTTTCTACTTGTCCTCAGTCGTGCTGGTCAGGTTTATTGCAGCCATGCAGCAGAATAGGATCATACCTTATATAGCTGCTTTTAACGTAGTACTGAACGTCGCGCTGAACTTCCTGTTGATGAAGACAATGAGGGTAGAGGGAATTGCACTGTCTACCAGTCTGGTGCATATGTGTTCCTTTTTCTTATTATTGTTGTTCATTTATTCGTCAAAAAACAATCCAAAATGACCGCATCTGTATGGAGTATATTTTCCTACTGAGAAAAATTACAAAGCGAATGTATCCATACAGGGGGTTGAGCCGGGTCGCGGACCTGGTGCGACAGGTTTTTAGTCGTCGTCATCGCCGCTATCTGGTCAACGATTTTGACGGCGACCTGGCCTTTTACTGTGCCCTGGACGAACATATCAGCAGCCAGGTTTTCTGGAGGGGTTCCTATTCGACTGATCAACTCCCGGTGCTGCGGGAGCTATTGAAGCCGGGCATGGTATTCCTGGATGCGGGCGCTAATAAAGGAGAGTTCACCGTATTCGCTGCCAAGTATACGAAAGGCGGGAAGGTGCTGGCCTTCGAGCCGGTAGAGCGGAATATCGAAGATCTGAAAGCTAATGTTGCTGCTAACGGGTTCAAGCATGTGCAGCTTATCCGTAAGGGGTTGGGGAAAAAATCCGGAGAGCGTATGATCTATAATATGGACGGTGCGAGTGGCGGGGAATGGAATGAGGGGACCTTTACTTTATATCCCCGGCCGGGCCTGGACAGTCAATATAGCAGCATTCCCATCGTTGCGCTGGATGATTTCGTCCGGGACGAAGGGATTGACCGGATCGACGTGATGAAGATCGATATAGAGGGAGGAGAATTGGAGATGTTAGAAGGCGCGAAGGAAGCCATCCGACGGTGGAAGCCGGCGATACTCATAGAGGTCAATTCGGTGACCAGCCGTGCGGCCGGCTATGATCAGGGAGAGATCATCCGGCTGCTGGAGGGATGGGGCTACCGGTGCGCCCGGATCGGCAGGAAAGGTAAGACCAGCCCGGTCGGGGAAAAGGAGCTGCGTGATTTTCAGAATCTTCTGTGCGTGCATGGAGGTGGCCCTGGCGTACAGGGTGATGGGGAGGGGATCCCATGACAAGGATCGCATTTATACTGCCGGATCTGCGGGGTGGGGGGGCTGAGAAATCGGTCTGCGACCTGCTGGCGACGTTATGCCAGCGAGAGACGGGGATGGAATTCGATCTGGTATTGGTCAAGGCTATGGGGGTGTTCCTTGGGGAAGTACCGGCGTCGGTGCGGGTGGTGGACCTGAACAGAAAAAGGTCATTAGCTGCCTTGTTGCCCCTGGTGCGCTATCTGAGGACTAACAGGCCGGCTGTATTGGTAGCCCATCTACCTCACATCAATCTGCTGGCGGCGATTGCCATTCGACTGGCGGGAACGAATACGCCGGTGATCGTGGTAGAACATGGTATCCTGCCATCCGGCGAGGATTTTCGCGATATGGCCGGAGGGCGTTTCCCGGGCAAGGAATGGTGGGTGCGATGGGGAAGAAGAAGGCTATATCCTTCTGTAGCGGCTATCGTGGCGGTGGCGAAAAGCACAGCCATGAATGTTGCTGGTCAACTGGGGGTTTCGGAGAAAAGAGTAACCTGCATTTATAATCCGGTCGTCACGGAATCGCTGTTGGCGAAGGCCGGCCGGCGGGTATTCCATCCCTGGCTGGAAAATAAAGAGATACCGGTATTCCTGGGGGTGGGAAGACTGGTAAAGGAAAAAGACTTTGTCACCCTAATCGCCGCCTTTGCCGAATTAAGGCGGATCAGGCCGGCACGACTCATTATATTGGGCGAAGGGGAGGAGCGGGCTGAACTGGAAAGAATCATCTTACAGTTGGGGATCGGGGAAGATGTGGATATGCCGGGTTTCGTGGAGAATCCATATTCCTATATGGCTTCAGTCGACGCCTTTGTGCTGTCGTCCGTCCGGGAGGGCCTTGCGAATGTGCTGATCGAGGCGATGGCTTGCGGCTGCCCGGTGATCGCGACCGATTGTCCCGGCGGACCTGGGGAGATCTTGCAGGATGGGGAGTTCGGGGTGCTGGTGCCGGTAGGGAATAAAGAGGCGATGATGCGGGCGATGATGAAGACATTGGATACGGTGATTGATGAGAGCAGGCTGAAGGAGCGGGCGGCTTTTTTTTCTCCGGAAAGAGCGGCGGACGCGTGGTTGTCCTTGTTGGGCCGGGTAATGCATCCGCCGCGGACTGTTCTTCATGTGATCACCGGGTTGCGTACAGGGGGCGCCGAAAGGATGCTGTGTCAGCTGCTGTCGGCACTCGACCGGCAACAGTGGGAGCCGGTGGTGGTGTCTTTGACAGATGGGACCGAACCGGAAGCGTGGTTACGCGAGCGGGGGATACCGGTGTATAATCTGGGTATGCAGTCAGGGAAGTTGCCTTCCATCAGCGGATGTCTGCGACTGATCAGGCTGGTGCGCCGGATCCGACCTGCGTTGATTCATGGATGGATGTATCATGCCAATCTGGCTGCGCAGGTTGTCCGGCCCTTTTTGCGGCGGCGGCCTCCTGTGGTTTGGAGCATTCATCATTCCATCGGTGAATTGTCAGCTGAGAAGAAAGCGACGGCGGCCGTGATCCGACTAGGCGCAAGGTTATCCGGATTGCCGGATGGGATTGTCTATGTTTCACGGGCGAGCAGGGAACAACATGCGGCGATTGGTTATCATGAGAGAAAAGCGGTGGTGATTGCGAATGGGGTGGATACGGATCTGTTTGTCCCGGCGGCCGGGACAGGGGGTGTGAGGAGGGAGTTGGGGTTGCCTGAAAGTGGGTTAGTAATAGGGTCGCTGGCGAGATATCATCCGATGAAAGATCATCGGAATTTTCTGCGGGCTGCGGCGTTGCTATGTGGACAACCGGGTAGCGAGAGGGTGCATTTTTTATTAGGGGGAACGGGGGTTGATGATGGAAATGAGGAGTTGCGGGGTTGGATACGGGAGGGAGGAATCGGGGACCGTGTTCATTTGCTGGGAGAACGGGCAGACGCTGCAAGGGTATTGTCGGCGATGGACATTTTTACCGTCAGCTCCTCTCATGGCGAGGCCTTGCCGATGGTATTGCTGGAGGCTATGTCCTGCGGAGTGCCTTGTGTGACGACGGATGTGGGGGATGCGGGGATGGTGGTAGGAGATACCTGGCGGGTAGTGGCGCCCCGGGATACGGAGGCATTGGCTGCGGCATGGCTGGCCTTGATCGATGCGGGGGAGGAGGGGAGACGGGTACTGGGAGAGGCTGGCCGCGAAAAAATCGTAAACAACTATAGCTTAAAGATTTGCGTTGGCTTTTACGACAAATTATACCAATCGTTGACGAGGTAAGTGGGGTAAATGGTGTACTTTTGCGCCCATGGAAATAACGGTAAAAACAGCGGAGCAACTCCGGCTCACCGCAGAGGAATTCGGACTCATTCAACAAAAGCTCGGACGGACTCCCAATTTTACAGAACTATGTGCCTTCAGCGCCATGTGGAGCGAGCACTGCAGTTATAAAAACTCCATCAAGTGGTTGAAGACCCTGCCCAGGGAAGGCAAGAAGATGCTGGTCAAGGCAGGTGAAGAGAATGCCGGGCTGATGGATATCGGCGGCGGGTATGGGGTTGTGTTCAAGATTGAATCGCATAATCATCCTTCGGCTCTCGAGCCCTTTCAGGGGGCTGCTACGGGCGTTGGGGGAATACACAGAGATATTTTCACGATGGGTGCGAGGCCGGTGGCTTCATTGAACTCACTACGTTTTGGAAAGTTGACAGCGGCCAAAACGCAGCATTTGCTGGCGGGTGTGGTTCATGGCATCGGTCATTATGGAAATTGTTTCGGGGTGCCGACCGTCGGCGGAGAAATCTATTTCGAAGATTGTTATCATACCAATCCTTTGGTGAATGCGATGAGCGTGGGCATTCTGAAGAATGGAGAGACCATCTCAGCGACTGCCGCGGGAAAAGGCAATCCGGTGATCTTTGTCGGTAGTGCTACCGGTAAGGATGGGATTGGGGGTGCCTCTTTTGCTTCGGCCAATATCACAGGGGAAAGCACGAAGGAATTGCCTGCAGTGCAGGTCGGAGATCCTTTCCAGGAGAAAAAATTATTGGAAGCCTGTCTCGAGGTGATCAAAACGGGAGCGGTCGTCGGCATGCAGGATATGGGGGCGGCGGGCATCATTTGCTCGACCGCGGAAATGAGTGCGAAGGGAGAGGTTGGCATGCGGATCGATCTGGATAAAGTTCCGGTGCGCCAGGATAATATGAAAGCCTGGGAACTGCTGCTGAGCGAAAGCCAGGAGCGGATGCTCATGGTGGTGCAGAAAGGCAGGGAGAAGGAAGTAGTCGACATTTTCGAGAAATGGGATCTGCCGGCTTCGGCCATCGGCGAAGTGACCGATGACGGCCTGCTGAAATTCTATATGGCTGGTGAACTGCAAGCAGAGATCCCGGCCTATGAGCTGGTGTTGGGTGGTGGTGCGCCGCAGTATGACCGGCCTTACAGTGAACCGGCCTACCTGCAGAAGGTAAAGGCATTTGATCCGGCTTCTGTGGAAGTTCCCGAAGATCTTCGGGCAGTAGCGGAGCAACTGATCGCGCTGCCGAATATCGCTTCGAAAAAGTGGGTCGCTGTGCAGTATGACAGTACGGTAGGCGCGGCGAATACCTCTACCAATCAGCCGAGTGATGCGGCTGTGGTGCTGGCCAAAGGTACCGGTGGCAAGGCATTGGCGGTGACGACCGATTGCAATAGCCGCTATGTTTATGCGGATCCTTACAAGGGTGCGATGATCGCGGTAGCGGAAGCGGCGCGTAATATTGTTTGCAGCGGAGGTCAGCCCCTGGGCGTAACGAATTGCCTCAATTTTGGGAATCCTTACGATGCCGGAGTTTACTACCAGTTTGTCCAGGCCATCAAGGGCATGGGTGATGCGTGCAGGGCATTCGACACTCCGGTGACGGGTGGGAATGTCAGCTTTTACAATCAAAATCCTGATGGGCCGGTATATCCGACGCCGACGATTGGTATGGTGGGTTTGCTGGAGAGTGTGAAGGACAAAATGACGCTTGATTTTAAAGCTGAAGGAGATATCATTTACCTGCTGGGTGCCAGCAATGACGATATCAACTCCTCCGAATACCTGCATAAGATCTGTGGTATCGAATTCAGTCCGGCGCCGCATTTCGAAGTGAACGAGGAATTAAGGCTGCAGCGGAAGCTGGCTGAACTGATCAGCGCGAAGCTCATCCGCAGCGCGCATGATGTCAGTGAAGGCGGCCTTTTCGTTACGCTGGCGGAGTCGGCCTTTCCGCGCGAACTGGGTTTTGATGTGGTAGCGTCCAATGCGAATATCCGGAAAGATGCATATTGGTATGGTGAATCGCAGAGCAGGGTGGTGGTCAGCGTACATCCTAACGATGTCAGCGCGTTCAAGAGATCGCTGGGCGATTGTCCTGCGACGGAGATTGGATTTGTCACGGCAGGTAATTTTGATGTGGATGGGATGGAATGGGGCAGTGTAGGAGAGTGGAAAGACCGATATGACAACAGCCTGGAAAATTATATGGCCAAAGAAGTTGAATTGGACTAGTATGGACAATAAAGAATATATAGTCGTTACCGGAGCGGCTGGTTTTATCGGAAGTGACCTTGTGGGTTATCTTAATCAGCAAGGGTATACGAATCTGATTTTGGTGGATGAGTTTGGACATGCGGATAAGGCACCGAATCTGAAAGGGAAAAAGTATGCGGTGGAGGTGGAGCGGGAGTCGTTTTTCGATTGGTTGAAGGAACACCGGCCGGTTGTGAGCGGCGTCTTTCATATTGGGGCCCGGACCGATACGACAGAATTCGATTATTCGGTGCATGAGCGGCTGAATGTGGAGTACAGCAAAAAAATATGGGCCTATTGTGTGGAGCATCAGGTGCCGCTGGTATACGCCAGCTCGGCGGCTACCTATGGAGCGGGCGAGAATGGTTATGATGACCGGCATGATGTCGTGGCTTCGCTGAAACCGCTGAATGCATATGGGATCTCGAAAAATGAGTTCGACAAATGGGCGTTGGAGCAGGCGGGGCGGACAAGCGGACAGGGGCAGGCCGATTCGCAGCCTCCCTTCTGGGCGGGGTTGAAATTTTTCAATGTTTACGGTCCCGGTGAATATCATAAGGGGCGGATGGCCAGTGTGATATTCCATTCCTTCCATCAGATCAGGAAGGATGGGGTGGTGAAATTATTCAAGTCGCATCGTCCGGATTTTAAAGATGGGCAGCAGCTGCGGGACTTCGTGTACGTGAAGGACGTTATTAAAGTTTGTTATTGGCTGATGGAGAACCGGCCTGTATCGGGGCTGTACAATCTGGGGACAGGCATTGCCCGGTCTTTCGAAGATCTGGTAAATGCCACTTATGGCGGATTGGATCTGCCGTCGAATATCCAGTATGTCGATATGCCGGAGGATATCCGGGATAAGTATCAATATTTTACGCAGGCCAATATGGATAAGCTTCGGCAGGCGGGGTATGGAGATGCTTTTTATACCCTGGAAGCGGGTGTGGATGATTATGTTCGCAATTACCTGGCTAAAGGAGCATATTATGAATAAAAAGATCGCGATCATTGGTGGCGGCAATCTCGGTACAGCCATTGCGGAGGGATTGATCCAGAGCGGATTTGTTGCCCCCAAGCATATCCTCGTCACGAAGCGGAATATCCAGACCCTGAATGAACTGGAGCGGAAGGGGGTGTTGGTGAGCGACAAGAATGAAGAGGCCGTCAAATATGCCGATCTGGTGATCCTGGCGGTGAAGCCTTTCCAGGTCAGTGAAATTCTGCGATCGCTGAAGGATGAGTTTAGGCCTGACAAGCACATACTCGTGTCGGTGGTGACTGGTGTCACTCTCGATGAGCTGTCGGGTTGTTTGGGAAATAAGCTCGGTCATGGGGTACCGGTGGTCAGAGCGATGCCGAATACGGCTATTTCCATCCAGGAAAGCATGACGTGTATTGCCTCCCGGAATGTGAGTGATGAGCACCTGCAGTATATTATCGAGATCTTCAATCAGCTGGGTAAGGCGGTGAGGATCGATGAAAAGCTGATGGATGCGGCCACCGTGCTGGGGGCCTGTGGAACGGCTTTCGCGATGAGGTATATCCGGGCGAATATTCAGGGTGGGATAGAAATAGGCTTTGATGCGGTGACAGCGAGTCTGATTGTGGCGCAGACCGTCAAGGGTGCGGCGGAGTTATTGTTGAAAAAAGGGACTCACCCTGAGCAGGAAATCGATAAGGTGACGACGCCCAAGGGTTGTACGATTGCCGGGTTGAATGAGATGGAACACCAGGGGTTCAGCTCTTCGCTGATCAAGGGGCTGGTAGCCAGTTATGATAAGATAGGGAAGG
>JAMFSL010000126.1 GCA_026225275.1 Puia dinghuensis
ATATGGCTGATATCATCTACGGCACGAATAACGAATTTGGCTTTGACTATCTCCGTGATAACATGGTGCATTCCCCTGACGAGATGGTGCAACGTAAGCACCACTACGCGATGGTGGATGAAGTGGATAGTGTGTTGATCGACGATGCGCGGACGCCGCTGATCATCTCGGGCCCGGTGCCGAGGGGAGACGATCAGCAATACCATATCCTGAAGGGACGGGTAGAAAAGCTGTTCGACGCACAACGGCGGGTGACCAACCAGTTCCTGATCGAAGCAAAGAAGAAGATCGCGGAAGGCAATGACGATCCCAAGGATGGCGGGCTGGCGCTGATGCGGGCCTGGCGTGGGCTGCCGAAATCGGGCCCATTGATCAAGTTCCTCAGTGAACCGGGTATGAAGGTCAGGCTGCAGAAGTCGGAGAACTATTACCTGGCCGATCAGCAGAAGGAAATGCCAAAAGTAGATGAAGAATTATATTTCCAGATCGATGAAAAGAATAACTCTGTCGATCTGACGGATAAAGGCATTCAGATGATCACGCGGGAAGGGGAAGACCCGGAGTTCTTTATCCTGCCGGATATCGGCGTCAAACTGGCGGATATCGAAAAAGGCGAATTAGACGCCGAAGAGAAATTACAACGTAAAGAAGCGTTACTGAACGAATATGCGATCAAGGCCGACCGTATCCATACGGTCCAGCAATTGTTGAAGGCCTACACCTTATTTGATAAAGACATAGAGTACGTGGTAATGGAAGGGCAGGTCAAGATCGTGGACGAACAGACGGGTCGTATCCTGGACGGACGCCGGTACAGTGACGGCCTGCATCAGGCGATCGAAGCGAAGGAAAACGTGAAGATCGAAGCAGCTACGCAGACATACGCCACGGTTACCTTGCAGAACTATTTCCGCATGTATCACAAGCTGGCCGGGATGACCGGTACGGCCGAAACGGAAGCAGCGGAACTTTGGGATATCTACAAGCTGGATGTCGTGACCATTCCTACCAATGTGGTGGCTATCCGGAAAGACAGCCAGGATCTGGTGTTCAAGACTAAACGGGAAAAGTACAGGGCGGTTATCGACGAGATTGAAAAGTTGCGGGCAGATGGCAGGCCTTCACTGGTGGGTACGACCTCCGTTGAAGTGAGCGAACTGCTGAGCAAAATGCTACAGGTTAAAAAAATCCCCCATAACGTCCTCAACGCGAAACAACATGCGCGGGAAGCCCAGGTCATTGCCGAGGCGGGTCTCGCCTCCGCGGTAACGATTGCCACGAATATGGCCGGTCGCGGTACGGATATCAAGCTGGGACCGGGCGTCAAGGAAGCCGGTGGGTTAGCGATCATCGGTACGGAGCGGCATGAAAGCCGCCGTGTGGACAGGCAGCTGCGGGGCCGTTCGGCCAGACAGGGTGATCCTGGTACCACACAGTTCTACGTATCCCTGGAAGACGACCTCATGCGGATGTTCGGCAGTGACCGGATTGCCTCGCTGATGGACAAGATGGGCTATAAGGAAGGGGAAGTGATCCAGCACAGCATGGTGACGAAGAGTATCGAGCGGGCGCAGAAGAAAGTGGAAGAAAACAACTTCGGTATCCGGAAGCGACTGCTGGAATATGATGATGTGATGAACAAGCAGCGCAATGTGGTTTATAAGAAACGTAATCATGCGTTGTTTGGGGAGAGGTTAGCATTGGATCTAGATAACGCTTTTTATGTAGTGGCAGAGGGATTGATCAATTCATTCCGGGAGCAGGATGATTTCGAGGGATTCAAACTCTCTACAATCGTCAACTTTGGTATCGACACGCAGATCCATCCCGATGATTTCCTGAAGGGAGATGTCAACAAGTTATCCGAGCAACTTTACCAGGAGGCGATCCTTAGTTACGAGCACAAGCTGGACGAGATGCGCAAGCAGGCCTTACCAGTCTTCAATAATATCCGTGCGACACAGGGCGCGCATGTAGAGAATGTCGTCGTTCCATTCACCGACGGGAAGAAGAGGATCAATGTGGTAGCGGGGCTGCAAAAAACACTTAACAGCGAAGGACGCGAGCTGATGAATGCCGTTGAAAGGCAGATCACTTTATCTATCATCGATGAAGCCTGGAAGGAACACCTGCGGAATATGGATGATCTGAAGCAAAGTGTTCAGACGGCTTACCTCGAACAGAAGGATCCATTGGTCATCTATAAAGTGGAGGCTTTTGAATTGTTTAGGAGAATGGACAGCGATGTAAACAGGGACATTATAAGCTTCCTCTGTCACAGTGGTATTCAGTCCAATAATCAACAGCCGGGCAATCAGCAGTCAGGGGGTCCGACGGGCATCCGGGAAGGCCGCGAGCAGAAAACAGACATGAGCAAGCTGAAGGTCCGCAAGGATGAGATGGCTGCGGCGGGTCCGGTGGCCGGGGCGCCTAATCTTCCTAATGGTGCGCCTCAGGAAGGTGGGGGCGACTATTATGATCCTTCCACCGCGGTGAAACAAGAGCCGGTAAAGGTGGGACCGAAGATCGGCCGTAATGATGCGTGTCCGTGTGGGAGTGGCAAGAAGTATAAGAACTGCCATGGCAAGGATGTGGTGGGATGAGATATAAAAAAAAATTAATCTGCGAACCCGGTCCAATGGACCGGGTTTATTATTTTGAGGTGCGTTAGGATAATCATTAATCTAAGTTATAGAAGCTATGGATCAGGATGCACTCATTATCAGGGACTATCGGGAAGCTTTCGGGAAATATGCCAGGAACGGCATTATCGATCTGGATAATAAGATGAAGTCTTCCTTCAGTTTCCAAATTCACCGATTGGACGCGATCGTCAAAGGGCTGAATGGAATTGTCCCACCCAGTCGTCAGTCCCAATATTTTATCACCCTTATTAAAAAAGGGTCGGGTGAAAAATCAATAGGTCATTTTACGTTCCCCATCGGCAAGAATTTGCTCATGGTCATCCCAAAGAGCGCAACCCAATCCAGCCGTTACTGGTCGCTGGATTGTAAGGGGTATGTGCTGTCCTTTAATCTTGACTTTTTTTTGCAAAATTCCTTCCCAAAGCATCATATCGTCAATAACATCATCTTTAAATCGTCCACAAAGCCGTTCCTTATCCTGAAAAACGATCAGGTCAAAAAATTAGAGCCTCTTTTCGAATATATTCTCGGTGAGCATAAAGGGAAACTGGCCGGAAAAAGCGTCATGATTGCCGTCAAAATCCTTGAATTGATCATTGAAAGCGATCGGTTGTTTTCGGAGGCGCAGAGCCAGCAAAAAGAACAGATCTACAACCCGCTGATAGAAAGATTTAATGAATTGATCGAGAAACATTATAGCAGCAAGCGTTCAGTGAGCTTTTACGCCAAGAGTCTCCATACTCATCCCTATCATCTGAATTTCCTGGTAAAGCAATATACCGGTCTTACCGCCAAGGAATCCATCATGAAACATATTGTCCTGGAGGCCAAAGTTCTCCTTGCATCTACCTCGCTCACGGTCAAAGAAATCTCGTTTAAACTCGGATTCGATCATCCGGAGCATTTCTCTTCTACTTTTAAAAAGATAGAGAAAATACCTCCCACGCGATACCGGCTCAAGCTTCTTTGATTTCTTCCTTTTTTCCTTTGTATTGCTCCTTTCCGGTGGAATAATAGTGCCTACTCTTGCAGTACCTTGAAGCGAAACAACCTGCATATCATCCCCGGCATCGACGACTTTTTTTCACACTTGAAATCACCTCTCCGGTCAAGGAAGAAGGATTTTATCGCTTACGGGCTGAAGGATCTTACGGCGGGAGCTTACAAAGACCCTGTAGGATGCCTGAGAAATCTTTTTTATACTATTTCGGTAGTGGAAAACGATGCTTTTGTGTATACCGTCAACAATAACGCTGCCCAGACTTCGAGGGCTCATACCCTGATCTTTACTTCTCCCTTTCATATTTATAAATTTTCCTGCGGCCCTTCTCCTGAGGGGCTATCGATTTCATTTACCGATGATTTCGTCCATTCGGCATTTGCGAAAATGGAATTTCAAAAGGAGTTCCCTTTTTTCTGGACCAATGAAAATATTTTTTACCTACAGTCGGAAAACGCTAAAATACTACAGGAACTGGGACAAAAGATCATTTATGAATACGAAAACAATCATCTCTTCTCTGAAAATATCATCCGGGATTATTTGCATATTTTCCTGATCGAGATCAAGCGAATCATTCACCGTGTCGACGCGATCGTCGACAATTCCGCAGAATATATTCTGCTCCAGCAATTTTTTCTGCTGGTCAATAACCGGTATCCTTTAGTAAGGACGGTTGAATACGTTGCCGGGTGTCTCAGCGTGACACCGGCCCGTCTCTGGCTGGCCGTCAAGAGGCTAACGGGGCAGACCCCCTCAGAGATCATCAATAAAAGGATCCTCGTAGAAGCGCAAAGCCTTCTCCGTCATTCCGGCCTGACAGTATCCGAGATCGCCAATCTGTTGGATTTTAAGGAGAAATCGCATTTTACCCGGTTCTTTAAGAATATTACGGGTATGTCCCCGATCGGCTATATCCGGCAATCGAGGCTTCAGAAATAGGTATCAAATCCGAGGTTTAAGGTAACCAGCTAGCAGCAACCTTCGGCTAATTTTGATCTTGCCAGGCACAGATACATCCAAGCATAGATACACTTAAAAACAAATACTTCAATTTATGGAAAATTTAGTCGTCAGTACTTTTCAGGATGCGGTGAATGCATCTGAGGGTCTTAAAAAATTACAGGAATTGGACCAGATCGGCGATATCATTATCTATAACGTCGTCATGATCCGGAAAACAGCGGAGAACCAATTCGATCTTTTGTTCCAGGACGGTGCGGACCTTGAAGGCAGGCCTGCCCTCGGCGCACTGGGGGGAGCGGCTATCGGCGCCATCGGCGGACCCATCGGAATGGCCATTGGCATGCTCACCGGAACGATCATCGGTACAGCTAACGAGGACGATGCCGAAGCTTTTTCAGACGCTTTTCTGGCAAAAGTGAACAGTAACCTTACCATAGGCGCGTTTGCCATCCTGCTGGATGTGGAGGAGGACAACGAACAAATAATCAACAGCTATATGGAAACCTGCCATGGCGTGACGGTCCATAGCGATATCGCCGATCAATACGACCGGTTCGATAATGAACAATGGAAGGAGTTGAATGAAGAGATAGACGAAGAAGAAAAAGCCCTGCAGGCAGCCATGGACAAGGACAAGGAGGCGTTAAAGGCGAAGATTAAGAAGCTCAAAGCAGAACGGGACGAAAAGATCGGGAAGATCAAGTCCAGGGCGGCAGCCAGAAAACAATATATCGGGGAAAAGGTCAAGGCCCTGGACGGAAAGTTGAAAGCGGCCGGCGAAAAACAGCATGAAAAGATCAAAGCTCAAAGGGATAAGATTCATGCGAAGCTGGCTGCATTCGAGAAAAAAACCCAGTGGGCCTTTTCGGCGACTTATTAAAAACACTTTTCCATGGCCACCTTTTCGGCGATGCCTTTTGTCCAAAGACTGTGTTACAGCCTTGTCAGCGGAGCATTGATATTGATCGCGCTATATCTGGGACAGCATATTATCATTCCCATCGCTTTTGCCTGTCTTTTTTCCATTATACTGATTGCGCCTTGCGATCGAATGGAAAGGGCGGGCGTCAACAGGGGGCTGTCCGCAACGATAGCATTGGTAGTTTCTATTATCCTGGCGGCCATTATTTTTTATCTGGTGTCCAGGCAGCTCCTGGGTTTCCGGGCGGCATTGCCGGTATTTTCAGCACACCTGAAAACGCTGATCGCTCAATTTGATGAGTGGATTCAAAACAAGATGCATATTGACGACTTCAGCCTGACGAAATATCTGGATCAATTGGTTTCGAAAAATGCTTCCAATGCTACCGCGCTGCTGGGGTCTACCGTCAGCAACTTGTCTGGCGCCCTCGTCACGCTGGCCATGATACCTGTCTATACATTTCTGTTATTGCTTTACCGGGATCTGATCGTCCGGTTCGTAGTCAGCAGCTTCGATGAAAAACATACCGGGAATGTCCGGCAGGTTTTGGATAAGACAAAAAGAGTGATCAATCAATATATCCTGGGGCTTTTTCTCGAAATGGTCATCGTGTGCGTGTTGTATTGTACAGGCTTTTTTATCCTGGGCGTGAGATTCGCGCTACTCCTGGGGGTGTTGTCGGCATTGCTCAATATCATTCCCTATCTGGGCTTTTTTACGGCATTTATAATGACGGTATTGATCACTTTGTCTACCAATTCACCGGCTACCGCACTCGGCGCGGCCATCGTGCTGATCACCGTACATATTTTAGATGGGAATGTGCTGATGCCGAAAATTGTCGGCTCAAAAATAAAGATCAATGCCCTCTTTACCATCATGTCGGTTATTATAGGCGATGCTGTCTGGGGTATTCCGGGGATGTTCCTGGCGCTACCTATTGTAGCCATATTGAAAATATTGTTTGACAGCACCGGGCATCTTCCGCCCTGGGGGCTTTTGGTAGGAGACGAAATAATTTCATCACATAAAAAACAAAAACCATGAACACACAAGCATTACATGGCGCCTGGGAAGAAATCAAGGGCTCATTAAAAGAAAAGTATGCCAAGCTCACGGACGATGATTTGAAGCTGGCGGAAGGCAAGGAAGAGGAAATGTATGGAAAGGTGCAAAAAAAATTGGGCATTACCCGGGAAGTGCTGGACAAGATCATTCATGAACATCATGAAATCGCCAAGGAGAAGGCAAAAAAACACACCCATAAAAAATAAATATCCTCTTAAATTAAACGTATGAGTACATTGCTAGATACAGTCGGAAACAGTATTAAAAATTGGTGGTGGTTCCTCGTCAAAGGATTATTGTTGATCGCAGCAGGCATCGCCATTTTTGCCCGGCCTGTCGCCGGATATGTTGGACTAAGCATCCTGTTTACCATAGTGATTATCACTTCAGGGATCGCACAGGTTGTATTTGCGACTTCAAATAAAGCCTTTCTCAAAGGATGGGGATGGACGCTCGTGTCGGGCATCCTCGACATTGCTATCGGGATATACCTGGCCATGTACCCCCTTGTAACGATGGCTACTCTCCCCTTCTTTGTCGGGTTTTGGCTGATATTCAAGTCGTTTTACCTGATGGGCGCTTCCTTTGACCTGAATGAACTGGGTCTAACGGGTTGGGGCTGGCTGCTTTTCGGTGGATTCCTGGTGCTTCTTGCCGGATTTTACATCATCTATTACCCTGTGGCCGGCGCCGCCGGCATCGTTGCTGTTTCCGGGACTGCCTTTATCCTGGCCGGCATCTTATACGGCATCCTTTCCTTTAAACTAAAAGACATAAAAGTTGCTGCCAAATCGCTGCTGGGCAAATAGCCGGAGTAATTGTTGAAAGATTCCCGAAGATAGAAATCTATATGGGTTGACCTTTTCAGGTTGACCCTTTTTTTCAAAAGATGGTCCGGGTGTTAAATGATTGAATGGGGCGTGTCATTTTCAGACAATAATTGTAATAAAACCGAACAAATTCTTTAAAGGATTCGTTTATAATTATCTGAATATCAATTATTTGCCATTATGGCACAGCTTTGGCGACTTGGGTTTTACCACATATTTATACCTGCATGTTCAAAAATTATTTAATCAGCGCCATCCGGAGCCTCAAAAGGCATAAGCTATTTACCGTGCTCAATATTTTTGGTCTGGCTACAGGCATGGCGTGCACGATACTTATTTTATTATGGGTGCAGGATGAGCGCAGCTATGATAAATTCAACGACAATGCCCCGCGGTTATATCGCCTTGTCGATAATGTAGCGGGCACCAGAGCGGCGGTTAGTCCGGTCCCGGTAGCGCCGGTCTTAAAACAACAGATAGCCGCCGTGAAGGACTTTGTCAGGCTGGAAGCGCTGCACTCCGTTGTGACTGTCGGTACCCGGAAGTTTGACGAGAAGAATATTTATTATACTGATCCCGATTTTTTCCAACTGTTCACTTATCCGTTGCTGAATGGCGATAAGGCCACGGCGCTTTCGCGACCGGATGGGATGGTGATTACTGCGGCTGCCGCTGAAAAGTATTTTGGGAAGGAGAATGCCATGGGGAAGACAGTACACATCGACGATGATGTCAAAGGGCACGATTACGTGGTAACCGGCGTATTGCAGGATCTGCCACACAATTCGCATTTGCAATTTGATCTATTACTGCCTTTTACCGTGTATGAGCATTCGAGCAACTACAGTTATGGCAATCCGAAGGAATGGGGCGATTTTGATGTTTATACCTATTTACTGCTGAACGAGAGGCCGGGGGCAGCCGCCCTTGGAGCGCTGGAGCAACAGATCGCGGCTATTCATACAGCGAATGACCCTACGCATACGAAAACAGGCTTTACGTTGCAGCCGCTGACTGACATCCATTTACATTCCAATCTTTTACTCGATGTTCAGGGGCAGGGTAATAGCCAGTCGGTCACTATTTTTTCGCTGGTGGCTTTGTTCATCCTGCTTATCGCCTGCGTTAACTTCATGAATTTGTCTACAGCGCTTGCCGGCCAGCGGGCCAAGGAGGTGGGGCTGCGAAAAACGGTCGGGGCGCTGCGCCGCCAACTGATCATTCAGTTCCTTGGCGAATCGCTGCTGCTGGCGCTGATATCGCTCGTCATCGGGGTAATGATAGCCTGGGCGCTGATACCATTCTTCAATGAGCTTGCGGAAAAAAACATTTCGATCCATCTTTTGGATCTCAAAAGCATCAGTAGTTTGCTGGCCATTGCAGGGCTGGTTGGCCTTATCTCGGGCAGTTATCCGGCATTGGTCCTGTCGTCTTTCAAGCCCGTGAGTGTGTTAAAAGGGATCCGTGTTTTGGGCGGCCAGAAGGCTTATCTCAGAAACGGGCTGGTGGTGCTGCAATTCTCGATCTCTGTTATCTTAATGATCAGCACACTGGTAGTGAACACACAGCTGAAATTCATCCGCAACAGGGACATGGGGTTCGACAAAGAAAATTTACTATACCTGCAGATGCCCCAGACAGGTGATCTACAGCAGAACTACCAGGCGTTGAAAACTTCGCTGGCCGCAAATCCGGCAATTAGCAATTATACGCTTGTCGAGCATTTGCCAACCGACCTGACTACCGGCACTACCGAAGTTCAATGGGAAGGGAAAGATGCCAACAAGGAAATCATTTTTCCGCATATTGGGGCTGACGGGAATTTTATAAAAACCTTTGGGATGCACCTGGCCGCTGGGCGGTCATTCGAGGATAACAATCCGGGCGATGATAAAAATTATATTTTGAATGAAACGGCTGTAAAAACGATAGGGCTGACGGCCTCGTCGGCTGTCGGCAAACTGATCACTATGAACGGTAATAAAGGCGAAATAATAGGCGTTGTAAAAGACTTCAATTTTAAGCCTGTACAGCAGACGATTGAGCCGCTTATTTTAAGACATACTAACCAGGGCGGGTTTGTTGTTGTCCGGACAAATCAGGCCAAAATGCAACAGAACATTGCAGACTTAAAAGCTGTTTTTCAGCATATTTACCCCGACTTTCCATTCTCGTACGGTTTTGTAGCCCAGGACCTCGCCAGGTTATATGTCACGGAGCAGCGCATGGGCAACCTGTTCAATATATTTTCAATCGTTTCTATTATTGTTTCCTGCCTCGGTTTATTTGGCCTGGCTACTTTTGCAACCGAGCGGCGAATAAAAGAAATAACTGTGCGTAGGGTACTTGGCGCAAGTGCGGCGGGTATAGTAACACTACTGGCCAAGGACTTTGTGAAACTGGTTTTCGCTGCCTTGTTTGTTGCCTTCCCAGTGGCCTGGTGGGCCATGAGTAAATGGCTCGATGATTATGTGTACCGCATTCACATCAGTTGGTGGATGTTTGTGTTTTCGGGTGCCGTGGCGATACTGATTGCCTTCCTGACCATCGGTTATCAATCCATAAAAGCCGCGTTGGCCAATCCGGTGAAAAGCCTTAGATCCGAATAATGTTGATTTCAATTGTAATTCCAGTCTTTTCTGACTACTTAACCCTTGTCCAATTTACTGTTTGACCAAATAAGGATACACCCATATAACCTCTCATTTCCAACTTGTCGTCGCTTTTTAATTTCATTTTCAGACTATACGTATGCCCATTTCGCGCATCGTATAACTTGCCGTCAGTATATTCTCCGTCACCGTAGATAAGTCCGGATATAATTACCAGATTTAACCGTGACCTTCCACGCAATGATGCATCCGGGTTTTGCGAATCTTTTAAAGGTGTCTTGCCGTCGGCCGCATACATTTCGTTACCCCAAAGCAGCTTACCATAATATTTATTGTCAGTCCTGAAAATTTCAATCCTGGCATCTTTTTTTTCACTCAGCCATACACCAATTACTTTGTCGCCTTCGGTGTTTTGTGCAGATGATGAAAAAAATATAAGCATGAGGGTGACGAATGAAAAAAATGTCTTTTTCATGAAAGTGTTAATTTAAAAAAATGATTGATTATTCCATTTCGCGCGCACCTGCTTTACTCAGCTGCTTAAATATAAAGCCAGGGGCGACCCTGCTCATCATCCGCAGGAGACGGGCAATACCGGGGTATATTTCATAGGTATCGTTTTTCAGCCCTTTGATGGCGGCGTCGATGACGTCTTCGGCTTTCATCAACTTGACACTATATCCCTCCAGGCTCGTAAATTGACCATTTAAAGGCGTTTCAGCCGCTGGAGCCACCAATTCAAATACTTTGATCTTCGTGTTTTTCATTTGAACACGGAGTGACTTAGTATATGAACGTAATCCTGATTTGGTTGCACCGTAGATGGGTGCTATCGGAAAAGGGACAAGCGCAAGGCCCGATGTCACATTTAAGATAGCTGCGGATTCCATTTTCTTCAAATGAGGAAGAAAGGCCTGTACCATGCGGATGGGGCCCATCAGGTTGGTCTCCACTTCACGGGTAATATCAGACACGGCAATGGTCACATCGTGAAGGATTATTTTGCGCATTTGGCCGGCATTATTAATCAAGATGTTGAGATTCGGAAATCGGCTGGTTATCATATCACGTAACTCAACTATAGCCTTGGGGTCGCTCACATCACTTTGAAAGATATGAACCGAGGGCAGCTGTTTTTTGGTTTTCTCCAGTTTGGCCTGGTCTCTTCCTGTTATGATGACGGTATTGCCAAGATCGATGAGCCGGGCAGCGAATTCCAGGCCGAAACCGCTGGAGCCGCCGGTAATGAGGATTGTGTTGTTGCTTAGTTCCATTTTGTCTTTTGTTTTTGCTGGAACAAAGATCAGCTGAAAGAGGGTTTGGATGTTTGCAAGCATCAATCCAATGTTTGCGAAATTCAAATCAGCTCCGGAAAGCCAGGGGGGTGAGCGACGTCCGTTTTTTGAAGAAGTTCGAGAAATGAGCAATTTCTTCAAACCCAAGGGAGTAGGCGATTTCTGAAATGTTCCAATCGGTTTGCTTCAACAGGATCTTTGCCTCCTGAACGATGCGGCTACCGATGATCTCGGTCGTGGTTTTCCCGGTGTTTTCCTTTAAGATCTTATTGAGGTGATTGACATGAATGGCCAGTCTTTGGGCGTAGTCGTTTGCCGTCCGGAGTTTGAGTTTCTGGCCCGGGGATTCGATCGGGAATTGTCTTTCCAGCAGCTCGACGAATAAAGAAGAGACCCGGGCCGACGCGTTATGGGCGGGATACAGCGCCGTCGCGGGCTGCAGTTTCTGACCATAATGGATGAGTTCTATCACATAATTACGCAGCAGGTCATACTTATAGGCGTAGTTGGAAGATAGTTCCTCGTGCATTTTCATGAAGATGGCAGCAATACCCTGCGCTTCTTTCCTGGAAATCGGGAAAACGGGATAGCCGCCGCCTTTGAATATCGGCAGTTCATCCAGTACGACGCCACTCCTGGATTGAGTCAGGAATTCCTCTGTGAAGATGCAGAAATGGCCGGATTGATTCGCGTCCTGCGGCATCCAGTGGTAAGGAACTTTTGGTGTGGCGAACAGGAGTGCGTCGGTCTCGATGTTAATGACCTTATCGGCATATTCGGCTATGTTCCGGCCGCTTATCAGGCTGATCTTGTAATATGCCCTTCTGTTATAAGGCATTTCAGGTTTTTCCTTTAGCCTGGTCGCAAGGTCTTCAATATTAAAGACATTGAAATGACCGATTTCCCTGGTAATGCCGTCCGGCAAAAGATAGCCCAGGCTGTCATTGAAGTTAGACGTTTGCTGGTAAAATTCTTCCAATGTCTTTATTCCCATACCCACATTTTTTGTAAAAAACAAATATACTACATTTTGAAAATGAGTAAATTCAGGAGCGAAAACTAACACTATCCATACAGGCATGAAAAAGAATTTACTGTTAACCATTGTATTATTCACCGGCATTGCGGCAAAAGCACAGCAAAAGGTTATCCCGTTGTATAACGGGCCCGCGCCCGGCTCGGAAAACTGGACATGGAGCGAAACGGAGAATGACAGTAATATGTACCATGCCCATACCATTTATAATGTGAGCAAACCCACTATTACTGTATATCCGGCTGATGATACGGCAGCGCCTACCGGCACAGCGGTGATCGTTTGTCCGGGCGGTGGTTTTCAGTCGCTGTCCATTATGCAGGAAGGTTACGCAGTGGTGAAATGGCTGCAGCGCAAAGGCATCACGGCATTCCTGTTAAAATACAGGCTGAACCATACTGTCGGTCACGACCCCTATAAACAGGAAAATGACGAACGGGCGAAGAATACGGCCGGTTTAGAAAAAGAGAAAGTAGTGGCGATGGCCATATCGGATGCCCGGGAAGCCATTACCTATGTACGCCGGCATGCGGCTGAATACGGGGTGCTATCGGATCGTATCGGCATCCTGGGATTTTCGGCGGGTGGTACGATAGCGGCATCATGCGCCTATAATTATACACCGGAGGATAAGCCGGACTTTGTTGCGCCTGTTTATGCTTATTTCCCTGAATCGATGAAAGGCACCGTATCGGATGATGCGCCTCCGATGTTCATAGCCGCAGCCAGCGACGACGGATTCGGATTGGAGACCCACAGCTCTTCCCTATATGAAACATGGATTAACTCAAAGCACTCTGCCGAGCTGCATATTTATGCCAAAGGTGGCCATGGTTTTGGCATGAATGAGCAGGGATTGCCATCAGACAGCTGGAAGGACCGCTTTGCCGACTGGCTAAAATTAGAAGGTTACCTGAAACCGCTGAGTGATAAAAAGACCAAGGCAATGGAGCAGGCAGAGAATTTCGCCAATTTCCAGAAATATTTTGAAAACCTGCTGCATACCGACTGGCCATGGCTCACAAAATATGCCGGGGATAATGCCGGAATAGCGCCGCCTGCACCGGGTGAAAAACGCGTTGTTTTCATGGGCAACTCAATTACCGAGAACTGGGGTAATATGGATACGGCCTTTTTTAAAAGTAATCATTATATCAGCCGGGGCATTGGCGGGCAGGTATCGGCGCAAATGCTGGTGCGTTTTCGCGAGGATGTGATTAACCTGCATCCGGTTGCGGTAGTGATAGAAGCAGGGACGAATGACATTGCTGAAAACCGGGGTCCGGTTTCGCTTGAAAATATATTCGGCAACATTGTTTCCATGTGTGAACTGGCTAAAGCCAGTGGCATAAAAGTGGTCATCGGATCGGTATTACCTGCCAGCGATTTCTCCTGGCACCGCGGTTTGGACCCTGCCGGAAAGATCATAAAGCTGAACGCCATGCTGAAAGAATATGCCGTTAAAAACCATATTGTTTATGTGGATTATTGGTCGGCGTTGGTCATGAACGATCAAAAAGGAATGAAACCGGAACTTGCATCGGATGGCTTAGTGCATCCCAATATCGCTGGCTACAAGGTGATGGAACCATTAGTGAAGAAAGGGATTGAAGAGGCGCTGGGGAAGGCCCTTTGAAGGGGGCTTAGTTGGCAGCTGCCGCGTTGATCGCCGCAGTGAGCGACTCCGCAATGTAGTCGGGCGCCGATCTTAGGTCTATGATAAACATTTCTTATGATACAATTTAAAGAATTTGACACCCAGGCAGTAAATACATTCGCCCGAGAGTTCGAGGATATATTTTATGAGAATGATGCTGTTGGAATGGCTGCATACTATACTGAGGATGCAAGACTCATAGCAGAAGGCATTGAACCCATAAGGGGAAGGAAAGCCATCGAGGACTTCTGGAGGTCTACGTGCGAACGAGCGAACAGCCTGCGCATGGAGCGAAAAATCGTGGTAGAAGATATAAGACCCTCAGATGAAATAAGTTACGCTTTCTGCACACTATTGCTCCACTTTCAATTACCGGATGGACAATCCGTAAATAAAATCACAAAAGATATCACAATATGGAGGCGACAACCAGGCGGTATTTGGTTGATAGAGGTCGACATCTCTTGCCCCAGCGAGCCAGTTTCAAAACTATAATTAATCTTGATCAGCTTTTGGCAGGCACGCTGATCACCACTTTACCCAATTGCTCTCCTTTTGCGAGATAATAATAAGCCTTCCTGGCTTCCTCAAAAGGAAAAACAGTATCAATGAGTGGTTTTATCTTATGAAGGGTAATTGCCCGGTTCATTGCCTCGAATGCCAGACGGCTGCCTACAAAACTGGGCTGCATCGTTATGCTCTTGACGAACAATATGCTCAGTATTTTATTAAGGGCCACAGGATTGCCCGGATTCACGGTGCCAATGGACGTAAGCAGGATGATTTGCTTTCCGAATCCAGTTGCCAGCACGGATTGCTCCAAGGTGTCTGTTCCGCCTGTCTCCAATACGAGATCTGCGCCACGGTCTTCCGTCAATGCAAGTACTTCTTTGTACCATTCATTATTGAGCATGTAGTTTATGACATGATCGGCTCCCAGGGCTTTTAAACGTTGAACTTTGTCCTCTTTTGAAGTAAGTGAAATGACCCGGCATCCCAGCATTTTGGCAAACTGGATGGCAAATACGGATACGCCGCCGCTGCCGATGGTTAGCACTGTATCCCCGGCTGATACCTGTCGGAAACCTGTTAGGGCCGACCATGCCGTCAGCGCAGCGCAAGGCAGGGTAGCTGCTTCTTCCCAGGTAAGGTGGGTCGGAATATGCACCAGGGAATCCTCCTTTAGCAGGGCATATTCTGTCAGCATCCCGTCGAGTGTACACCCCAACTGATCCATGATATCCGACCCCATGCTGCCGTCCCGCCAGTGAGCGAAATAATTGCCACAGACCTTGTCTCCGGG
>JAMFSL010000127.1 GCA_026225275.1 Puia dinghuensis
AATATCATCATCCTGCTGTCGTTCGGCGCTTTCCTTGCGGGAACCGGCTGCAAAAAGATATTGAACCAGCCGGTGCTGGGCAACTATACCCCGGGGAATTTCTTCACCTCCGACGCCAACGCTCAGCTAGCCATCAACGATGCCTATAAATACCTGGCTTTTAATTCAGGCGCCACCAATGCCATCTGGGTATTAGGCGACCTGGCCTCGGACGATGCCGTCAAAGGTGGCAGCAGCATAGGAGACCAGCCCGATTATCAGGCGGTCAACCAGTTCGACATTTTGCCAACCAACGCCGCCGTGGAAGCCGTCTGGCAAAATTATTACAACGGCGTCTTTGCCTGCAATGTAGTCACGGACGGACTGACGGGTAATACGGCCGTATCTGACTCCATGCAGGTACAGGGCATCGGACAGGCAAAATTCTTACGGGCGTATTACTACTTCATCCTGGCCATCGCCTATGGAAATATTCCTTTGCACCTGACCGTACAGACCGCGACAGAGGCCCAAACGCCGGCCCTCCCCCAGGATACGATCTTTACGCAGATCGAAAATGACTGCATCGCAGCCGCGGCTGTTTTGCCAACAAGCGTACCCACCACTCAACTGGGGCAGGCTACAAAAGGAGCCGCACTGGCCTTGCTGGCCAAGACCTATCTCTTTCACAGCGATCTGGCCAATCATTACCAACTGGCAGCCCAGACCGCCCAGCAGGTGGTGGCATTGGGCTATACCCTGACAAATGTTTACTGGGACAACTTCAATGCCAACACCAAAGCCAACACCGAAGAGATATTCACGGTCAATCACATAGCCGGCACCCTTGGCTTAGGCAATGAGCTGAATGAATGGTTTGCCCCGCGCTCCCCGGCGCCTACCAATGGCTATGGCTTCTTCCTACCCACCCAAAGCCTGGTCAATAATTACGAGGCGGCACCCGACGGAACGCCCGACCCCCGCCTGAATTATACGATCGCCAGGGCAGGCTACCCTTATTTTGACATTGCCTATGATTCGACATGGAGCAGCACCGGATACCTCTGCAAGAAGATGGTCCAGCCGCTGTCCGAAGTTCCTGCCGCCACTAAGAACGTGGGTACTGTCAATTACGAAGCCCTTCGCCTCGCGGATATCCTGCTCGTTGAAGCCGAAGCATTGAATGAGAGCGGTCAGAGTTCGGCAGCACTGGCGCCGTTGAACCTGGTCCGCGAAAGAGCCAGGAACACTGCCATGTATGACAGTTCACTGACCGGGACTTCCACCGTGGCCGTCGGTCTCTTGCCGGATATCACCATCACGGACCAAACCCAGCTGCGTGCCATCATCCAACGGGAAAGAAGGTCAGAACTGGCATTGGAGTTTCACCGATTCTTCGACATCATCCGGTATGGCAGCACTTACGCAACCGCAGCCCTGACACCGGGCGCGCCGAACTTTAATTACACGACTAATAAGTTCTTCCCCATCCCACAAAGCGAGATTGATGCCAACCCGAATTTGTACAAATAGCCGTTCGTTCGTCAATTCTTAAAAATCAAACATCATGAACCCGAATAAAACGTCTAAATATATTTCTTGCTTAATAGCCTTCGCCCTCCTTCTTGGCGCGATCGCCGCCTGTAAGAAAAACTCTTCGCCCGCTTCTTACAATACCAATAAAGCAGCATTGACGGCAGCTATAGACTCCCTGACCACTGTCTATAATTCAACGGTGGATGGAACCAAACCCGGCGATTATGCCGTAGGCGCCAGGGCTGCGCTGGATTCGGTCATTAATCTGGCCACCGAGGTCAGCAACTCAACCGCGTATACGCAACAGGAGATCAACAATGCCCTGAACAATTTATTGGCCGCGGGCGTAACATTCTCCACCCAATTGATACAACAGGTTTCCGCTGTGAACCTGATGGGTTATTGGGAATTCAACGGAAATACGGCGGACAGCTCGGGAAATGGCAATAACGGCGTACTGCAGACAGGATGGGTAGGCACCAGCGCCGCCACGGCTGTAGATGGCGGAACGCTGCCAGTACTCGTCGCCGACCGTTTCGGCCGGCCTAACATGGCTTACTATTTTAACAATGGGGCTACCGTAAAAGTACTTTATAACGCCAACCTCAATCCGCAGACCTTTACGATCCTCCTCTGGTGCAAGGCAGACGGCACCAATGCCAATAATTATATGTTCTCCCTCGACAGATGGCTTGGTTATAAATTTCAGCTGCAAGGTAGTAACCTGCCTTTTCTGACCGTAAATACCAGCACCGGCGACCACGACCAGGACGATGGAGGACCAGCCGTCACTGCGGGCATATGGACGCATGTAGCCGTCTCATTTACCCCGGGTACGGAGAAATTCTATATCCAGGGAAAACTGGTCGCCACCGAAACAGTGACGGGAACACCTTTAACCGTTGCTTCCACGATCAACCTGTCGATCGGCAATGAGATGCCAAAAGAGAACTATAACCTGACCAATAGCGCTGACCCGAATTATTTTTATGGCGGCGATTATTTCATGGGCGCTCTCGATGAGGTCCGTTTTTACAATACCGTGCTGACAGATGCGCAGGTCCTGTCTATTTATACTGATGAAAGCACCCCATAAAAAAAATCGCAACAGCATGAAAAGAAGTTGGTTAATGTATATCTCGGCCTTCGCACTGGCCGGCGGGGCCTGCAACAATGCAGGCCCCGCATCGCAGGGATCGGATTCGACCAGTACTGCGCACACGGCGGCGCCGGACAGCTCAGGCAGTCGTATCGTCGATGAGACAGGCGCCCCCGCCAATTGGGCCTTATTGCCCTTTACCAAGGTGGATAGCGCCAATCCGATACTCACGCCCGGCACAGGCCGTTTTACCGATCCGATCCTTCACAAAGAAGTAGCCTGGGAGGAAAAGGACGTATTCAATCCTGCCGTTGCCGTCAAAGGAGATACATTATACCTTTTATACCGGGCGCAGGATAAAACAGGTCAACCTGCCGGCACTTCCCGTATCGGCCTGGCAATGAGTTTCGATGGACTTCACTTTACCCGTTCGCCTGCGCCGGTACTGAACCCCGATGCCGACGCCTGGAAAAAGCTGGAATGGGAAGGCGGGTGCGAAGACCCCCGCGTGGTAGAAGACGAGAGACAAACGTACTATATGACCTATACTGCCTTCGACGGCCGCCAGGCCCGGCTATTGATCGCTACTTCGCAGGACCTGCGGCACTGGACCAAACATGGCCCGGTATTCGCCACCGCCTACCACGGAAAGTATAAAGACCTGTGGTCGAAATCGGGCTCCATCGTCAGCAGGTATGAAAACGGCCGCATCATCGCCACGCGTGTCGCCGGCAAATATTGGATGTATTGGGGCGATCAGAATATCTGGGCCGCCACATCCGACGACCTGATCAACTGGACGCCGGTGGAAATGGCGCCGGGAGAACAACCACCCATACCACTGCGGGGACAGGCAGTGAACATGCCTTTGCTAAAGATCGTCGTACCCACCCGGGCCAAAAAATTCGATAGCGATCTCGTCGAATCGGGTCCGCCGGCCATGCTCACGGACAAAGGGATCCTGCTGATATATAATGGACGGAATATTCCTTCTATCGGTGATAGTAGCCTGCCGGAAGGTACTTACGCAGGCGGACAGGTGCTGATGGACCGCAACGATCCCACAAAGGTGATACACCGGTTGGAGAATTATTTTATCCGTCCCGACAAGCCTTACGAGATCACAGGACAGGTAGGTCAGGTCTGTTTCCTGGAAGCGCTCACAAACTTTCAGGGAAAATGGTTCCTGTATTATGGTACTGCAGATTCGAAAATTGCAGTGGCGGAGAAAAAATGATCCCGTCACCGCTCCACCAACGCTATATGATATGCCTGTATCTTCGCGGGATTCTCGGGCGTCAGCGTAAAACTCACCTGCACGTCCGCCTTCTCGCCAACGAGCAGAAAAGATCCCCTCAACCCATTTTCCGCCTGTACCTCACCGACCCGGACAATCCTGCCCGCCCGGGCAAAGATCGCCATCGCCTCCGCACGCAACGAATCCACAAAATAATCGAGCCAGAAATTCATGGCAAAAATATCGCTCTTCCTCGCCCCATCCCATGAAGGCAGTAACGCCACCAATTCCCTCTTCCGTTGCTCCAGTATCGGTGACACCGGAACAGCCCGCGGCTTCAGTCTGGCCAGCGTCACCAAAGTATCCAGTACCTCGAGATTAATGGCGCCCGCATTGGCGTAGGTTAAATTGGCAAAGCTGATCACACCTATCCCATAATCCAGCAGTGTATTCCAATTGCTGCCGAAGCCAGGCAGCCCACCCGTATGACCTACCAGTGTCCTGCCTTTTGCGTCATGCGCCCAACGAAGCCCATAGCCGTAGAAAGAGACCATCGGACAAACAGGCCCGTCCGGATAATAGGTAAATTGGGCATTCAGGTTATTGAACATCCACGGCTGCTGCATCTCGCGCCGGCTGCTACGTTTCAATATCCTCTCGTCTCCGCCGCTGCGCGAAGGCCAGGCATCCAGCTGGAATGCCTCGTACTTCGCAAAGTCTTCGATAGTGGTGATCAGGCCGCCCATCGCCCCATAGGCGCCGTCATGCAGCAGCGGCTGCTCGACCCAGGCCCCGTCCAGCCAGCGATAGCCATGCGCCAACTGGTCCGCCGGCACTTTCGTATACTCCCAATAGGTATGATCCATCCCCAGCGGTTGTAAGATATGTTCGGTGATATACTGCTCGTAAGACTCTCCCGATACCTTTTGTACGATATGACCCAGCAGGGCAAAGCCCGTATTACTGTATTCATAGGCAATGCCCGGACTGTTGGAAAAAGAAAGGCCGCTTTTGACCATGTCCAGCATCTCCGCATCGCTGTCTTCCAACTGCCGGTCCCCCCAGGGATTATCCTCCGGAAATCCCGCCGAATGTGTCAGCAGATTTCGGATAGTGATCACCGGGGCATCTGCCGAAAAACCCCGCTGGTCTTTCAGTTCGGGAATATATAAATAAGCCGGATCGTCCAGCCGCAGCTTCGCCGCATCCCGCAGCTGCAGGATCGCAACGGATACAAAGCTCTTGGTCATCGAGGCAATGCGAAAATCAGCCGTCGGACCGGCAGGGATCTTCTTGTTCAAATTGCTATAACCCGCCTGCCCGGTATACACCAGGCGACCACCGGCCACAATCCCATACACCATACCGGGCCAATGATTTTTCTTCGCATAAGCTTTGTACAGCCGGTCGATCACAGGATAGACAGCCTCCAGTCTTGCCGTGTCGGCCCAATGGGCCGCCAACGCCTGATCCATCGCCCGATTCATCGCCAGTGACTTGGCGCCGCCAGTTACTACCGTATCCCCCGACACGGGCATACCTGTCATATGATCATAGATGATCCTTGATACGGTCGCCTCTGTCCCGATAGCCGCCTCGTCATCGGCAATATCTTTGGACAGCAGTACCAGCACATACTTTCGCCCGTCGGGCAGATAGACGATGCCCGAATCATGATGTACCCCCGTGATCCAACCGCTCTTGCTGGCTACCTTCACCCCATCGGGTAACTTTCCTGCAATAATTTCTTTGAAGTGCTGCGCTGTCAGAATGTCGACCATCTCGGCACAGGAAGCAGCGTCGACCACCTTGCCCATGGCTATCCGGTCGAAGATCAGCATGAGGTCGTACGCCGTAGTCGTATTATTCATCCCTTTTTCATACGCCTTCTCATCTTCTACCCCCCGCAATACCTGGATATCCATAGCTCCCATCTGCCGCATCGTTGCGACAACATTTTTCGCCCCAACGGCTTCTATCACCAGGTTGGTGGCCAGGTTACTGCTTTCCGTGATCATCCGGTACAATAAGTCGCGCAGCAACAGTTTTTTCCCGGCCAGGCGGTATAGCGCCGTTTCACTATCCGATATAGAGTCCAACTCATACCTGCTGCTATCCGCAATGCTGACAAAATCAGTATGGATCAGCAGGCTATCCGTCAGCGCCCGCCGGTGATCAGCCACCTGCCTGAACGCTTCGATCAGCACCGGCGTCTTCATCGTGCTAGCCGCATGATAGCTGGTATGCTCATTCACAAAAAATCGCTCACCGGTAGAAAGGTCTTCGAAAGCCACGGCAAAACTCGCCTGCGGCTCCCGACCATAGACAGCCAGGATCTCCCGTCGCATGCCGGTCGTATCGATCTCCGCATGCGTCAGCAACGGCGCCATGCCCACCAATAAATAGAAGAAATTACGTATCACAGTTCAGCAGTTGGTTTACCCAAAAGATAAGTATTTTCCGCCGAAACCTAACGGATCAGGACCATTGTCCCTTTACGAAAGACAATCTTGCCGGTATACGTTGTCCCCTGTACCATCCAGACATACGTTCCCGTGTCCTCTATGTGACCATTGACATAGCCGTTCCATCCATCCCCGATCCTCGTCGTCTCGTATACGAGCTGCCCCCATCGGTTGTATACCCTGAAGAACGATAGACTGGAAATACCCACCGGTATCGGCCGGAAGAGGTTATTAGTGGCGCCACCCGGAGTGAAGGCATTGGGGACGAAGATATCCGGTCCCGTCTTGAATACCTTCACCAGCACAGTGCCGACGCCCGTACAGCCATACATTGAGGTAGCCGTCACGTAATATTGGATTTCATTGGTCTCCGCCGTATAGATACCCACCGGGTTATAAATGTTGGGATTGTTCAACCCAATCGCCGGAGCCCAGGCAAAACTATCCCCCCCGGGCGATGTCGTATCATTGGAAGTAGCTTTCAACTGCAAAGGCTCTCCCACTACCACGGAGGTGTCGTCCCCTGCATTCACAAGAATGGGCGGCAGCACCCTTATCTGGAAGGTATCTATCAGCAGGTTGGGACAGCCGGCATTCTCGACGCTCAGCACATAATCAATAATACCCACCGTGCCCACCGGATTCGCGGTCGGCGTGATAGTGTACGGAAGACTGGTGATCACTCCATTGCCCGCATTCGTCAATGTATTGTAATTGGACCAGGCATAGCTGGTCCCAATGGAAATCGTCGCATTCAGGACAGCGGCAGAAGCGTAACAGATAATCGTATCCGCCGGATCGATGGTGGCCTGTGGAAACGGCACGTTGACATAATTGACAGCCGAAATCGCGCTCGTATCTGCCGGACAAACGCCGCTTTTGACGATCACCCGGTAATCGGTCGGCGCCGTCAACCCGAGAATCTGATAGACAGTGTCCGTAAATGTCGGGGCAAAGCCCGTCCAGTTGATATCGTCCGGTGAAGATTGCCAGTTGACGGGATTCCCCACCTCGCCGGTCAGTGTCAGCAGGGCATCCTTATTCTGACCCTCGCAGACGGTCAGGCTGGCAGGCTGCAAAGTCCCGCCCACACTCAGCGGATCAACCAGCACCGTCGTCCCGGAAGTAGTATCGATCGCGCATGACTCCCCGTTTCGCACGAGGACACTGAAATTCGTCGTCGCCGTCAGGTTCTGTGCCACATATTGCGATGTCGTATCGTTGTATAATGTATCGTTACCGGCTCCCGTCGAAGCCAGCCATCCAAGCACCTGACCACGATTACCAGTCGTCGTCAGCGTAATTGTATTCATTCCCGTACAAACTTCGGACCCCCCGATGGCCTCGCCCGCGATGGTCGGCAACGCCGTTGTCACGTCGAGGGACGCATGCAGATCGGCGCAGCTATTCTGTTCCTGGACGGTGATCACACCCGCAGCGGTACCCACCGCGACCTGCAGGATATTGCTGTCTGAGCCGGATACTATCGACCAGCCTCCGGGTACGGTCCAATTAAAGGTCGCACCCGTCAGACCAGGCACGGTATAAGTCAGTGTACTGCTTTGACAGGCTACCGTATCTCCGCTGATCAGCAGTCCTCCACAAGTATTTCGCAAGGCGATGTAGGAATAGGCGAAGTGACCGCCGGGAACGCAATTGTCGGTCTCGAAAGTCAGTGTTACCTGCTGACCACGATAGGCCGAAAGATCGAAGGTGACTTCCGTCCAGTTTTTGCACCATACATCCTGCAAATGCGGTGCATTCGGGCCATTTGCATTGGGGTCAGCATTGGGCGACAGCCTATAGCTCAGAAAAAAGCCCTCACTCTTGGCCAAAGCGGTATCCAGCGTAGCGCCTATATCCTGCCGCCCGTTGTTTAACGTCGGCAAAAAATATTGAGGGGAGGCACAGGTGATCACACTGTCATTGCTCCGCAAGGTGGCGGAAAACAAAGGCTGCTCATTAGAGTTGTGCGTCCCGTTCTCCAGTACCATGGCGTAGGCATATGTCATCGTATAAGGCTCCGTCGTAGGCCCCGGCGGCACATTGATCCGATAGCTCACCCCCCGGACATATCCGCCCTGGCCACCCGAACTGGTAGTGATACGCGTAGACCCTAAAAGAAGGGCATTAGTATACTGGTAACCATTGATTTTCGGAATGGTGGCGAATCCCCCGTATGGATCTATCGTCGAAGTATTGATGGTCTGGATACCTAAAATATTGTTCAGCTCATATTCGTAGATTCCTGTATTCCCTATGGTACCTGACGGAGGACCCGTGGTGGAATCATATTGCAGCGTGTTACCCGGGGCCACCGGATTCCCCTTGTAATTATTACCGGTATAGGCAAACCAGTGCGTAAGATTGCCAAATGACCAGTTACTGTTTAGCGGACACACCTGCGACTGCGAAAAGGCACTCTGAGCAACAAGCAGCCATACAACAGTGAAAAAATGCTTCATCAGGTTAAATTATTATAGAAATGGGCTCAACACCCTCTGTCCCCCGGGTGACCGTACGTCTGTCATATAAAATTAAGCTATTTCGGGCCTTTCTACCCCCCTTGTTCTTGCTTCTCCTCATACGATACGACAGAATATGACTTAGCGTTTACTGGGGGTGCAGCTATTTTTTAAACCCGTTGTCCCCTCGGGGCAGAGAGGATCATAAAGCATTGATTATGAAAACTTCAGATTCTTCAGAATGAATTAACGGTCACATAACGGAAGACAAAGCTGCGCCAAGCGTATTTTTACAAAATATGAGATTCATTCAATTCTGCCTTCTGTTACTCCCCTTTTTCAGTAACGCTGCTGCCCCCGACACCCTCATCCAGATCATTTACACCTCGGACGTTCACTTTGGCATCACCCGTTCCGCCTTCGACGGCGACAGCAACGTGCGCTCCGCAGTCGTCAACGCCCGCCAGGTTGCGATAATGAATGCTCTCCCTTTCTTGCCGTTACCCGCCGATAAAGGCGTAAACGCCGGGCAGAAAGTCGGCCCGGTCGACTATATCATGATTTCAGGCGATATCGCCAACCGTCAGGAAATCCCGATCCAAAGCGCGGCCGCCTCATGGCAGGAGTTCCAAAAGGATTACCTCCGGAGTATCACCCTCCATGACCACCTGGGTCATCCCACCAGCTTTCTCCTGGTAGCCGGCAACCATGACGTCTCCGATGCCATTGGCTTCTACCGGAAAATGCAGCCTGCCACCGATGCCACCAGCATGGCAGGTATTTACAACCTCATGCTCCATCCCGTCACCCCTCTGACGGCAAGCAGCTTCCACTACCCTGAAGACAAGATCAATTATTCCAGGATCATCGGCGGTATCGGTTTCCTGTTCATTAATATCTGGCCGGACTCGACCAACCGGGTCTGGATGAGCAAAGAACTTGCCCGCATTGACCCCCGCACCCCCGTCGTTATCGTCTGCCACGACCCGCCGGATGCGGACGCCGCTCATTTCACTAATCCCTATGGCAATCATGATGTCAATGGCCAAGACCGCTTTGAAAACCTGCTCGAAGAACGCTCGAAGGATACCCAGGATACGACGTCTGCCATAGACGGCGGCAAGCCGCAGAACGACTCCATCGAACAGCTCGGCTTCGTCGCCTTTCTCAAAGCCCACCCAAATATTAAGGCCTACTTCCATGGTCATAATAACTGGAACCAGTTCTATACCTACACCGGCCCCAACGGAGACATCTCATTGCCCACCTTCCGTGTGGACTCGCCTATGAAAGGGAAATACTCTTCGAAAGACGAAACGAAACTTTCCTTCCAGCTCATCACCATCGATCCTGCTTCAAAAACATTGACGGTCCGGCAATGCCTCTGGAATACCGATCCCAGCCATCCCGACAAGCCTCCCGTCTGGGGCGACAGTCGGACGATACAGCTTTAGCAGACTCCTTCTCCGGCGCCGTCCGCGCCCGTTATCTCTTTTTTAATCCGCTGCATAAACTCCCGCAGATACGCCGCATGCCCTTCCGCCAGCCGGCGGCCCGTCGCCGTATTCATCATCGCCGGCAATTTCAGCAACTTCACCTGAAAATGATCCAGCGAATATAGCTGATCGTTAGCCTGCCGCCTTTCCGCCAGCGGATCGTCCCCATCGAATAACGGTAGATTCAACTGCCCCGCAGTATAAAATACCCTCGCCAGCCCGATCGCTCCCAACGCCTCCATCCGGTCTGCATCCTGAAGGATCTTCGCTTCCGCTGTCTCAGCTGTTACCCGCGCCGAAAAGCTATGCGCGTGAATAGCATGGCGTACCCCCTCTATCTTCTCCCGCGGAAAACCAGGCCACCGCTCCTGCAACAGCTGCACCGTCCGCTCTGCGCTCAGCCGCGACGATGATGCCCTGTCCGGATGATTCTTCGGCAACGATACCAGGTCATGAAAATAGGCCGCCGCCAGCAACACCAGTTCATCAGCCGGCAGCCCCTCCTCCCTGTTAATATACCGCGCAGTCCGCCATACCCGCTGAAAATGACCGATATCATGCGACCCATCCGTCCAATCCCCCGCCGACCGCAAATAGCGGGCAAACTCCCCTTCCCATTCACTCATGACCGATTTCTCCCTCGACTCGTTGTTTTCTATGGCCTCATTATTTTCCATGGCCTCAATATAAGGTTTTCCGTAATTTTAACCGGGACAGCGAATAATGTCAAGTGAAAAGATCATGGTACTACAAACAACAACCTTAGCCTACCGCGACTCCTCTTTCAGATACTATTATCTCTGCCCCTATCTGCCGCTGTCCGCCGGAAAAGATGTGATCTCCCGCAGCCTCCTGAAATTCAAACGCCGCATCCGGCCCGACTTCAACTTTTGGATGGAATGCGCCGTCGAAGCATTGCAGGATATATCGCCCTCTCCGGA
>JAMFSL010000128.1 GCA_026225275.1 Puia dinghuensis
AACTTCTTTGCCACCCTCAGCGAGACAGCCGATCCGATGAAATACCCCGGTTACCAGGATTGGTACAAGGGCTTCTACAACTACATCGAAAAGGTAAAGGAGAAGGATCCGTCCATGCAGGTCCTGTCGGACATGATCACCATCAGCGGTAATATCACCAGCGCCACTCCTATCGCCGGTCCCGTCTTCCAGGCATTGTTCATCGGTATCAACGACTACGTCAATACCCAGGCCGGCAGAAGAAAAGAACTGAAAGAGCAAAGCATGAAGATGTTCCTGCTGACAGCAAAGTTAGGTGAGTTTAATTATGACAAGGACCTTATCGAACAACAATGGGAGATCGTTACCAAAGACCTGGAAAAGCTGCAGATCCATTATGATACTATTCTCAACCAGAACCTGGCCTTGCTGCAGGTAAAGCCGGCTGACTACGTTAACGCCTTCTCCCGGCAAAACGATGCCGAACTCCGCTACCAGTATCTCACCGACTTACGCAAAAAAGCCGCCGTACTGGTCACAGCCAGAAAAGCAGCCGACCTCAAAACCTGGAAACAACCGATCTATTACCAACTGATGGATGTACAGTCGCTCAAAGAAAGGTTCGGCGAGCTCACCTTTGAGATCCGTGGAATCATGTCCAAATACAACGAACTCATCCTGAAATACAAAAACGACCCAGAGATCGGGCTTAAAGTGCAGGAACTGGGCGTCAAGCTCGATGCCATGAGCGATACCTTCGACGGCGCATTCGACCCCACGGAATATATCAACTCCGCGACGCGCATGTACCTGGTTAATTAAGGCGGGGATATTCATCACATAGTTTGGATGTTTTATCACTTTTCCTCCGGACCCGGCTTCGATTGCCCTAATCTTGCTTTCAAAAGCACGCAATATGGAACCAGGTCTTTATCATATCAGATGGCGGTCACAGGAGTTCTTGCTGGTCACGATCCTGATCCTGACGGCCATCGCAGGATTTATCCGGCCGATCTTCGGGATGTCTCCCGATCAATTCGTCGGGATGTATGGCGCACTCTTCACGGACGCTCATATGGAGTTCGATTATTACCGAAATGTCCTTTTCCCTCACCTCGGTTTCCTCACCCTGCTTTACGGGTGTTATTGCTGGATAAATCTCTATATTATCCCCTATTTTCTGCGTGGGCTTACGGAGCGGCGGGCGGGTCCGGCTTTCCGCCTGGCGATGCCCCCGGGAAGGATCGTCTGGTGTCTGCTCAATATCTTTCTGTTGACGGCTATCATGGGGTTCGGCTGGGCAGACGCCTGGTCCTATCTAAATTATCCCACGATGATCAACAACCACCTGACGGGCGCCATGGTCACCGGCATGGGACTGCAACATATCACCGGCTGGGTCATCGGTTATGTTTTGTATGTGGCGATCCGGGAGGTAGCGATCCGCCGGATGCAGCACGACCAGCTGAAGAATGCACATTGGATAGCGTTGGTCAATCAGGTGGGTGCGTTTTTTCTCATTTATTATGCCCTTGGCTCGGTCCTCTTGAATTTCGACCTGTTCCTCAATGTGGAGCTCGCATTCAAATTTTATTTTATTATCCTGCCGCCGGCTTTCCTGACTATCTATACTAATCTCTATTGGGTTTTCCCCATAAAGGGGAAGGGTCAACTATGGCAGGGATGGCGGGGACGCCCACGGCAGCGGCTACTGCTCTCGACGGCCTGCTGGCAGATCCCTTTCCTGCTGTATACCGCCGATAACCAAGTACTGATACTCGCCGCGATCTTTTTTTGGGCGGCACAACTCTTCATTACCACACCCGTCTCCTGGCTGATCTGGCGGGCGAGGAAGGACAAATTGCTGCAGGTACAGGGACTGCAAACAGCCCTCGGCCAATCCGAAGCGGATCTCCAGTTTCTGCGGTCGCAGATCAACCCGCATTTCCTGTTCAATGTGCTCAACACGCTCTATGGTACAGCCTTACAGGAAAGGGCGCCGCGAACGGCGGAGGGGGTGCAGAAGCTGGGGGATATGATGCGGTTCATGCTACACGAGAACCATCTGTCCCAGATCCCCATGAGCAAGGAGATCGAATATCTCAGGAACTATATTGTCTTACAGGAACTGCGAACGGAATCCGCTGAATCCATTAATATCGAGACGATCATCGACGAGAATTTTCCGGACTACCCCATCGCGCCAATGTTACTGATCCCTTTTGTGGAGAATGGTTTCAAGCATGGGATCAGCCTGCGGGAACCCTCGTGGATCAAACTGCAGCTGCGTCACGAAGGGGGCCGGATCCTTTTCGAAATGCGCAACAGCATCCACCTTCGGAAAGGCGAAGACCCGGAGAAGATCCGGAGCGGTATCGGGTTGAAGAATGTCCTGCACCGGCTGAAGTTGCTGTATCCCAACCGGCACGAATTCTATATGCACCAGGACGAAAAAGAATTTTTTGTACAGCTTTCCATCCAACCTTAAACACTTAATACCTTTACCGGACAGAAGAGCAAATAACCATGTTAAAAGCAATCGCCATAGATGACGAGCCGATAGCGCTGGAGATCATAAAGACCCTGGCGGCGAAGATCGGATTTGTCGAAATAGCGGGCACCTATACCGACGCCTTCGAAGCCATGAAAAGGCTGCAGCAGGAGCGAATCGACCTGGTCTTTTTGGACATCAAGATGCCGGATATCTCGGGCATCGAATTCGTCCGCAGCATTCCTCATCCACCGATGGTCATCTTTACCACAGCCTATAGCGAGCATGCGGTACAGAGTTTCGAGTTGGATGCGGTCGATTATCTTTTGAAACCTTTCAGCAGTACCCGCTTTTTAAAGGCATGTAATAAGGCGTACGAGCTCTATGAGTTGAAAAGAGGAACTTCTGCCGGACCTGATCATGTCTTTATCAAGGTCGGCTATGGCCAGATGCGGATACGGCTAAGCGATATCCTATACGTACAGAGCACGGGGAATTACATGCAATTCATCTTGCCGGAAGAGAAATTGTTGTCAAGGCTCACCATGACGGAAGTGGAAGAACTCTTGCCCTCGCCTGCATTCGTCCGGATACACCGAAGCTATCTTGTCGCCAGCGGAAAGGTGGACAAGGTGGAACGCGATTCCGTTTGGATCGGAAATTTGGAACTGCCTGTAGGACCGGGCTACGCACAAGAGATCGGGAAAATAACGGGAAAACGCTGATTAGTTGTCCCTTACGACAATCTTGTCGTGGTAGACTTCGATAATCCCACTGCGGTTATCGGCCAGCATTTGATGATAAACTTTGTTGACAACGCATTTATTCTGGAAGCGGGAGAGATATTCTACTTCTTTCAGTTGCAGCGGATCGATCAGTTTACCGGTTTCATCGATCAATCTGATCTTGATGTTGGCGGGCAAATGGCCCCACAAAGCGGTAGTGTTAATGTTTGACATGATATCGGATTTTAATCTTAAAGGCAATATAGCACAATAACTCCCGAATTGGGAAATTATTGTACTATATTTTTATTATTTCAATTATTTATCGGTCGCCAGAGCGCCCTTTTCATGAACGATGATCTCGGCACGCCGGTTGAGCCAGGCCGTATTGGGATCGCCGTTATCAGCCACAGGGTCGTCTTTCCCATAGGCTTTGGCTTTCATAAACTCTACAGGAATACCCCTACTGTTCATATAGGCCAGCACCATTTTCGCTCTTTCCCGGGACAACCAGTTATTGTAATGGTCGGCACCGACGGAATCGGTATAGCCCTTGATCTCCACGGAAAAATCATTGGGGCTTCTTCTCAGGTGGCCAATCACTTTGTCGATATTACCAAAGGCTTTGGTGTTCAGCCCGTAATCATTGAATTCAAAATAGACCACAAAGCGTATTACTGGTCGACCATCCAGGCTATCCATCGCATAATCGTCATTCTCAAAATCGTCCACATCGAAATTGTGCAATCCACGACGCATCTTGCGCCGGCCCGAGCCGCCGCCATAAGCACCGCGCGATCCGCCTGAGGCATAACTATCGTCACCGTCATCGTTACCATTGCCATTGCGATTGCCTCTTCTTCCACCACCCGCGGAGTTGGAATTTCCATCATCGCCCACCAGGCCCTTCGCCCGCAGTATGGAATCGATGTTCACAGTCACATAAATATTGTTGATCACAGTCCCGCCATTATTCTTTGCCGTGGAGTCCTTGTTGTTCTTCTTTTTACCATTGTCGTCCTTACTGGGCCGGTTCCATGGCGAGTTATCGTCATTATCCAGTTGCTTGGATTTTTTGTTCTTGATCGGAATATAGATACCCATGGTATACATCGTCGTATTGGCGATGTTTTTACCGAGACCAGCACCATAGCTCACCTGGCCCAGCACCATGACCTTTTTACCATTGAATTTGGCGCCGACTCCCATCGGAACGGTCAGATAGCTGCCATTATTGATAATATCATTGATACCAACAGTCACATAAGGCTGCAACTTGTAAGAAGCAGGCAAAAGATGATAAAAGACAGAAAGATTTAACAGATTAAAGGTTTGTGACTTCGTCTGGCTGATCTCTACGGCATCACTGGTGACATGCCCGAAACTAAGTCCGATATCACCGCTGACAGACAGGCGGCCGGTAATATTCTTGTAGGCAGAGGCCGCAAAAGAGGCATTTCCCCGCTGGAAAAAAGGCAGCGTATTGGCATTACTGAGGTATCCTTCCCTATCCTTCTCGATCATGGCAAAATCCTGGAATTGCAGTTTCAGCAGCGGAGAGATGAACCACCGGGTATCTACCCCACGTGTCTGTTCCGGTTTATCATCCGCAGCGGTGTCCGCGATCTTAGCTGGTGGATCTGCCTTGGCTACACCATTATCTTTTCCAGCCGTATCGGCGGGTGTCGTCACTGGTACAGTGGCAGCCGGATCGGTTGCCGCGACAGAAGTGCTGACGGGTGTCTGTACAGCAGGCGTGACCGGTTGAGTCGCCGGATTGACCGGCTGAGCAGTCGTATCTTTCAGCTGCTGTTGCATAGCAGCAGTGTCCTTGCTGGAAGGATCATGGAACCGGATAGTGGTATCCGTACCATTAATGGTGGTATCCATTCTTGGCCGGGTGGAATCAGCCGCCACAGGGTTGCTGCTCTGGGCGTGACCTATCGTCACAGCCAGCAGGAAACAACCGGTCAAACAAATCATTGCCTTCTTCATGGGGTTAGTTTTAAAAATCCATCCGTAACGACAGTTCGATACCATCCCGGTCGACTCCTGCCGTACTGATTGTCGAAATATTTACATCATATAAAATTCCTATGACTAATTTTTGATACCTCAATTCCACGTTGGGAATAATGGCGTCATTATAGCGATAGCCAAGACCCACGCCGATGGCGCCACCACCCGGTATATCCGGAATAGCCTTTGTATAAGCCAGATCGAAATAATGCCGGTAGGCAGGTCCCTGCCAGCTCATAGACATGTAAAAGGCTACTTCGTCATCTGTCTTCGTCGTATACTTATAACCACCCTGGATACCCACGTCCGGTTTCAGCCGGGTGGAATCCGATTTGATGTCATATTCATAAGGTTGGTTGGCTTGCTGGACGGAGGCGCCGAAATACCATTTATCGTACCGGCCGTTGCTGAAAACCGAGGCGCCGACATTCGCGTTGAAATGCCCATAGTGCCATCCGCTGGCAAGACGGTCGGCGCTGGCCGCACCCTCGATGGGTCCGTAGGCGTTAAACTGGTCTCCGAAGGCATTCGACACCCCGGCTACATTGAAGCTGCTTTCATAGTATTCACCCTGAAAGCCCACGGCCAGATAAGTCTCATGTTTCCCGATAGGAACGGCATAGGAGAGACCCAGCAGGCCCAGGGTATTATTCAGGATACCATCATTCGATTTATCCGAAGCCCCGCCGACGCTCATGCTGAAATACCCGGAGTTGG
>JAMFSL010000129.1 GCA_026225275.1 Puia dinghuensis
GACCGTCGAGGTGCACCAGTTTACCATCGGTCCTGTCATTGACTTTTCCCGTTTCAAGATGGAAGACCGGGCTGGCTATGGCCGGCAGAAATTTCCGTAGCCAGCTTTGGTATGCTGCCGCTGGCAGTATCCTCCACATCAGATCTGCCTCTTCGAGGGCGGGGCTGAGAAAATCATTACCCCCAGGCTCCCACGACAGCGGATAGTTGACATCCTTTTTGTAAAACCTGATGGCTGTCCGAAGGACAGATTGCCGCAGTGAATCATCATTTACCTGTACGGCATAATCCCAGACCAGGCGGAGGGCAAAGGCGAGATTGGTATGCTCGCCTACCCGGACAGGATAATTCATCTTCGGCAGATAGTCGATGAACATCGCGGCGATCTGCCGGGCAAGGGGCGCGACGTTTTTGCTCAGCCTTCTTCCCAGGGGGTCGTCCCATCTTAACAGTTCACGCTGTAATTCCAGCAGCCAAGCCCAGCCGTAGGTACGTTCGAAGCTACTATTATCCTTCATGGCAAAGATCTTCTGCTCGCCGCTGATATTTTCCGCCGTGAGATTTTCTTCTAATTTCTGACGGATTTCTGCGGCCCTCGGCATAGCAGGAAATAATTTGAGTAACCGAACCAACATCCAATGGCCATGCACACTGGAATGCCAGTCATAACAACCATAAAAGGCGGGATGATATTCTTTGGGTTTTACTGCGAGGGTACTATCGGGGAAAGCCACACCGGTTTTATAAGGAAATTCCCGTTGCATGCATCTGAGGGGCAGGTCGGCGAAGTGTTCGGCACCTGCCAGGGTCAATTGGTAGCTGCCGTCTTTCAATTCGAATTGGGGGTCGGACTGCTGTGGGCTGGTCTGTGCGGCGGCCTGTTGAGAAGCGGCCGGAGCGGATGCCTGCAAGGTATAAAAGAGCAAACCCAGTATGACGAGCGTGAATTTGCAGCTAGTTTTATTCATAGATCCCAAATTAAACGGAATTTATTTAAATTACCCTATGCAAGCAACTGAATTTTCGTTGAAACCTTTCTTCTTTTCTACCCGATGGCGGGTGATGGCGGGCTGTCTTCTTCTGGCGTTGGCGGGCAGGGCGCAAAACAATGGCCCTGCGGGTGTGGGTGGCGTGGCCATGGGCCAGGCTGCGGGTGATACGGATACTCCGCGGTTCATCAAACACATCCTGACTTCTGATTTCGTGTCCGAAGGGGTGGCTATCGGCGATGTCAATCATGACGGCAAGCCGGATATCATTGCGGGGGCTTACTGGTTTGAGGCGCCGGACTGGACGCGGCATGCGGTCGACACCCCGCGGCACTATAATCCCAGCACGCAGTTCAGCAATTCTTTCCTGGATTTTGCGATGGATGTCAACCAGGACGGCTGGACGGATCTGATCCGCATCAGCCTGCCGGGAGAGGAAGCCGTCTGGTATGAGAATCCGCAAAATAAGCCGGGCTACTGGACAATGCATCGGATCCTGACGAATGCGGGCAATGAATCCCCGGCGCTGGTCGATGTGGATGGTGATGGCCGGCCGGATCTTCTCTGTAATGATCCCATCGCGAAGGAAATGATCTGGATGAAAGCGCCGGCGATGCGCGGAGATACGATATGGACAAGGCATGTCATCGCAGCCGGCAATATTGGCACAGGCAGGTATACGCATGGGCTCGGCCTGATCGATATGAATGGCGACGGTCGAAAGGACGTAGTGATCACGAAGGGATGGTGGGAGTGCCCGCCGAATGCTGCGACGGACAACTGGGTATTTCATCCGGCGGATCTGGGAGAAGATTGTTCGCAGATCTATCCGCTGGAGACGAAACATCTTGGACAGCCGGATCTGGTTACAGCATCGGCCCACCGGTATGGCATCTGGTGGCATGAAAAGACGGGGGATACGAGTTGGACTCATCATCTGATCTTTAGCGGGGTCTCCGAGACGCATGGGATGGCGATGGCGGATATCAATGGAGACGGACATCCTGACCTGGTGACGGGGAAGCGGTATTTTGCCCATAATGGGGAGGATCCGGGGGCGTATGATCCGTCGACGTTGTATTGGTTTGAGTACAGGCCGGGGACCGGGGGGGCCGGAGTTTCAGGGGGGGAAGGGGTTTCCGATGCGCGCGCCGCGTCAGGTCCTACGTGGATACCGCATCTGATCGATTCGGATTCAGGGGTTGGGCTGCAGGTGCTGGTACAGGATATGAATGGGGATGGGTTGCCGGATATTGTTGTGGCGAATAAGAAGGGGGTTTTTGTTTTTGAGCAACGGAGGTGAGTTAGCGCTTACTCTGAACGTTCATTCTCGGGAGGGTGCTCTTTTTTCAAAGACATGCCGGGACGGCCGTCGTGGAAGTATTGGATCAAATTAAAGTCGGAGGCATCCCGGATCATATAGTTTAACATGGGAGGCTGTTGTTTGCCTTTGAATGTAAGGTAAACGGTGTCGGGGGTGATGGCATAGGCCCCTTCGTAAATATTGATTTCCTGGACTCTGGGTTTGGGGGATGTTTTAACAATATAAGAGAAAGCGTTATTCCGATAGAAGAGGATCCGGTAGTCGTTGATGGTATCCTGGTTCCAGGCCATTCCTACGATGTTATGCCAGTCATAGACGTTATCCTTACGGCCATGCAGGGTGCTGCAGGCTGTCAGCAGACTGAGGGCGATGAATATGAGGATGGATGGACGGATGGTGGGTCGACGCATGGGGGACGAAGTTAGGAAGTTCTTTTGAACCCTATTCTCTCCCGATCATCCCATTTTCGCTGGGCAGCTTTTTCGTCCAGGAGGTTTTCCATGGCGTCATAAATGTGGTTCAATTGGACATCATGTTCGCCCATTTTTTCTTTGATCTCTCTCAATTGCTCCCTTAAGTCATTCTGGCCCAATATAATACGCCTTATTTCGACAAAAGCCCTCATGATGGCGATATTCATATTTATCGCTTTTTCGGAGTGGAGGACGCCGCTAAGCATGGCGATTCCTTGTTCGGTAAAGGCGTAAGGAAGATATCTTGTACCTCCGCGGCTTTTTGAGGTTTCAATTTGAAACCTCAAAGAATTGTCAGTTTTCGAGGTTTCAATTTGAAACCTTAGAGCGTCAAATTCTTCTTTGGTTAGCTGGAACATGAAATCTGGCGGGAATCGCTGAAGATTGCGTTTGACGGCCAGGTTGAGGACTTTGGTTTCGGTTTCGTACAATGCTGCCAAATCTCTATCCAGCATTACTCTTTCGCCTCTGATTTCGTATATTCGGTTCTGTATGCTTCTGATGATTTCCATATATAAGGTTTGATGCGAAATTATCTTTTTTTCCGGTTGTCAAAAAATGAAATGGACCATGTTCCGACATCACCTTAAAACGGCCATCCGCAGTCTGCGGGCCAGCAAGACGAGTACGATCATTAACCTCCTGGGGCTCGGGCTGGGCCTGGCAGCTTTTATCGGCATCGGGGCTTACGTTCGCTATGAACGCAGCTATGACCTGATGTTGGTGGATGCGGGTGGAGGCACGCGGAAGGATGGCAAGGGTGTGGAGGAGCATGGCGGTGAGCGGGTATACCGGGTGGAAAGTCAATTTTATAAGGGCAGTCAGATGACCGACGACTGGGCCACCAGCACGAACGGGTATGCGCTGGCGTTGAAGGATCATTTTCCGGAGATAGCGGATTTTACCCGGATCAGCTGGAGCAATTCCGAACGGGTCGTGCGATATGGCAATACACGCTTCCGGGAAGAGCATGTGTGTTTCGCTGATAGCAATTTCTTTTCCTTTTTCCAATACGGCTGGATCGAAGGTAATAAGACCACCGCGCTGACGGGAGTTAACGCAGTCGTCCTGTCGGCTTCCGCCGCACACAAATATTTCGGTACTGCAGACCCACTGGGAAAGATCTTGGAGATCAGCACGATTTCCACCAGCTATCCCTGTCAGGTCACGGGCGTTTTCCAGGATCCGCCGCCAAATTCGACGATGCAATTCTCGATGCTGATCTCCTGGGCTACGTCACCTGTCTGGTCGCGAAAAACATGGTATGTGCATGAGAGCTATACCTGGCTGAAGCTGAAGCCCGGCACTCATCCCGAAGCGATAGAGGCCGGATTTCCGGCGATGGCGGAAGGGTATAAGGATGGTCCCGCCCTCAAGGACCTGCGATGGTCGATCCACCTGGTCCCTATCGCCGACGTACATCTGAATGCCGCCAAACAATATGAAGTCGAGACGAAAGGTAACCGGCTGGCGGTACAATTCCTGGACATGCTGTCTTTATTCATCCTGCTGATCGCCTGTGTCAACTATATCAACCTGTCTACCTCCAGAGCATTGGAAAGAGCCCGGGAAGTAGGCATCCGCAAGGTCAGCGGCGCCCGGCCTTACCAGCTGATCGCTCAATTCATGCTGGAATCCCTGTTGCTGAGTGTACTGGCGCTGATACTCGGGATAGGATTGGCGTGCCTGGCGGCTATTGTCATCCCTGCATGGCTGGGCAGCGATGGACATTATGGGACGATCATCGATGCGGCCTTTTGCTGGCGTATCGGCTTGGTATTTCTGACGTTTATCCTGGCCTCAGGCTTATACCCTGCCCTGGTGCTGACACGGTTCCAGCCTATCACCGTCCTGAAAGGACGTTATTCCTTTTCCAAGGGCGGCGGCGTATTACGAAAAGGACTGGTGACGTTTCAGTTTGTTGTCTGCCTGATCCTGATTGCAGGGACATTGGGTGTTTACCGGCAGGTCCTCTATATGCGGCAGCAGGATCCGGGCGTCGACATGCAGCAGACCCTTGTGCTGCGTGCACCGGTCAGGACGACGGATTATGCCGAAAAGACGAGGGCGCTGAAAAACACGCTGAGTGTACTACCGGGTGTCTCGGGCGTCACGACCTCGGGTGCGGTGCCGGGCAAAGAGGTGGGTGAATTTCTGGCCAACCGGCGACTCGGCGCTGACCAATCGGAAGAACGCACCTACGAGATGCTGAAGGTGGACCATGATTTTATTCCTCAATATGGACTGCAACTGATAGCGGGCAGGGCTTTTGATCTCTCCCGTCCTACTGACAGCCTGGGACTGGTGCTCAATGAATCGGCGGTAAGACAATTCGGCTTTGCCTCGCCGGAAGACGCTATCGGTAAGGAGGTTTGGCTGGAAGTAAACCCGGGACGTACGGACCATGTCATCGGCGTGATCCGCGATTACCACCAACGATCGCTGCAAATGGCGTATACACCGCTGATCCTTTTTATGGACCCGGCTTACAAATGGATACCCGCTCAATATTTCTCGGTGAGGGTGACGACAAAAGATATTCCGTTAATAGTAGAAAAGGTGCGGCAGGCATGGGACGGCCTTTTTCTGGAATCGTCTTTCGATTATTTTTTCCTGAATGATTTCTATGACCGGCAGTATAGGACGGACAGGCAGTTTGCCAAGGTGGTCAGCCTCTTTTCGGCCCTGGCTATCTTTATTGGGGTGATCGGGCTCTTCGGGCTGACAGCGTATTCAGCCGCCCGCAGGACGAAGGAGATCGGTGTCCGGAAGGTGCTGGGGGCCTCTATCCGGCAGATCATGGGGCTACTGACGATGGATTTTATCTGGCTGCTGCTGGTGGCATCGGTGGTTGCCGTGCCTTTATCGGCCTGGGGATTGATGGAATGGTTGCAGGAATTCGCTTTTCGGGCTCCGTTGAGCCCGGCGCTATTGGTTGCGCCGATACCGGTACTCATTGCCGTTATCCTGGTGACGACGGGATGGCTGACGTTCCGCGCGGCGCTGGTCAGTCCGGTGCGATCGCTGAAAGAGGAATGAGCGGCCCGATCTACTGTCCGTGTCTGGGCATAAACAGTGCGAAGCAGGCCAGGACGATGTAAGGCATGGCCAAAACGCCGGCAGAAATGATAAGGTGCTGCTTTTGCCGGGGATTCTGATCCGCCAGTTCTATATACTTTCCGAAAATTTTCTGATCGCGATCCTTGATGATAAAAAAATAATTGGATAGCAATGCCGTCAACAGATAAATGGAGCCGGCAAAGAAGCTGGATTGAAAGGGAGATTCGAACCGGGTCTGCTTAATATGCAAATAGATTGACTCCATTAAGAGCAGCCATCCTCCCGAGCCCAGAGAGAATAAATACATCGCCTGGATACGGGGATTTGAGGTCTGCCTGTACTGGCTGGTTCGGTAAAAATAGTTGTAGATATTAAAATACAGATAATCTACGTGTTTCATAGAACGCGTTTTCAGGGTTAGGGTACGTGATACGGATATACTCCTTCTTAAACGCTCGTAAGGGAAAAATCGTATAGGGGTTGGCAAGAAAAGTAACTATCTGATTGATCTTTAAACACTTACAAAAGAAGGTATTTTACCAGTTGTTCTAAAATGAACGGCCGCCTCCACCTGTTGCCGGTGATCCTTATGCCAATGGTCTATGGTGGAAGGGTCGCGATAGACCATCTGAAGGCTTTCGTGGGAAGACCGGAGGGTTCCGCCCAGGTAATTACAGGCATATAAGATGTGAACGGAGGTGTGGGGTTGGTTGTATTCGCCCGGAAGGCGGGTATAGAAGCCGAGGATAGCCACGGGCTCCACCAACAAGCCTGTTTCTTCCTGGAATTCGCGGACCACTGTGGTTTCGGGGCGTTCGCCCACTTCGGCCCAGCCGGCGGGGAGTCCCCAGAGGGCATCGTCGACGCGTTGTTCGAGGAGGATATTGCCGTCGGCATCGAATAAGGCGCCTTGAATGCCTATTTTGGGGGTGATGTAGCCGAGTTCTTTTGAGAAGCGTTGGCGGATCGTATCGGGGGAGAGGGCGGAGAGACCGGCATATTCCGTCGCGGCGATTTCCAGAAGCCGGTTGTAACGACTAAGGTCATAAGGGTCTTTACTATAGTTGATGCCGAGTTGGGCGATGGCACGGATTTCGTCGAGCAGGTCGAGGAGGTTCGGTTGGATGGATTGTTTCACGAGCCTAATGTAGGCGAAAACTGTGCCATGGGATATTATTTTTATCGACCATAGCGGGGACCAGGAACGAGTGAGGCGGGCCAGGAATGAGTGAGGCGGCCAAATAAAAAAGGGCCGTCTCCAGGTCTAAATGAGACGGCCTCCAGCGGACACAATTGTTATAAGAGGGACAAGGACTAAGCGGTCGGACTCGGATTTTAAACAAATAGGAAAGGTTGCGGCTAATGGTTATGATACTCAGGCATGGTAACTCAGGCTATGTTTATTTATTCACTCCGTCTTTCGAATCCCGATAATCGTGCAAAATCAACCTGATAATCGCATCTTCATCGATCCTGCAAAAATGGGCAATGCGGAAGAGTTCCTGTAAAGTAAACTCGTCAACATGCGTCATCAATACATTAAAGCGATCAACCTTTTTCCCAAGATCTTTTGCAACAACTGTCTTCGGAATAATTTTGAAAATCTGGTTAAAGGACACTAGCTCTCCGGCTTCGACCATCGACTTGATAGCACTATACCGGTCATCGCGCTTAATCATATTCAAAGAAAAGAATTTATATCAGTTAAAAAGCCCTGTAGTCCCTATACGTTACTTACTACATCCTATTTTTACTCCTGCCCGCTGTCGCAGTTTTTTTTCGATCCGCTTTTGACTCTTTCTTATGGACTCTTTTACCGTCACCCCTACCCGAATTTTCTTTTTTCACCGATCCGCTCATTCCCGCTACAGCATTGAATTCCCTTCCGAAATTGCCGATCCAAAAATACTAATTAATTTAGTAATGTAAAGCTAAATTTATTAGTTATATTTTTTTCACACCACTCCACCATGTACCTCGGAAAGACATACTTTAGTTTGAAATATGGCACTTATGCAACGAAAGAATTGGTTAAGGGAGCGGTCGATGCCGGCGCTACTTCATTGGCGCTCACCAACATCAATGTAACCTGTGACGCATGGGATTTTGTCCAATACTGCAGGGAAGAAGGCATCAAACCTATCCTCGGGGCGGAAATCCGCAACGGCAATGCGCTGTTATATATATTATTAGCAGCGAATAACCGGGGGTTCGGATGGGTCAACGCTTTTCTATCGGATCACCTGCTTGGAAAAAAGGAATTTCCTGAGAAGCCGGCGGATGCATTTTTTGAGCAACCCGGAGATGGGTTTGTTATTTATCCGCTTGGGGCCAGGGAAGTGAGCGAATTACGGGAAAATGAGCGGATTGGCGTGCTGCCGGAGGAAGCGGGGAAATTGTTGCGGGTGCCTTTGGGTGGGGGTACGGGTGCGGTGGCGGGTGCAGGTGCGGCGGGGAAATGGGTGATCCGCCAGCCAGTGACCTTTCAGAACAAGGTGTATTATAATTTGCACCGGCTGCTACGGGCCGTCGCCCGCAATACGTTGTTAACCAAGCTGACAGCTGATGATTCCGAACTGGCCAGCCAGCGGGAATACTTTGTGCCGCAGGCGGAGATCATGGCGGCCTTTCGGCAGTATCCTTCGCTGATCACCAACACCTATAAGCTGATCGACGCGTGTACGATCGACATGAATTTCGGCGAAGACAAGAATAAAAAAGTATATAGTGCGAGCCGGGAAGATGACCGGGTGCTGCTGGAAAAGCTGGCGCGGGATGGCTGCAGAGTACGATATGGCCACCACAAAAAGGCGAAGGAGCGGATGGCGAAGGAACTGAAGATTATCGACCAAATGGGCTTTACGGCTTACTATCTCATCACGTGGGACATGATCCGATATGCACATAGCAGGGGGTTCTATCATGTGGGCAGAGGCAGCGGAGCCAACTCACTGGTCGCCTATTGTCTTCGCATCACGGATGTCGATCCGCTGGAACTGGACTTGTATTTCGAAAGATTTTTAAACCCGCACCGGACGAGCCCACCGGATTTCGACATCGACTTTTCTTACCGGGATAGGGATGAGATAATTGTTTATATGATGAAACGGTATGGCCGGAACCATGTCACGTTACTGGGCATGTATCCTACCTTTCAGCATAATGCCATCATCCGGGAGTTAGGGAAGGTTTTCGGTCTCCCCGCTGCGGAGATCGATCAGCTGGCGGCGAAGGGATACAGCGAAGATAAGATCGGTCGCGCCATCTTACAATATGGAAAGCTGTTGCAAAATTTTCCCAGCGGTCTGAGCATTCATCCCGGCGGCATCCTAATTTCCGAAGAACCGCTGTCATCTTATTGCGCGCTGCATTTGCCGCCGAAAGGATTTGCCACCGCACTAATAGATATGTTCGTCGCGGAGAATATTGGTCTTCACAAGCTGGACGTCCTCAGCCAGCGTGGCCTGGGTCATATCAAGGAATGTATAGAGCTGGTGAAAAAAAATCGCCGCATCGATATAGATATCCATGACGTCACTGCCTTTAAAAAGGATCCGGTGATCCGGCAACAGCTAATGGCCGGCAATACGATCGGGTGCTTTTATATCGAGTCTCCTGCCATGCGACAGCTGATCAAAAAATTACATTGCGACAATTATGAAACGCTGGTGGCGGCCAGCTCGATCATCAGGCCTGGGGTAGGCCGCAGCGGCATGATGCACCAATATATCTACCGGCATCACCATCCCTCTTCCTATGAGTATCCGCATCCCAAGCTAAAAGAGATACTAGGCACCACGTATGGCGTGATGATCTACCAGGAGCAGGTGATACAGGTAGCGCATGAATGGGCGGGGCTTGACATGGCAGATGCGGACATGCTGCGGCGGGCTACGAGCGCCAAATATCGGGGCAAAGGATATTTACCCGCGTTGCGGGAGAAATTTTTTTCGAATTGTGTGAAACTTGATTATCCGGTGGGTGTAGTGGAAGATGTGTGGCGTCAGATCGAAAGCTTTGCCGACTTCAGTTTTTGCAAGGCCCATTCGGCCAGCTATGCTGTGGAAAGTTATCAGAGCCTATACCTTAAAACCTATTTCCCGATGGAATTTGCCGTAGCGGTGATCAACAATTTCGGGGGCTTTTATAGCCGGGAGCTGTATTTCTATGAACTGATGAAATCGGGGGCTCGGGTACACCGGCCCTGTGTGAATCACAGTGACTATTATACGAACCTGCGCGAGCAGGATGCTTATGTGGGTTTCGTGCATGTGAAGGGATTGGAGTTGGCGCTGGTGGAGAGGCTGCTGGACGAGCGGGGGCGGCGGGGCCCTTATGTGGGTCTGGCTGATTTTATCGAACGGACGGCGATTAGTCCGGAGCAGTTGGAGCTGTTGCTGCGGGTTGGGGCTTTTCGTTTTACGGGTAAGAGCAAAAAGCAATTGTTGTGGGAGGGGGATTTCCTGCAAAAGAAAAGTAAGGTGCATAGTGCTGCGTGCCAGCCGCTGTTCCAGGCAGAGCCGTTGAACCTTACACTGCCGGTGCTGCCGGGTTATCCGTTGGATGATTTTTATGACGATGTGGAATTGCTGGGGTTTCCGGTGGATGATCCGTTTGTGTTGGTGGATGATGATCCGGCGCGCTATCTGGCTGCTTGTGAGCTTGCGGGTCATCTTGGCAAGGTGGTGACGGTGCTGGGCTACCATATCACCCATAAGCCTGTGAGGACTGTGAAGGGTGAGATGATGAGCTTTGGTACTTTTCTCGATTCGAATAAAGATTGGATCGATACGGTGCATTTTCCACCTATTCATGCGAAGCATCCGCCGCGGGCGGGATTTTATTGCATCACCGGGAAGGTGATCGAGGAGTTCGGAGTGTATACCATCGAGGTGACGCATATTGAGAAGGCGGGGATCAAGCAAAGACAGCCGGCGTTTTAGACGGACCGATGAGGTCAGGCGTGATGAGGCTGCGGGTGATGGGGCTGCGGCCGATGAACCGCTGAATGATGAATGATAAACCGCTGAATGATGAACTTATGACAACTCAACAACGCCATATTGCGCATTTCGATCTCGATGCTTTTTTTGTGGCTGTGGAATGTCTGAAGAACAGCCGGCTGAAAGGAAAGCCCCTGCTGGTGGGCGGCTCCGGCGACAGAGGCGTGGTAGCCGCTTGCAGCTATGAAGCCCGCAGGTTTGGTATCCATAGTGCGATGCCGATGAAACTGGCGCGGCGCCTCTGTCCCGAAGCCATCATTATCCGGGGGGACATGGAATCTTATGCCCGTTATTCGCGGCTGGTGACGGATATCATGCAAGACAGCGTTCCCCTGTTCGAAAAAGCGTCGATCGATGAATTTTATGTCGATTTGTCGGGGATGGATAAGTTTTTTGGCTGCAGTCGCTTTGCCGGGGAGTTGAAGAGCAAGGTGCTGAAGGAGAGCGGGCTGATCGTCTCTTATGGGTTGGCCAGCAATAAATTGATCAGTAAGGTGGCCACCGACGAGATCAAGCCGAACGGATACTTAGAGATTGCATCCGGGGGAGAGAGGGGATTCCTGGCTCCGTTATCCATCGGCAAGTTACCCGGGATCGGGCAGGAGACGGCATACAAACTGGTCCGGCGGGGTGTCGAGACGATCAAGACGCTAAGCGAGATCCCTGTCGAGATGATGGAGACTATGATGGGTGCGACGGGTATCGATCTCTGGCGCAAGGCTAACGGTATCGATGAATCGCCGGTGATCCCTTACCGGGAGCAGAAGTCGGTCAGTACTGAGCGGACATTCGAGACGGATACGATACATATGGGGCGATTGCATTCCGAGTTGGTACGGATGACGGAAGCGGTAGGTTTCGACCTGCGCAAGCAGGATAAGCTGTGTGGCGGTGTGGCGGTGAAGCTGCGTTATTCGAATTTTGATACGGTCGTCAAACAGAAGACGATCGATTATACGAACGCGGACCATCTTTTACTGGAGACGGCGCAGGGGCTGTTCGAGAAGCTTTATGATCGGCGGATGCTGATCCGGCTGGTAGGGGTAAGGTTGACGCGACTGGTGCCGGGGAATTACCAGATCAAGTTGTATGAGGATACGCAAGAGACGATCAGGTTGTATCAGTCGATAGACTCGATTAAACGGCAGTTTGGGGAGAAGTTCGTGATGCGGGGCAGTGGGGTGAGGACGATGCGGGTGCGGCGGCCCTGAAAACGAACGTCTGATGTCCGCTTTCGCGACAACTTTAGGTTTTGAAAAAGACGCAATATATTTAGGATCATCTACTTAAGAGAATGGCACTCTTTTTAAGCCTCTATTTCGAGTGATTTTATTTCGAGTGATTCTATTACCGTCAATTAAAAAACGCAGCCCACATGTTCAAAAGCTATTTCAAAACCGCCTGGCGCAACCTGTTGAAGAACAGGCTATCCGCTTTTATTAATATTGGCGGGCTTGCCGTCGGCATGGCCGTAACCATGTTGATCGCCTGCTGGGTCTATAATGAATGGTCTTATGACCGGCAGTTTCCCAACTATGACCGGATTGCGCAGGTCTGGCAGCTTTGGTCCAGCGGGAAACAAGCGCAATGGCAGTTGCCGGCCGCAGTGGCGGATGAACTGCGGGCGAAATTCGGCAGTGATTTTAAGCGGGTGGTGAAATCTTCGAGGACGTCGGAGCATGTGTTCGCTGTCGGGGATAAGAAACTGGTGAAATCCGGAAATTTTATGGAGCCGGAGGGTCTGGAGCTATTTAGTGTGCCGATGCTACAGGGCGATCATAACGGACTGAAAGAACCCAACTCGATCTTATTGTCGGCTTCACTGGCCAAGGCGTTTTTTGGCGGCGACGATCCGGTCGGGAAAGTTCTGAGCATGGATGACACGGTGTCGTTGAAGGTGACGGGTGTTTATGCTGATTTTCCATTGAATAGCTCATTGCGCGAAGTAAGCTTTTTGGCACCCTGGGACCTTTACGCGGCCACCGATCCCGAGACGCGATACAACGGCAAAAGCTGGGGTGACAATGACTGGCAGACGTATGTACAGCTCGCGGACCGGGGGGATATAGACAGGTTGTCGGCTAAAATCAGACCGTTGAAATCCCAGCACGACCCGATGCTGGATGCTGCCGGTCATAATATCAATCACACTACCTTATTTCTGCATCCAATGAGCCGATGGCATTTGTATTCCGAGTTCAGAGACGGGAACCCGGACACGGGGCGGATCCGGTATGTGCAACTGTTCGGGCTGATCGGCGCGCTGGTGTTGTTACTGGCTTGTATCAACTTTATGAATCTCAGCACTGCCCGGTCGGAGAAGAGGGCGAAAGAGGTGGGCATCCGCAAAGTGGTCGGTTCGTTGCGCGGGCAGCTGGTAGGCCAGTTCTATAGTGAATCATTATTGGTTGCTTTTTTATCGCTTTGTTTGGCATTGGGTCTGGTGGAATTGGGGATGCCTTTTTTCAATCAGCTGGCCAATGCTGACATCACGATTCCGTGGAGGAATCCGCTGTGGTGGGCGGCCTGTATCGGTTTTACGCTGTTTACCGGAGTGGTCGCGGGCAGCTATCCGGCGCTTTATCTCTCTTCGTTTGAGCCGGTCCGGGTCCTCAAAGGGACCTGGAAGGCAGGACGGCTGGCCTCCATCCCACGCAAGGCCCTGGTGGTGCTGCAGTTTACAGTATCCATCGCGATGATCATCGGGACGATCATCGTTTTTCAGCAGGTGCAGTATGCACGGAGCCGGCCTGCGGGTTATGACCAGGGAGGATTGATCATGATGCATATGCATACGCAGGATATCGATTCGCACTTCGAAGCCTTCCGAAATACCATGATAGGCACGGGTGCGGTTACCGATGTTGCAGAGTCCTTTGCGCCGGTAACAGAATCCTGGCCTTTCAATGGGGGGCTTAAGTGGACCGGGCATTTCAAGTATGACGGCGAAGAAGATTTTTCGATGAAGGGGGTGAGTCCGGATTACGCGAAGACGGTCGGGCTACGGTTTGTCGATGGAAGAGATTTCAGGGAAACCGACAGCACGATGATGATCCTGAATGAGGCTGCCTTGAAGAATATGAAATTGAAAAATCCGGTCGGGAAAACGGTCACCTGGATGGGAGTCAATTTTACGATTGTCGGGATTGTGAAAGACGTCGTCATGGAGTCGCCGTATGAAACGCCTTTCCCTGCCATGTATTATCTGGCAAATTACCCGTTGCATTATGTAACGATAAAGCTCAATCCCCGTGCCGATGTGCAGGAGGCGTTGCACAAGATCGCGCCGGTGGTGGCGAAGTTTAGTCCTGCGGAGCCATTTGATTACCGATTCGTGGATGAAGAATATGGCGCGAAATTCAAGGATGAGGTGCGGATCGGCACGTTGGCCGGATTCTTTACCGCGTTGGCGATCCTGATCTCCTGTCTCGGGTTATTTGGTCTTGCCTCTTTTGTGGCGGAACAGCGGACGCGGGAAATAGGCGTGAGAAAGGTGTTGGGTGCGTCGATCTTCACGCTTTGGGAATTGCAGTCGAGAGAATTCCTGCTGTTAGTCGGTCTTTCGTGTCTGGTGGCCATCCCTATCGCGTGGGTTGTTCTTCACCAATGGCTGCAGCAGTTTGAATACCGCACGGTAATTTCCTGGTGGATCTTCGCGGCCGCGGGGGGTAGTTCGCTGGCGATCACCTTACTAACAGTGAGCCTGCAGGCGATCAGGGCAGCGACGGTCAATCCGGTAAAGAGCCTGAGGTCGGAATAAGGGGGTGCGGGGCAAAAAATCGTAATTTGCGGGGGATGTACAACCCATTTCCTTTGCTGACGCCGGCGCTGCTGAAGGATCAGGTGGCCAGGGGCAGACGTTACTTTGTGCGTCAGTCGTTCCCGCGAGGATATGAAGGGCGGCTGAAGGCGGCCTTCCTGTTGCGCGCCTACCCGGCGGAAGAGAAGGATCTTGCGGAGGCGCACCTGGCGGCGCTTGCGGATCCTGGGAGTCGTATGCCAGATACGGCATTTGGGCAAGATGTGGCACGGGTGCGAGACCCCAATGCCTTCCTGTACGATGCGGGGCTGCCGGAGCATCTGGAAAGGCTCCTTATTGCTGCGGGTCAGCCTTTCAGTTATAAGGTGTTCTATGCAGCCAAAAAGGGAGTAGACTGGAAGCCGCCGCCGGTCTACCAGGAGAAGATGAAGGCTTATATCCGACGCCATCATCCCGCGTGGCGCACGCAAAAAGACGGAGAGAAGATCAGCATCGGGCTGCACGAGGAATTTGGCGAACTTTTTCTTACATTTAGTTTTGACAAGGAAAGCGACAAAATACCATTTGATCTAATCGAACAATACTGAGATGTGCCTTGACATTGCCTTTTATTCCGCGTTGCAATTAATAGATAATTATTTCCCAGATCTGACGCATGACGGCGAGATCAATTTCGATCTGGACATGGGCATGCACTTCCTGGCACTGGGCTATAACCGCTATCCTGTCATTGTCTTTGAGCATGACCAATACCACCGGAAATATTTCGAATGGGGGGTCATCGCAGAATACATGGACACTCCGGAAAAGATCAAGGCGATGCGCAAGTCGATGGTCAATGCCCGCAGCGAAAAGATCCTTGACGACAAACGATCGTTCTGGAACCGGATCCGTACGAAGCGATGCCTGATTCCTGTAACAGGTATATACGAGCACCGGGAGATCAAGGGGTGGAAGAACAAGGTGCCTTATTATATCCGGCTGAAGGACCGCAATATGTTCTGCCTACCCGGGCTTTATCATTACAATACGAAGATCCCTTCCGATCCGGAGACGGGTGAAATGCGCGGTATGTTCACGCTGATCACACGGGCAGCCAATCCTGTGATGCGGCAGATACACAATAGCGGCGACAATGCCTTTCGCATGCCGTTGTTCCTGTCGAAGGAAATGGAGATCGAATGGTTGAGGCCGGACCTGACGGATGAAGAGATCGGGCGGTTGCTGGCTTATGAGATGCCTTCCGACCAAATCGTCTATGATGCTGTCTTTAGTATCAGAGGGCGGACGCCAAGGCCGGATGGACTGCCGAAGAATTCGCCGTTTTCCTATCCGAATCTGCCGGGATTAGGGGACGACAGCGGAGCGGCCACGGGGGAAGGGCAAGCTCAAAAATCACTTTTTTAACTATGACTGACGAAGAAATCGAGCCTTTCCTTCAGCATCTGCAAAAGAGGGTGCCATTCAGCAAGCAGGAGCTTGAAGAACTTCTATCCTATTTCAGGGAAAAGAAGATAAAGAAAAGACAATTCATCATCCAGCCTGAATTTGTCGCCAGGCATCGGAGTTATGTGTTGGAAGGAGCCTTTCGTGCCTATGTCATCGATGACGGAGGTGAGGAACATACCATTCAATTTGCAATCGAAGACTGGTGGATATCGGATTATAACAGCTATGTTTACCAGACGCCGGCGACGATGTTCGTCGTGGCGCTGGAGGACAGTGTGATCTTACAGATCGATTATGACAGTGAGCAAAAATTAAAGGCGGCTCATCACCGGTACGAGACTTTTTTCAGGATCATGGCCGAACGTTCGGCGGCCTATCAGCAACGCCGGGTGATCTCGAATCTCACCCGAACGGCGGAGGAGCGATACAATGACTTTGCCGAAAGATACCCGCTGATTGTGCAGCGGGTGCCGCAGTATGCGTTGGCCTCCTATCTTGGCATGACCACTGAATTCCTTTCGAGGATCCGAAACAAGAAGATGAAAAAAAAGAGTTGAACTACATCAACTTTATTTCCTGACCTGGTTCATTTTGTGGGAGCAGATATCGCGGGAGCTTTGTGGCGTAAAATTATTCACGCTAAAAGCAACAATTATGTCAGGAAGATTAGAAAATAAAGTAGCCGTGATCACAGGCGGCAATAGTGGTATAGGGCTGGCGACTGCCCAGCTGTTTGCGGAACAGGGGGCCAAGGTAGCCATCACCGGGCGCAGATCGGATGTGGTCAACCGTGCAACAACGGCGATCGGCCATGGCGCTATCGGCATAGTAGGCGATGTAGCCAAGCTAACGGATCTGGAAAAAACGTTCAGTACTGTCCATGAAAAATTCGGGAAGATCGATGTTCTTATTGTCAATGCGGCCATTTATGCGTTAGCGCCGCTCGCATCCTTTACTGAAGAGATGTTCGACCGGTTAACCGATATCAATTTCAAAGGCGCTTTCTTTACGGTGCAAAAGGCATTGCCCTACCTTCGGGACGGCGCCTCTATAGTGCTGACCTCCTCAGTGGTAGCGGAGAAAGGTGTTCCTAATCACTCCATTTATTCCGCTACAAAAGCGGCAGTCCGGTCGCTGGCCAGGAGCCTGTCAGCAGAATTGCTGGACCGGAAGATCCGGGTGAACGTGCTGACACCCGGCCCGGTGGATACACCGGTGTTCGAATCGATCGCGCCCACTCCGGAAGCCGTTGAAGCTACCAAGGCGGCGATGAGCCAGTTTGCCCCGGTGAAAAGAATAGCCTCGGCTGGAGAATTGGCTGAAGCGGCCCTATTCCTGGCTTCCGATGCTTCGGCATTCATGCTTGGCAGTGAACTGTTGATTGATGGTGGTATCAAGTCCCTGTAACTTCAATGCCTGCTTAAGTCTAAGGTCGTTTTCTCCAAGGGGAGAACGACCTATTCATATAACCGTGAATCGAACTGCTGACGAATAAGACGGCCGCCATTCCGACGGCGACCCGGGTCACGGCCGGGGAGCGGTGAAAGTCAGCAACGGCAATGGCTACAAGGGCCCAGACGCCGACGAAAGCAGCTTCCCGCATGTTGCGTCGCCAGGTCATGAATAGATACACAAGCCCAGCGAGGAGGATCATGATGATAGCCCAGGCTGCGGGGGGCAGGCCCCACCCTGTCCAACCGATACTGGTGAGCCACGCTGATATATTGGCAAACAGTGCCGCGGTTATCCATCCGGAATACAGGCAGAAAGGCCACCAGACGGCAGCGATTGTCCGCAGCGGCGGGTCGGTCAATTCCATATCGGTCCGCCAAACGATCTGCAACAGGCAGAACAGCAGCGCTATCATGATCAGCACGGATAGCCCGGTCCGGTCATACAACCACGCAAGCACCCATGCACAGTTGGCCACGCAGGACAGGACAAACCACCAGCCAACCTGTAAGATAACCGTCTCCGCCTCGGCATTGCCGCGCAGCACGCGTCCCTGGTAAAAAACAAATCCAAGCAGGCCAAGATAGATGATTATCCAAATGGAAAAAGCATAGCCTGCGGGGGTAAACAAAGTGGGATACCTGGCCGACATGGTCGCCATGGTGTTGCCATTGAACACGCCGGTGTTGGAAAGATAATTAATGATGATAGTGACAATGAGTGCAACGCCATTAGCCGCCGCCCATAGTTTTTTCATGGGTGTGTAATTAAAGTGATGAGTTGCATAATCAAAACATGTTCGGGTGAAGACAAATGGTCCAGTACTCCAGGATCTTTGTCAATTGTTGTTTTAATCCGGTATAAGAATTGGCTTTTACAAAATATCCCTGCACGGTCTCGGCATATGCCATATCCACCTCGTTCTTCGATGCCGAAGTGGACATGAAAACAAAAGGAATGCTCTTTTTGCACAATTCCAAATCTTCTGAAATGATTTCCCTCAATGCCAAGCCGTGCATCGTAGGCATGTTGATATCACAGATGATCAGGAATGGGCTGACTTCCATCTTTTTGAGGTAATCAAGCGCCAGTGCAGCGTTCATGAAGATCAGCAACCTGCTCTTCAAACCAAATTCGTCGAAGATCATCTCATAAATCTCGATATCATCCGGGTCATCTTCTACAATAATAATAGGTCCGTTTTGCGACATATATTGATATTGAAAGGGTTTTGTGTCATTCCAACTTAGTTGGGAATGCTATCTTTTTGTGCGACGGCGGGTACCGGGATAGCATGCAAGTATTTGTCGAGCTTATCCCTCTCCTTCTCCAACTGCTTAGTCAAGTTTTTGATGTCCTGGTTCAGGTCGTCCAGCTTGTCAGCCGCCACCCTGGCCTTTTTGGCATCGCTACGGGCATCGCCGGCTGAATTATCTGCTTTCCTGGCTAACTTACTGTCTTGCGGGTCATTGCTCAATCTTTCGGCAGCTTTTTTATTGTCATCGGCAGATTGCTGAGCCTGGTCGGCGGTCTCCTTCTTTTGCTTTTCATAATCCGGCACGAGGCTGTTAAATTTTACCAGTTTGGCGCTATCCTCAATAACCTTTGCCTGTAACTTGACGATCTGCTTCTCGTTTTGATCGTTATTCTGGGCCGATGAAGACAGGGCGGAGAAGATCGATCCGATAAAAAACAACTTCTGCAAAATCTTTTCTCTGTTCATATACAATCGTTTTGATTAAGGTTAATAAGACAAAATACCTGCCGGAAGCTAAATGGATGCTTTTGTCGAACAGATAAGCCCTTCACTTATGAGAATATTGCGCAATATGATCGACACAGGCCAACATGAGTAAAAATTTACCCAGCCGAGTTGGGAGGTGGCTGGAATGGTTTTTTAAGGTTCGAAGAAGGATTTATTCTGACCGATGATGGCCGGCGGGGGCTGGGATGCATTAATTACCCCTTTTAGGGGATTTTACTTACACAAAACAGCCTATACATTTGGCGTGGCCTTTCTTATTTAGGATTGGGAGAGTAATTTAAAGCACTACGCGATGTATAGATTTCTACGACTATCGGCCTGGTCATTCCTGGCAACCAGCATTACTATCTTTATTCCTATTCACACACGGGCGCAGAACAGCCGGCTGACCCTGCAGCCCGGATCGACGCTGACCGTTGCGGGTGGCAACCTTGTGGTGAACAATACCGATCTGCTGACCAATGGCGCCTTCAATGCCTCAACAGGGACGGTCGTGGTCACAGGTAGCAATAATTCGTCCCTTGGTGGATTGGGCGTTCCGATCATCCAGGCATTGACACTGAATACTACTTCAATCAGCACGCTGTCCCTGTCCGGCAATATCCAGGTCTCTTCGGCGGTAAATTTTCAGAATGGCCTGTTGAATCTGAATGGCAATCAACTACAATTGACGGGCAGCGGCGTACTGCAATCGGAAAGTGAGACCAGCCATCTTACCGGACCTTTAGGAGGTTCGGTCACTGCCAGCGCCGCAGCCGTAAGCAATCCCGATCAACTAAACATCGGCAACCTCGGCGCCGAGCTCACGACTACTGTCAACCTGGGAGCGGTGACGATCACCCGATCACAAGTTGCGGCCACCAATCCCGGCAACAGCTCGCTGCATGGCATCGAACGAACATATCTGATCCAGCCGCAGAACGATGCAGCCTTGAATGCTACGCTTCGCCTCTACTATCTGAACGAGGAACTGAACGGCGATGATCCTTCCCAGCTTAATTTGTGGACGAGCGCTGACGGGGTGAACTGGTCGGCTGTCGGCGCCGACAGCTATGATGTGACGAACAAATATGCAGAGAAGACGGGGATAGCCCAACTGAGTTACTGGACGTTGTCGGATATCGCCGATCCACTGCCGTTGACACTGGTTTCTTTTAAGGCGATCTGCGAGGGTAACGATGCGATCATTCAATGGCAAACGGCCATGGAATCGGGCCTCGAGGGTTTTGTCATCCAAAGGAGCGCAGATGCCACTGCCTGGGCAGACCTGGGCGAGGTAGCAGCCAGCAATAATCCCAGCGGATCCAGTTATACTTATACAGATACTCAACCCCAGGCTACGGATTATTACCGGTTGAAGATCGTCGCTCAATCGGGGACGCTCAGTTATTCGCCTGTCTTCAGCGGCGGCTGTGCGGACATCGCCCTTCCCTTCCTGGTGTATCCTAACCCAACGCATGGGCAGACGGTCGCCCGGATATCTGTCCGGGAAGCGACTACGGCCACCCTTGAGCTGTATGGCATCAGCGGGCAGTTGATCCTACAACGTGAATGGAACCTGCAGCCGGGAAATAATCAATATGTACTGTCCCTCGGGAGCCTGGCTTCGGGTACTTATCTCGTAAAGGTTTCGCTGAACGGTTCGACACAGCAGGCGCTGCTGACGAAAGATTGATCAAATGCTAACTATTTTCTTAAACCCCAGTATATGAGTAAGATTGCAGTATTCTTCTTCCTTTTATTTGTATCGGCCGGGTATGCTGGCCGGGCGCAGGTCGCCATCAATACGGATGCCACCCTGCCGGATCCCAGTGCGATGCTCGATGTAAAAAGTACGACGCAAGGGCTGTTGGTACCCAGGGTGACGACGGCTCAACGTACTTCGTTTATCTCGCCGGCTGACGGGCTATGGGTCTACGATACCGATACCAAAACGTTCTGGTATTATATGGGCGGCACCGGCTGGCAGCAGTTAGCCAATAGCGCAGGCCTATTTGCTTTACCATATGTCACGAGCGTCAACGCCGCCAGTACGCTGTTTTCCATCACGGCTACCGGCACGGGCAGTGCGGGCAACTTTATCAATACCAATAGCGCCAATACTTCGAATACATTGTATGCAACGTCGAATGGGCCCGGGTCGACCTCCGATCTTACGCAAGGTAATGTGGCCAGCTTTTTTAGCAATAATACCAATGGGACCGGAGCCGGAGTACGTGGCGAGACCAATTCCATTTATGGCAATAGGGGAGCGGCCGGGGTATATGGCGTCGCCTCCGGAACGGGCGGATTTGGC
>JAMFSL010000130.1 GCA_026225275.1 Puia dinghuensis
AGGCTGTCAGTTTCGGGTATGCCCCGTTGCGGATCCGCCGCTCGTCGATCTCCAAAAGTTTGGCATTGACCTCGGACAGCCGATAGTCTACCCGGTTAACCGGGTTGAAGGGGCCAGATGTGTCTCCTTCGACCGGATCAGTGGCGAAAGCCAGGGGAGGGAGGCTGTCAAGATCGATGGCAGCAGTGCCGGCTGGCAGCCCCATATCGACCTTTAACTGGTTGGTATATTGGTCGACATTGCTCTCTGCGGTAGCGATCTGGGATAGCGTGTTATTAAAATTGATCACCACTTTATTGAGGTCGCTCTCCAGGGCTACCCCTTTTTTAACCTTCAGGTCCACAACCTGACGTTGCTTATCATAGGTGGCGAGGTTTTGCCTGAGCAGGTTTAACTGTTCCCGATAAATGATCACCTGATAGTAATCCGTACTGATATTGTAAATAAGAGATTCCGTATTCTGCTGCTCATTCAGCAGCGCTTGCTGCGTATTATACCGGTTAGCTTTCAACCCGGTCAGCAGCGACTGGTCATAGATGGTTTGATCCAACTGGGCATAGACGTTGGGATTATATTTCTGCGTAAAAGCTACCCGGATGGGTTCCGGCCCGAAGACCCCTGCCGGAATCACTGTTTGTTGCGCCTTTATGTTATCATCCAATGTTCCCGTAATGTTGACGCTGGGCAAATAGGCAGCCAAAGCCTCCTTAGCCTTCGCCTGCGCCATACTTTTTTCATTCCGATATACGGTGACACTGCGATTATTCCTGAGTCCAAAATCAACGCAGGCTTTTAACGTCCAGGTGGATTGAGCGGACAAGTCCAGGACAAGGAAAAGAAAAATGCACGAGGCGACGAATGCTTTTGCAGGTTTCGAAGGTGGTACACTCTGATCATTTATTTCCATATAGTTTTATATTTACTATTAAGTTCATAAATTTATGAACCATTTATTGCCAAAAAAAAGGCTATTTCCGTGGATATTTTCTCACCTCGGCAATCAGCCCCTGTATGATATAATCAAGAAAGTCGATCATGCCCGCCATCTCAAGGTTAAACGCTGCCGTCTCAGTGGGCCGCTGCTTCAGAACGTCTTTATAGGTCTCCACCATGTGTGTAAGTCCCTGGAAGACCTCATCCATGTCCAACCGCCACCCGGACACTCTGCTTTTGAAATATCGCTTCCGATCGCCAAGATGACTTATGGAATCAATCTTCTTTGTCAGGATAAGGTGGTTAATTGCTTGGCTGGTAGCTCCTTTACTAAGATTGAGCGTGTCTTTGATCTTGTCAAAGGTCAACTCCACTTCATCGCTGACGAAAAGCAACGCAAGGACTTTAGACGCGGCCGGCGGCATGCCCTTCTCTAGCGCTGCCATCCGTTCAATGAGTTCGACCTGGCCCTCCCTAAGTTTGACTTTGTCTGACATACATCGTTTGAGATACAAAGATAGAAAGTTTATTTAGTTTTCAAAATAATGAACTAAATAATTTTTTAAATACACACTATAAATCAGCCCAACCGTTCGGACCAGGCGCCAGGGAAAACCTATTGGCACTTCCGCCTGGCAGGAACCTCAAGTAACTTGGTAAGCCCCAATTTAAGGCTTACGGTCCGGTATGTCCTTTTCAAGTGTAAACGACTAAAAGAATTTGATCGCGACCCTACGACGAATGCTTCCGCTTCTTCTTCTTCTTCGCCGGCACCGGCGGTTTCGTCGACGCTCCTTCATCTACTCCCATCGCCTGGTAGATCGTCTCCTGGATACGCCCGCGGATACTCAGCGAGGAGAGCCGCGGATTGTTCTCGACCGGATTCACCCTGTTGGACAGGAAAACATATATCAGATTATATTTCGGATCTACCAAGACGCAGGTACCGGTAAAGCCGGTATGGCCGAACGTCTCCGGCGATGCCGACAGGCAGGGATAGGGCACCTTCAGCTGGGCATTGTCCTTTTCCGGTTTGTCGAATCCCAATGCGCGGCGGCTGATATCGCTGTGATAATCCGTAAAGTAGTCGATCGTCGACTTCTTCAGGTAGGCCTGGCCGTTAAACGTACCGCCGTCAAGCAGCATCTGTTCAAGTATGGCCAGGTCATAGGCATCGCTGAATAAGCCCGCGTGCCCGGCTACGCCGCCGAACATCGCTGACCCCGGATCATGAACGTCCCCCCGCAGCTGCTGCTGACGGAAGATCGGCTCAAGAGCGGTCGGGGCTATCCGGCCCAGTGGAAAACGTTCCCGGGGCTTAAAGCCAGCCGACGTCATCCCCAGCGGATCATAATAGGTCTTTTTGACGTATTCATCCAGCGACATACCGGTAATCGCCTCGACAACCTCACCCATGAAAATAAAGTCGTTGTCGCTATACACGTATTTTCTGGGGCCGAGCGGACTTTGGACAATACGCAGGTTCATCGTATCCCGCCAATCGTTCCGCAGAAAGAGGTTTTCCGCCACCCGTACGCCATGAAGGCTATCTGACCGCCGGGTAAAGTAGGCAGGCAGCGGATTCTGATCCTTGCTGCTGTCCACCGTTTCCTTATAGAACACGACATCGGCTACCAATCCAGCCTGGTGCAACAGGATATCCCAGATGTGCAGCGTATCCTTGTCCGTCCCCTTTACCCATGGCAGGTAGTCGCCCAGCGTCTTCTGCAAGTCCAGACGGCCTTCATCATACAACTTCATCACGGCCATCGTAGTCGCGCAAATCTTGGTACAGGAAGCCATATCATACAGCGTTTCGGTGTAGACCGGCTCCTTCCGGTCATACGTCATATAGCCGAAAGCCTTTTCATACACTATTTTGCCATCCTTCGCCACCAACACGACACAACCAGGCGCTGCCTGCCGGGCGATAGCCTCGTTACAGATCGCATCGATCTTCTGCAGGCGCATGGCATCCATCCCCAGCGTCGCAGGATCGACCATCGGCAATGCCCGGTAGGGGCCGCTAATGCCTGCACCGGCCTTGTATTGTTCGCACACCGATACAGGAAGATGTCCCTTCGCAGTGAATTTACCGTTCAGCAGATCGGCAGCCACTTCCTGGGTGGTAGAATCGTCTTCGTAACAGGCAACCAGTGTTTTAGCATCGCAGGCATTGCGGATCGCATAGGGGTTCCCAAACACCAGGGTGACGCACTTCTCTTTTTGCTGCAGTTGCTGCAGCAGCCAGGTGACAGGACGGCTGATGAAAAAATTCCGGGCAGGGAACCGTGCATAGTTATGGAGCCCGATGACCAGCGCATCATACCGGTTACTCAGCAATTCGAGTGCGGCAACGGCTTTGGCGCTGTCGAGGTTATAGTCGAAGAAATAGACATGCGCGTTATAGTCTGCGCGCATCCGGTTGCTGAAGGCATTGTCCTCCGTCAACCCCATTCCGATATAGGCGATCTTTTTGCTCTTGCCCTGGCGACCCGTACCGGCAACAGCCGCTCCGCCAGTCCCCGCAACCATCGCGCCACGCAGCGGAAACACCGTCGGATCGTCATTGCGCAGGAGGGTCAGGGCATTTTCCGCCACTTCCCTGCGCATGTCATCGACTCCGGCATTCAGGTCCGCAGTCAGGTGGTCAGTGCTGACAGGACGCCATTGAGCAAGCCCGTAGGTGTACTTGGCGTACAATACTTTTTTCACCCGGGCATCGATGTCCTTCCAGCGGAGTTTTTTTGCGGTAATGGCAGCGTTGATCTTATTCAGGCTGAGCGTCACGTCGCCGGGAAGGCATAACATATCGTTGCCCGCTATCAGCGATTGTACGGCAGCGTCGCCATCGGGATAGAACTTCGTCACTCCTTTCATCTCCAGCGCGTCGGTAAAGCTGATCCCATCGTAATGCAACTGCTTGCGCAGGAGCTTGGTGACATTGTTATAGGAAAGAGAGGTGGCCTGATTGGGCGTATTATCGATAGCCGGGATATAGAGATGCGCGATCATTACGCTGCCGACGCCTGCCTCGAACATTTTACGAAAAGGATAGAGCTCGAGTGAGTCCAGCTGGCGCCGGTCCTTGTTGATCACCGGCAAGTCGAGGTGTGAATCGACCGATACGTCGCCGTGACCGGGAAAATGCTTCGCGCAAGCCATGACTCCCACATCCTGCAGACCCTTCATATATTGCACCCCGAAGGCAGCCACCTTCTGTTTATCCTCGCCGAATGAGCGGTCATTGATCACCGGATTGTCCGGATTATTGTTGATATCGACGACAGGAGCATAATTGACCTGGATCCCGATTCGCTTACATTGTTCTCCAACCAGCTGACCATAACGATAGATGAGGGTAGGATCGGCCGTGGCGCCCAGCATCATTTGCCGGGGCAGCCCCCGGACACTATCCATCCGCATCCCCAGCCCATTCTCCGCATCGATACAGAAGAGGATCGGCGTCTTTGCTATGTCTTGTAAGTGATTGATGTGACTGGCCTGTGCGACGGGGTCTCCCTGGAAAGTGCAGATACCGCCGACATCGTATTTCCGCACTGCCTCTTCGGCCACGGAATCATAGAACACTGGGCGGTGGGTTGCGGGGTCGATGGCGGAAAGGCGGATAACCATGAGTTGAGTGATCTTTTCATCGGGTGACAGGGTTTTGAAAACGCTGTCCACCCAGGCATCCGCGGAAAGAGTAGTAGCATGTTGAGCATAAACGCCGAGTGTACCGGCCGTCAGCATCAGTAACAGGGTGAATTTTCTCATATCGGGAGGTATGGCGTAAATTGCACACAAATTAAGGTAGAATTGCCAGACATCATCCATTTATTGCCTGATAACATCGCCAATCAGATTGCAGCCGGCGAAGTCATTCAACGGCCCGCCAGCGCCGTGAAGGAGTTGTTGGAGAATGCAGTAGATTCGGGAGCCGACGATATCCGGCTGTTTATCCAGGACGCCGGGAAGGCGCTGATACAGGTTGTCGACAACGGAAAAGGCATGAGCGAAACAGACGCCCGTATGGCTTTCGAACGGCATGCCACCTCCAAAATCCGGAATATCGATGACCTGTTCCATATCCGCACGATGGGATTTCGTGGTGAAGCCCTCGCGTCTATCGCCGCTGTCGCCCAGGTCGAGCTGAAGACCCGGCGGCCCGAAGATGAGACGGGCATCAGCATCGGGATCGAGAACAGCCGCGTGATCCGGCAGGAACCTGTTGCCACACCGGCCGGTACCAGCATCGCCATGAAAAACCTCTTTTTCAATGTCCCTGCACGCCGGAATTTCCTGAAGACCAACCCTGCGGAGATGCGGCATATCGTCGACGAATTCATCCGCGTGACCCTGGCTTTCCCGTCGATCTTCTTTTCGCTGACGTCCAACGGACAGGAGCTGATGCACCTCGAAAAAGGCAGCCTGAAACAACGCATCGTACAAATCCTCGGCAGCTCGCATGCCTCCAAATTAGTCTCAGTACAAGAGAATACCGATTACCTGAATATCTATGGTTTTGTCGGCAAACCAGAAACGGCCAAGAAGACGCGGGGCGATCAGTACCTGTTCGTCAACAACCGGTTTATCCGAAGCGCCTACCTCAACCATGCCGTAATGGGCGCCTACAAGGACATGATCCCGGCGGAAAGCTTTCCGCTCTATGTGCTGTTCATCGACCTTGACCCCACGCAGATAGACGTCAATGTTCATCCGACCAAACAGGAAATAAAATTCGAGGATGAAAGGGTCGTATACGCTTTCGTGCAGGCGGCAGTCAAGCATTCTTTGGCCCAGTTCAGCATTACCCCGACCCTGGACTTCGATCTTGACCCGTCTATCCAGCGCCTCGATGCGGTGAGCAAGCCGGTCACCGAAGAAAAGATTGCAGCAGTGGCCTCGTCTTCCTTGTACAAAACGTTCACGCAGAAGAACCAGGCGCATTTTATCGAGCCGACGAATAAGAGTGAGCTCCGCCATTGGAAGGATTTTTATGAAGGGCCGGCGACGACCGGAGGCGATGTGGTGGGCGGCGCTGAAACGGCTTCCGCCGAACAGCGGACAGGCGCAACGGTGAAGATACAACCCATTGAGGGCGCACCCCTGCAGCAATTGCTGAATACGTATATCGTCACCCCCACTAACCGCAGCTTTATTCTCGTCCACCAGCAGGCCGCACACGAGCGGATCCTCTATGAGCGGTATATAGCAGCAGCGGCCGGCCAGCACATTCCCAGTCAGAAAAGCCTGTTCCCCGTTACTTTGACCCTGTCCGCGCCGGACGCTATCTTACTCAGCGAGTTGCTGCCCGATCTGCAGCCGCTAGGCTATACGATCGAACCATTTGGCAAGGATAGCTTCATTATTCAGGGCAGTCCCGGAGACACAGGGCAGGGAGATGAAAAATCCACCCTGGAAAACCTGCTGGAGCAATACAAACATTTCACCAGTGAGATCCGTTTTTCCAGGCGGGAAAAGCTGATCCGGACCATGGCGAGACAAAAGGCCGTGCGGCCTGGCGACACACTCGACGAAAAAGAAATGCGGATGCTGGTGGATAGTCTGTTCGCCTGTGCACAGCACAATATCACTCCCGGTGGTGATCCTACTTATATCGAGTTCAGGAAAGATTACGTTGAAAAACTATTTGGCCGTTAACGTGCAGGCCACTTACGGCTGCTTCGGTTTCTTTTTCCGTGTATCCAGGAATATATACCGCAGATAGAGCTGCAGCGAGCTGTTCCGTGCCTGGGTCGTCCCCCCGGTCGGCAGTTGGATATTGATGAAATTGCTCAGGGCCTGGTTGTACCGAAGTCCCAGCACAAAATGCTTATAGGTATAGTTGACGTCCACCAGAAAGCGGAACTCATTAGTCTTGATCCGCCGGAACAGCGTATCCCCTTTAAAGCTTTTTGTATCCTCCGCATTCGTCGCAGCGGACGTGACCGCATTCGTGACCGTGCTGTCGAAATTACCGATGGCATTACTCAGATGCGAGAACTGCAGGCCTGTCCCGATGTTCAGGTTATCGGTGAGCGCATAGTGAAAACTCAGGGGAATATTGAAATAATAAAGCTGCTGAATAGTCGCCGAGCTTACAATCGTGTTTCCAGGCTGGGTGGCAGTATCCGGCAGCGGGGAATTAAAAACCAGATTTTTCTTCGTGGGCTGCGGCGTGTTGAGCTGAGCCTCCAGTTGTACGTAGGTCTTTTTGTTGAAATAATACCGGATCATCGGCACCGGGAGATAGTCACTCAATGTGCCCGTGATGCCGTCGGAATTATAGGTCGATCCTCTTTGGCCGCCGACCGGAAAGAACTGGTTGAGGCCGATGCCCACCACCCAGCCATGATCTTTTTCTTCCTGCGGTTTTTCTACGGGGGGTGCCGCGGGTTTCTTGTGCGTGCTGTCCTTGACAACCGGCTTGCGAACCGGAGTGGCCACGCTATCCTTCTTTTTCGGAGTAGTCGCGGCTGTCGACCCCGGGGGCGCTGTCGCGGGCACGGACGTGTGTTTCGACGGTGTCCCGCCCCCCGGCGAATCTGTTTCGGCGGAATCTATTGCCGGTGAGCCTGTGATGGATGAACCAGTCGACGGCGGCGACTTGGACGACATTGATCGCCTGGTCAAACCTGAGACCGGAGACTCTGTCGGGACTGTTCTTTTCGATCCGGGTTGCAGGCGCCCGCGTTTATCATGGGTATGAGAAGTGTACCGGTTATGAATAGTTTCGTTTGGCGCGGCCGGCAAAGTTTTCGTTGCAGGCGTGCTGCTGCCTGTGCCGTTGGGTGGACGCAAGGCGACAGAAGGGCGATGCACGACTGTTGAACCGGCACCGGCGGGGACGGATGACCCACTGTAAACAGACGGAGTACCACCGCTACCGGTTGGAGGTATCGGGTTCCTGGTGGTCGGAGCTATCGGGTTCCTACCGGCCGGAGGTATCGGGTTCCCGGCAGCTGGAGGCGATTGGGTTTCACCGGCCGCAGGCGAAGGTCCGTGGGCGATCTTATCGCCCACCGCGACGGATTGGAAGGCCTTCGGCCATCGCCACCGCGACGTGACGGCAGAAAAACGCCCTCTCCCGGGACAATTGCAGACCCCTATCAGCAGCAACAGCAGAAGGATCAGCAGGAGCCAGCGCCTTCTGTCCCTTCTCCAACCCATCGGCATCTCCTTATCAAGGAGCGCTTCCATCGCCAGCCATGCCGTACCCGTGTCCGGCAAGGATACCTGCGATAGCTTTTCGGCCCAAAGGTTGTTATGTTGGTGCCTTTCCATCATGAATTAGATTCCATAAGGTAAATGATTAGCTTTAGCTGCCGCCTGCCATCGCTGAGATGCCACCTGCTGGTCCCTTCGCTGATCCCCAGCATATCCGCTATCTCCCGGTGAGAGAATCCGTCAATACTATAGAGATTGAATACCAAACGAGTAGTGACGGGCAGCTGGTTGATCAAACCGAGCAACTCGTCACCACTTAGTTTAGAAATCGCATCATTATCGATGCCCGGCGCCTCTTCATCGATTCCCTGCACCTCGCGGTTTCGGATCATCTTTTGCTTGCGCAAGGCATCGAGGGCCGTATTGATCACGATCGTTCGCATCCAGGTATAAAGGGCCCCTTTCAAAGCATCATAACGGGCCAATTGTTTAAAGATCTTCAGCCACGCATCGTTCAACACTTCTACAGCATCGCTCCGTTCCCGCACATAGCGGAGACAAAGAGTCATCATCGCAGGATAATATCGCTTGTACAGCTCTTCCTGCGCTCTTCGGTCGTTCTTCAGACAACCCCGGATCAATATCTGTATGTCATCTTCTAAAGGATCCAATGGCTATGGCTCGTCACCTGGTTTTCCCGGCCAGACAATCTGATCATCTATATCTTTTGAATTTTGCTTTTCAATACCGTATTGCCATACTGCACCTGTACATAATAGATGCCTGTCGGCAGACTGGCTACGGGTATGACGATTGAGTTCGATCCCGGATATCCCGACTGGGAAGTAGATAAGATCTCGCTGCCCATGCTGTTGTAGACCCGGATGTAGATCGTTGCCGTATTGTTTAGCGTCACCGCCAGGTTTGCCTGCGATGTCGCCGGATTAGGGTAAGCCGGAATGAACTTGCCTTTCGCAAGACTGTCCGATCCAGCCGGCAGAAGGGAGTCCGGTGCGGATGGCGGAATACTGTCCGGCGGCGAAGGCAGAAGGGTATCCGGTGGAGATGGCATAACGCTGTCCGGTGGTGGAACGGACGGTATCGAATCCAACCCACCGACCGTTACACAGGATTGGACCATGCAACCCAGGCTCGTGCTGATCGTGGCGCAAACAGTGTAGGTTCCTGCGGACAGATGCCTGTTCAGGCTATCGCCAGTCCCCGCAGGCGTACCGTTGATCGTCCAGGTGATCGTATCGACAGCGCCGGGAGGCACAGACGGAACCGCTGCAAAAGTGTACAGGTGAGTGGAACTGTCTCCGCTGACGTTAATGCTGACGTAGCAGGTAGGTGTGGGGGAACCCCCGGGGATGTAAACCGGCTGGGATGAACTGCTGTGGCAGTGTCTCACCGAGTCCGTCACTGTCTGGGTAACGATGAACGTTCCCGATCCGGCGTAGGTATGGATGATCATGGCATTGCCGGTGGATGTCTGCGTACTGTCGCCGAAATTCCACTGGTGCAGGACACCGGGCAAGGAGTCCGCTGCCCAGAAATAGACCTGATTGCCCGACGGGATGGCGGTAAAACTGGCGTTGCAGGCGGAGGAATCCTGCGCCCTGACGGACAGCAGACCTGACAACAGTAAAAAAGTAAATAAAAAGTAAAATTTGTTTCCCATAAAATTGCATTGGCGTGAAAGGATAGGAGTTTCGTTCTCTCTCACGTACGGGTTGCCTGGGGGAAACGTTGGGTAAAAAGGGGAATTTTTCCGGACCCGCCGGTCTGGCGCACATCAATCCGTATCTCTTATCCGGTGGATCAGCTTTTCCATCTGGCGGCGGACGGCGACGCCACTGCCGGTATAGTTATTGACCAGGACGGAAAAGATCAGCAAATGACCCTTTTTAGTGACCAGGTAGCCGCTGAGCGCTGCCACGCCGGTCAGACTGCCGGTCTTGGCATATATAAAGGTGCTGTCCTGCCGGTAATAAGAGGACAGCGTACCGGTGCCCCCGGTGGGAAGGAGTCGCTCCATGCGGGCCAGACCGAATTTCTGCTGCAGTTTATTCAGGATCCAGACAAAATCCTGGGGCGTGAAAAGGTCATTGCGGCTGAGCCCGGATCCGTCCACCCAGCTAGGTTTCTGCGGAAGAGAATCGAGGTCGTGTTGCAACAGATAGTCGATGGTGTGGGCATCGTTCATCGTGCCCCACGCTTCATTACCCACCATCAGAAGGGTCTGTTCGGCAAAGAAATTATCGCTGTTGTACATCATGGGCCGGAACAAGGAGTCTACAGGCCTGGAATGAATGATGTCCCAGATGGTAGAGGGCAACTTCAGATGTTTGACGCCTCCCGGCTTACCGGCCGTATCTTTCAGCAACAAAGCTGCCGATGCCAATCCATCGGTAATGAATGGTATATACTGCTCCTTGTGGTCTTCCTTTCCTTCCGTGACTTCGAAGACATTCTGATCGCGATACCGGTGAACAAAAAAGTTCTTTTTTGTCGTATCCGTCGTGAACTTCACTTCCCAATCCACTTCCGGGATAGAATAAATCGAGGCAGAAGCGCCAAAAGGATCATTGCTATTGCCTTTCGGCCGGTCCTGTACCCAATGGATCAGATTGCCGTAGATCGGGAATGGGCTGCGTTCGGGGGCATAGTCATCGTTATAGTCATCCCAGGCCCAGCCTCTGCCAAGGCCATTGTCCTGCCAGTTATTGTCTATCAGCCAGATATTCTTACCCACCCTTCTCATGAAGTCGATAACCGGCTGTGCGGCATATGCAGGATGAAGGAAGGTCGGATCGCCTGAAGGCATTACGAAGAGTGCTGTATCGGTGATCCTGTATCGCATGCCTACCAGGGAATCGCCCAGGTAACTCAGCCCGGCGTACAGGGAAAAAAGCTTTGTATTACTGGCCGGAATGAAGTACTTATCTCCCTGGTAATTGTATAGATACGCGGCCTTGCCCGGGTCATACAGACAGATGCCGACCTGCGCCGACTGCAGACCTGGCTGCGCC
>JAMFSL010000131.1 GCA_026225275.1 Puia dinghuensis
CAGATGTCAAAATACAGGCTGGATATCAATGCAACCATTATAGCCATGCCTTATCAATGCCTGATCACCGACCGGCGGCAGGAACAGGATACGACCAAATGGGTGACGATGGTTTGTGCGCCTATCACATAGATTACCGGTCGTTGAATTGGATGAGCATCGTGCTGTCATTATTCCTGGCGAGGATAAAGGCCTCTTTCTTCCCCACGCCGATCCTGCTGATATGCCGGACCTGGCCTTTGATCGGCAGGCCATTGATGCTTTCGGCGGTGAAGGCGCCTTTCCCTTTGTTTACCAGTATCGTTCCGAAATCGGCATCGTAACGTCCCATCTGGATATTGTTTTCATAATAATTTCCGACCAGTAAGATATCCGGGAGGCTATCATTGTTGGCATTCACCACTACGGCGTCGCGGTATGGCGCGAGCTGAGCCTGCCAGGGTAAAGGCTGCACGGTGAAATTGAGGTTGCCATGGTTGATGAGCACGGCATTCGAAAAATAGTCGGCTGTAAATACGTCGGCGGCGGCGAGCTTGTCGGACGAGAAAAGATCAGTCAGCGATGCCCTGGCAAAATCTCCGGCATTGGGATACTGCTTTTTGAGCCCGGGCATTTGTTTTGCCAGTTCCGACAGAGTAGCAAAAGGCACTTCGTGACCACCGAGGTAATAGGTCAGGATCTGTTCCTTCTTTCCGTTGCCGTCAAAATCATAATAGTACATGCGCACCGGCTGGGTTTCCGAGGCTTTCAGCTTGGAGTTAAGGCCGAGGTTGCCGGCGATGAGGTCGATATTGCCATCGCCATCGAGGTCAACGGGCAGGATAAAATTCCACCAGCCTTTTTTATCGGTGAGGATCTTTTTGGTAAAATGGCCGCCATGGTTCATGAAGGCGACGATGCCACCCCATTCCAGGCAGAGCAGGAGGTCCTTCTGTCCATCTTTGTCAAGATCGAACCAGAGCGCACGCGTGACGAAGCCGATATTGGGCAGGTCGGGGGCGAGGGCGGCCGTCACATCGGTAAAATGTCCTGTGCCGTCATTCTGCAACAGGTAAGAACGGGGGATCTGCCCATAATTATAGGGTACCGATCTGCCGCCGATGAACAGGTCCGCATATCCGTCGCCGTTGAAATCAGAGGCTACGACACAGGAGGCGTTGATATACAATGTATCGAAAGCGTTATTTCGTTTGGTGAAATTTCCTTTACCGTCATTGAGATAGACGCGGGGAGTCAGGTGGGGATCCGGTCCATAGAATTCATTACCGCCGCTGGCGACGATCAGATCGGGGTTGCCATCGTGGTTGACGTCGGCGAAACAGGCATCCACATCTTCGTATGCGCTGTCTTTTTCGAGGTCCGGCTGGCTTGTTTTGATGAATTTGCCGGATTTATCCTGGAGAAAAATAACGCTTTTTGTATTTCGGGCAGAACCAATAAACACATCGTCCAATCCATCGCGGTTAAGGTCGCCGACGGCGAGTCCCGGTCCTTCTGTCGAGAGCATGTGTGGGATCAGCGGTTCGCGATCGAATTCATTGAACTCATTTTCCTGGTGTTTGTACAGCAGGTTAGTTTCGGCGGTAATATTCTTTATCGGGCGCGTAGGGTTCGTCCAATGACGGGTGATCAGGCCGTAGTCAAATTTCGGCAATCCCGACTGCCAGGTGAAGTTCAACCACGGATGAGCGCTATCCAGGCGGATCGGCTGGAAGGTATTGTCAGGCCAGACTAAAAAAGCAGAATCGACCGTCGTTTTGTTTAACCCAATATGAATAGGCGTTTCCGCGCTGGACATGAACCCGCGTACAGGATATTTTTCATACGTGCGGATGCTGCCATTGGCGAAGACGATCACTTTTGCCCCCAGGGCGTTGATGTTTTTTTGGGCGCCTTTCAATTTTATCTCCGTAAAGGGTTTGTCTTTTTTATCGTTGCTCCGGTTGACATATAGCATAGAGGGCTCGTCAATATTATTGACGACGATATCCAGGTCGCCGTCGTTATCCAGGTCTGCATATACGGCGCCGTCGGAGAAGGCGGGTTTGGCATTACCGATCCGGTCCCCAAGGTCGGTGAACTGCAGGTCGCCGTTGTTTTGAAAGAATTTACTGGGTATTTTTATCTGGGGGGATTTCTGTATTACATCCAGATCCTGCTGATCCTGGCTTCCCGATTGCATTTTTTCCTGTAGTTCGCGGTTGGAGAGGAAGTTAATGTAGTCGATATCGTTTAATCGTCTTGGGATGCCGTTGGAAATGAACAGATCTTTCACCCCGTCATTATCGAAATCGAACCAGAGGGGAGACCAGGACCAGTCGGTGGCGGCTATGCCTGCATACAGCCCCACTTCGCTGAACATCCCGTTGCGACGGTTCAGCTGTAAGTTATTCCTGCTGTACTGATAGTTATAACCCAGCCTAAGCCTTAGTTTGAAGATGTCATAGGTGTTGTCTCCATCCGAGCTTTTCAGCATGGTGGGGTCATAAGGCAGCATATCGACCGTCATGAGGTCCGGGAAGCCGTCATTGTTGATGTCGGCTGCATCGACTCCCATGGAGAATTTGCTTGTGTGCATGAGATGGTCGTTGTTCTCATCTTTGAAAGTGCCGTTCTTCTGGTTGATGTAGAGGTAGTCGTTCTCGTGAAAATCGTTGCCAATATATAAGTCGGGATAGCCGTCGAGATTGATATCCGCTGCGACGATGCCCAGACCATATCCCTGTGCGGAACTGTTGATGCCGGATGCTGCGGTGACATCGGTGAATTTGTTGCCGTCGTTACGGTAGAGCCGGTCGCCGGAAAGCGGGTTGCTGGTATGCAGCATTTCGTCGCGGGGGTGATAGGTGCCATTCTGATGCGGGAGGTGGTTGAGCAGGTACATATCCAGGTCGCCGTCGCCGTCGTAATCGAAAAAGACGGCCTGAGTGGAGAAGCCGGAAAAATCAAGCCCATATTCTTTGGCCTCGTCCTTATAGAACGGCACGCCGTTGTTGTCGATGCCCTGACAGACTAACAGCTGGTTACGGCTGTGGAGGGTTTCGTAGTTGCCGACCCGGCAGATATAGATATCCAGCAAGCCGTCGTTATTGATGTCTACCACGGACACGCCTGTCGACCAGCCGCCATCTTCGGGGATCTTTGCCTCTGCGGTGACGTCTTTGAATTTGAGTCCGCCCTGGTTGAGGTATAGTTTGTCGTCACCCTGGTTGGCGGCGAAGAACAGGTCAATCTTGCCGTCATTATTAAAATCGCCCGCTCCGACACCCGCTCCGTTGAAATAATACATGTATTTAAATACATTGAATTGCTGAGTAGGGGTGAGTTTATTATTAAAATCGATACCTGTTTTGTCCTGGTCCAATATTTCGAACAGGGGGGACTGAGGCGCGTGGGGGGTACAGCCTGACAAGCCGAGAAGGTAAGAGAGAGATAAAATGGTAAAAATATGCTTCATCATTTGTTGGGCAGTGAATCCATAAGGTATAGGGCCGGGTTTTCGTCATTGCGAAGAAACAAAAAATACGTCTTATCCTTGTCGGTTATTTTGCCGATGTCCCTGATCTGTCCGGGTAGTTGCAGGCCGGAGCGTCTGGGATCGATCCAGGTGAACCCGCCTTTGCCGTCATTAAGGAGTACATGACCAAAGCTGGCGTCGAGCCTGCCGAACTGGGGCAGAAAGCCGAATTCGTTGCCGCCCAGCACCAGATCGGGGAAGCCGTCGCCATTGATATCCGCGCATTCAATGGCATTGACCGAGGACAATTGCACCATGGCCGGTAATTTTTGGATGCTGAATTGCCCGTTGCCGTTATTGATGGCGATAATAGAGCTGGGCTCATTGAATTGTTTGACGATGGCATGGCTGAGGATATCGGAGGAGAAAAGATCCTGGATCGTTTGTCTGGCATAGTCCGAGTGACGGAGGTTTTTCTTTTTCAGGGATGGCAGTTCCTGTTCCAGCTCATTTTTGAGGAATACCGGGACATCTTTTCCGTCGACCGTCCTGGTCAGGATGTTATCTACGATTCCGTTTTGATCGAAATCATTGATCCATAATTTGACCGGGTTGACCGAATCGGGCCGGAGGTAAAAGTTTTCACCGATATTACCCAGGATCAGGTCCATTTTACCGTCGCCGTTGACATCGGCTATGGCGATGGACTGCCACCAGCCCAGCTTATCAGAGAGATTGGTTTTAACCTCTTCGAAATGATCATCCTGCCAGGAGAAGATCCTGGGGGCCATCCATTCGCCGGCGATGATCAATTCTTTTGCGGTATCTCCGATGACATTTGCCCAGGCGGCGCCGGTGACCATGCCGATGCGGGCAAGGTCAGGATTCTTTGTGGCGGCGATATCCGTGAAATGGCCTTTGCCATCATTGAGGTAGAGGAAGGAGCGGGGGGACGAGCCATATTCACGGGGCTGGCTTCTACCGCCGATGAAGAGGTCGGGGTAGCCGTCATGATTGAAATCCCCTGCCACGGCGATGGCGGTGTTCATTCCATCTTTATTCATGGGAAAGGCATTCGCATCGAGGGTGAAATTTCCTTTGCCGTCGTTTTTGAACAGCCTGAATTGCATCTGGCGGCTGAAGGAGGGATGGGCGTTTCCGCCGGGGGTTACGAGCAGATCGAGATCACCATCGTTGTCGGCATCGAAGAAAAGTACGGCCTCATCTTCGAAGTCGCTGAAGGGGTCAAAGGCGGGTTCCGGCTTTTTGGTGAAGATGCCGGGTTGAGTCTGGAGGTAGATCTGACCGGGATGTCCGACAGTCCCGCCAATGTAAATATCTTCGAGGCCATCGCCGTCGATGTCGCCGACGGCGGCTTTCGGCCCTTCACGGGAAAGCATTTTCGGTAAGTTATGTTCGTAGTTGAAGTCGATGTAGGGGGCCTCCTGGTGTTTATCGAAGTTGCTGGGCACGGTGTATAGTATAGTGCGGAGGGGGGGGGTACGGGCTGCGATAGCACCCGCGGGGATGGGGGCGCCGTCGCCACCGCCTACGGTAAGCCTTTGACGTTCGAGGGAGGCTATGGCGCCCGAGGGGGGAGAGGCCCTGACATCCTGGCGACGGATGATGTGAACCGTGTCGAGGGCCGGATGTGGGATGGTGGTGGTTGATCTGTCGGGCCAGGTAATGACCATAGAGTCTACTTCGGTGAGCCGGCCCAGACCGATGATCTGCTTGTAGTCTGTGGAAGACTGGAAGCCGCGGCTGGGGATGACTTCACGATAGAAGATCTGGCTGTCTTTGTAGACGGCTATTTTACTGCCGATGGCGAAAGTATTCGGAGATTGAGCTTTGAGGAAAATACCGATGTAATGATTATGGTTGAGCTCGCGGGCCTCATTTCTGTAGACAAAGGCGGGACCGTTTTCGTTATTGATCACGAGGTCGAGGGCGCCGTCATTGTCGAGGTCGCCGTAGGCTGCGCCGTTGGCGGAAGAGGGCTGTACGAATCCCCAGGACTGGCCTACGTCGGCGAAATGCAGGTCGCCCAGGTTTTTGTAGGCCTTATGTAGCAGGGGACCCGCGGGGACGTTGCTGAGGACAGACCCGATATCTTCTTTTTTACCAGTCTGGATCATATTTCGAATGACGACATTGTCTAAGAACTCCCTGAAATCAAGGTTGGTGGCATCCTTATTGACACCATTGCAGACAAAAATGTCATTGTAGCCGTCGTTGTCCATATCGAACATCAATGCGCCCCAGCTCCAGTCCGTAGCCGATACGCCGCTGTAATCCGCAATGTCGAGGAACTGGCCGTTGCGATTATTGAGCTGCAGGCAATTCTTCGTATACTGGCGATAGAGTCCTGCCCTGAGCTTATTATTATATAGAGCGATATCATCGAATTCACCCAGGGTCTTCAGCCGGGAATCGCTTTCCGGCAGCATATCGGTGGTGAAGATGTCCAGGCAGCCGTCATTATTGATATCCGCGAGGTCGGCGCCCATCGAGGAAAAGCTGATGTGACCCATATAGTCTTCGATCTCGTCCTTAAAAGTGCCGTTGCGCTGGTTGATGTAAAGATAGTCGCGTTCGTAAGAGTCGTTCGACACATAGATATCCGGATAGCCGTCGCCATTGATATCGCCGACCGATACGCCGAGGCCGAAGCTCATCAGGGTGCCATGGATCCCAGCCTGTCGGGTCACTTCCGTGAAGTGGCCGTTGTCATTGCGGAAGAGGTGGTCACCGCCGCCTTTGAGGTTCGGGGCGACAGGCCATTCGGCTTCGGGGAGATCACGTTTGGCGGCAGTATTGAGGGAATCTATAGGAAGAGGGCTGTTATCGATCATGAAGCAGTCGAGATCGCCGTCGCCGTCGTAATCGAAGAAAGAGACCTGGGTGGTATAGGCCGAGATATCGAGGCCGTATCGGGCGGCTTCTTCGGTGAAAGTGTTGTCGTGATTGTTGATGTACAGCTGATTTTTCCGATGGCCTGTGGTCATATGGCCCGAGCTGCAGATGTAGATGTCCAGCCAGCCGTCGCCATTGATATCGACGAAGGTGACGCCGGTACTCCACATGCTGTCCTGATGGAGGCCGGCTTTAGCGGTGATGTCTTCGAAATGGAAATGGCCTTTATTGAGATAGAGTTTATTCTCGCCCATATTCGAGGTGAGGAGGATGTCAGGCAGTCCGTCGTTGTTAATATCGCCGATGGCTACGCCGCCGCCGTTGTAAAAATTCCGGTTTCCGAGGATATTTTCCTGCTGGTTGTCCACGACCGTGTTGGAGAAGTCGATGCCGGTGTTCGTCTGGAGGGTGAAGAGGGGCGGGTGGGCAGACTGGTGGGTGCATGATAACATACCTGTCAAGAGAAGCAGGGAGGCGGCGATGGTCCTGAAGATAGTCGTCATTGGCATGCGATAAAAAGAAGAAAGGTCATTAAAGTTAATGACCTTTCTTTTACTATGAGCTTGATGGACGATTAATAAGTCGTTCCCTGGATGTTAGCTTGCAGGTTGGGATTCGTGGAGAGATCATCCAACGGAATGGGGAACGTATACCGGATCCCATTGTCGGCGGATTTCAGTCTCCAGGCTTCGGTAAAGAGGCCAAAGCGGATAAGATCCGTGCGGCGCTGTCCTTCCCACCAAAATTCGCGAGCTCTTTCTGACAGCAGGTTATTGGCCTCGTAAATGTTAGCGCTAACAGGCTGCAGAGTGAATGGGCTTGTGATTTGAGGCGCTTTTCTCGCTGTTCTTAATTTATTGACCAGGGTAAGGGCGTCTGTGTTGTCACCGGTGCGCATTTCAGCTTCGGCGACCATGAGCATAACGTCTGCCAGGCGGAACATGATGTAATAATTGCCGGGGTTTGCATAGGATGTCTTGCCCTGGGAAAAGTCCGGTGAGTACTTCATGGCGCGGAAACCAGCAGTCTCTACACTCGCCAGGCCGGTCACGTCGATCGTGGGGGGAACTTCTTCCCCGTTGGTATAGATCAGGAGGTGGTGAAGACGGTCTGAGTCCTGTACGTGAATGGTGGTCGAGCCCGTTATAAAGGCCTCACTGTATTGCTGGCCAATTTCGATGCCGGGTCTTATGCCGGAGGCACTTGTTACATTTGGCATGTATCTGCCACCGAGGCGGAGGTCGTAGCTAGTGTCTACGGGTGTTTGAGTGAGCGTGTTACCATTGACGCCAAAAGAATTGTAGAATTCACCCGGTATGGAGAAGCCGTTCCAGCCGGAATTGGGGGCAAGGGCGTCATATTGGTTGTAATGCCCGGTAGCGAACCAGCGGTTCTGCATATTGGTATAGTTGGTCGTACCATTTGTCTTATTAAGGACAGTATTGGCCAGCGAGAAGATCGTCTCCGGGTCACTGCTGTTACTCGGAATGAACATATTGAAATAGTTCGTGTCCAGGTAGTGGGAAGAGTTATTAAGAACGGTATTGCCGAGGGTGAGCACCTCCTGCATATCTGCGGCAGCGAAGGTGGGTGTAGCCCGGGTATCAAAGGCGCCGCGGTTGAGTAATACCTTCATGAGCAATGTCCTGGCAGCATCCTGGTTGGCAATCGAGGTGCCATTGGAAGGATTGAGGTTCATGATGCAGGTGTCCAATTCAGCCTCGATGAACTGAACCGCGCTGTCACCTGAATAGACGGGCGGCGCGGTGAGCAGGTTGGAACTGGGTCCGGTGGGTTGGCGCAGGGGAAACTGACCAAAGAAGTCCAGTAGCTGGTAACAGGCCAGCGCTCTGATGAATCTTGCCTGGGCCAGCTGGTCTGCAGTACCGTTGGTGCCCAGCACAGAGGTGGCATCGTAGCTCATCTTGTTCAGGCCTTCCCACAAGGTTTCGAATAAGGCGGTCGTACCATCCTGTCTTACCCAGGTATGCTGATGCAGGGCGATGTGTTCGCCGCCATCGGACCAGTCACCACCCCGGACGGGAAGGAAGACATCATCACCTGTCACTTCTTCCGCCTGGCTTACATTGCTGGGGTCATCCCAGACGAGGCCGATATCGGTATAAGCCTGTGCCAGGAAGAGGGGGCTAAACTCTGCTGATTCGGGTACAGTGAGGGCACTAGTGAGGGTTTCGTGTAGCTTCGTACATCCTGAAATGGCAAGGGTGCCAGCCAGGGCGAAGGTTAAAGTTTTTATGACGTTATATATTTTCATATACTTGAATTTGCTGGGTTTTACAATGATACATTCAGGCCGGCTGACAGAATACGCGGAGTGGGGTAGGATAGGTAGTCCATACTGCGCGACGGAATATTATTATTGTTGTGATCGACGTTGATTTCAGGATCGAACCCTTTGTACTTAGTGATGATGAAGATGTTCGTTCCGGTGACAAAGACATTCAGGTTATGAACATATTTACCGACATCGCCGAAATTATAGCTCAGCGAGGCATTTCTCAGCTTCAGGAAAGAACCATTTTCAACATACCTATCCGATAATACTACGTCGGCAGCGGAAACATTCGCATTCGGCGTGAAGGCCTTCAGGCTGGTATTGAATCCTTTGGCGAAGTTATAGAGGCTGGTGACGGCAATCGCGGTGTTATTGTACACTTTATAGCCGTAAGTACCGCCGAAGTTGACCACCAGCGAGAAGTGCTTGTAGGTGAAATTAGAGCTGAAGCCCAGCTGGACGTGCGGGTTAGGATCTGCACCATATTGGGAAGTGGCGCTAACGCTGTCCCCGCCGGCTTTATTCGAACCGTAATAATGCGGCAGATAGAATACATCGAGGGGGTGGTTATTAGCGATCTCCTGCGCGTAGGTGCTGGACAGGCCTGGTCCACTGACGTCACCGGTCTGGATGGGCGCCTGGGTGAAATTCTTCAGCAGGTTCTTATTGTAAGAGATATTGAATGCTGCATTCCAGGTGAAATCGCTATGTTGAACGATGGCGGCGCCGATGTAGAATTCGACCCCGGTGTTGTAGAGATTGGCCGGGATATTGATGAATTCTGTGCCGCTTGGTGCCGGCTGAATGGCATTTTTCTGGTCGATGATCTGCGTGGTGTTCTTCCGATAGTAATCGATGGCGCCGTAGACGCGGCCATTCAGGAAGCTATAGTCGAGACCGATATCCGTCGTAGCGGTCTGCTGCCATTTGAGGTTCGGGTTAGGAACGTTGATCTGGCCGATGGAGGCGTTCAGCGGGAGGGTGAATTGAGCCTGAGCGGCGCCGGCCGGGAAGCCCTGGTCGCCGGTCTCACCCCATGAGCCGCGGAGTGCCAGCTGGCTGAAGACGGATCCCTTCATGAAATTTTCATTGCTGATGACCCACCTGGCGGCTGCGGAGGGGAAATAGCCGTATCTGTTGTTAGATCCGAACTTGCTGGAACCGTCTGCGCGGAACGTACCGGTAAGATAATATTTATCGGACCAGTTGAAGACGGCGCGGGCGAAATAGGATTGTATAGACACCGTAGGATTGGAGGGGTCAGCGGGTGTTGGCACAAAGGTGGCCGCATCCGTCAGCTGGCTGGTATTGGGAATGTTTACCCGGGTAGCCAGGGTGTTATTAATGTCGAAACCTGTTCCCTGGTAGGCTATGTCGCTGTAACGGGTCACCCAGCTTTCTTCGCCGAGGAGGGCTTCGAAGCGAAGCTTGTCGCTAAGATCGGAGTGGAAGTTGAGGACATTAGTGATAGTCTGGGAGTTCAGGTTGGCGTTCCCGATGACGCCGACGCCAACACCGGAGATTCCCTGTTCGTTATCCACCCATCCATAAGCGTTCGTGTAGCGGCTGCCGCTTCCGTCGTTGAGCGAGTAGGTGAACTTATAAGACAGGCTCTTGAGGATATCCACCGTACCCGATATATTGGCCAGGACGGTGGTCACATGCGACATATCGCTGTAGGCCTGGAGGGCGGCGATAGGATTGGTCTGACCGCTGCCTGGATTATTATTGAGGACACCGCTAGGCAGGTAAAAGGGCTGAGTAGGATTCCACTGGAGTATCCATTGCATCAGCTGGCCCTGGGAGCCGGCGGTATTGGTGATGAGGGGCTGTTGCTGATCTGTATGCCCTACGATCAAGCCGAAGTCCAGGGTGAAGTGCTTGTCAAAGAATTTGTAAGTACCGCTGAGGGTACCGATGTATTTGGACAGGTCGGTGCTTTTGAGCAGACCTTCCAGGTTAGAGCCTAAGAAAGAGGCGCGGAACTTGCCGTTCTCGTTGCCGCCGCTGAGGGCCAGATTATAGTTTTGAGAGATGGTATGCTGTTCAACCGCTTTCAGGGCATTGACAGAAGAGCCGTAATCGAAGGTGTGTAAAGTTGTATCCTGCGATCCATATTCCTGCAATTTGCTTCTGAACTGGCTGGCAGTCATGAGGTCATCAGTTTTCATGTAACCGAGGTTATCGCCCCAGCTTGTTCCGATTTCCATTTTGACCGGTCCTGAAGACGCTTTCTTGGTGGTGATCACGATGACCCCGCTGGCGCCTCTCGATCCGTAGATAGCGGAGGCGGATGCATCTTTCAATACATCTATCGACTGGATGTCATAAGGATTGATGTACATCAGCGGATTGGAAGGTACTACCGTACCGAAGCCAATCGATCCGCCGAGGGTGAGGGCGGGAGTAGCGTCTCTGCCATCCAGCTCGACTCCGTCAACGACTACCAGCGGGTTGCCGGTATTGAGGATGGAGTTGGTACCCCTGATCCTGATCGTGGGGGCTACACCTGGCTGACCGCTGCCGGTCGTGATTTCCACGCCGGGGGTCTTATTGGTAAGGAGCTGATCAGGGGCGGCTATCAGCCCCTGGTTAAAGTCTTTAGCCGTGACTGTCGATACAGCGCCTGTCAGATCTTTTCTTTTGGCGGTACCGTAACCGATGACCACCACGTCATTGAGTGATTGAGAGGTAGAGACCAGGGAGACGCTGACCGTTGTCTGGTTGACGACGCTGACGTCCTGTTCGGAAAAGCCGACAGAGCTGACCGTCAGAGCGTAAGAGCCGTCGGGTACGTTAATGGAAAATGAGCCGGCGGCATCGGTGGAGGTTCCGACTTTAGAACCTTTTACAGTGACGGTTGCTCCCTGGATGGGAAGACCTTTATCATCTGTAACCTTGCCTTTAACTGTTTTTGTTTGGGAAAATGCTGTTTGTGTAAATAGTACGCAAAGGAGGAGGAGACTTACCATTATGGTAAGCGATCGTTGAATGGTCATAAAGCAAAAGTTTAGCAATTAAGTAATG
>JAMFSL010000132.1 GCA_026225275.1 Puia dinghuensis
ATCACCGTTAAGAGGAAGGATTTATCCACCGCTTTTTCATAGGGGATATAGCTGGGCATGATCGAAGGATACATTCTGACCATCAGATTCCCGAACGTATTATACACAGCTTTATACCTATCCACCTTGTCCGCACCCAACCCATAGCTGTTGGCCATATCCGCCAGGTTGAAGACGGCAGAACCTCCCAGGTGTACCGTCAACCCCTGGACATCGGCTTCTTCCACGCCGTTGTAATACTTCAGCCAGTAGGCCGCATTTTGCTCCTGGTAGACCTCGGCGCTTACCTCGGCGGCGAACTTCCGGGCTTCGGTGAATGACCTGACCTGGTCGCCGGCCTGAGCCAGTCCGATGATCATATTCTCGACGTCCGTCCGGTGGTCATAGGCCCACTTCTTGATAGCGATCGTCTCGACAGGCATCTGGCTGGCATACTGTCGGGTATTGGCTATCGTGACCAGTCCGCCCTTCTTTGTGGCGACATTCACATCGCCGGGTGTCCAGGTGGCTACGCCATCGACGCCGACGGTCGTATCCTGGCCGGTCGTTTTACCATTCACGATGATCTTTCTTTTCTCCATGTATCCTGTGATGTACTTATTCGGCGCATCCAGGAAGTCGTTGGCGGCGATCAGGTTGACGGCTTCAGGGTCATAAGTCGTTTCATCGGGGTTCACTTTGATCCCGTTGTCGCCGGCCCATTTCAGCAGGATGTTGACGTCTCCGTCACGCAGCACCCCCGCGACGCATTTACCCACGGCATTATGCGGGTCCTGCTTCCAGGATACCGGACCCATGATCTGGTCTTCCCCGAAAGATTTACCGTGTGCGATCGGTAGGATGATCGGCTGGTATTCCGCTCCCAGCGGCTCGAGTTCTTTCGACAGGGCCGTCATGAAGGCAGGCATCCCGTCACCCATGAAAGACACCAGCACGGCCGGCGTATTCGGGTTGGTCTTATATTGACCGGCAAACTTCACCAGGTCCGCCATCTGCTTGTTACAATCGTCCTGCCGGATATAGGTGATGTCGAGATGGGCATCGTCGAACAACGAACCTTTGGTTGTCCTGACGCCGCCATTGGCATACATCCCGGAGAACTGAGCATTCCACGCCATACGTTCCCAGTTGATTAGCGTACCGCCATTGACGGCTTCGGTTGAAGAGGGCAGAGGCAGCAGGACAGCATGATCGTTCAGCGAGGCTTCAGGGGCATCGGGTAACGTTACCTTACCCACTTCTACGGCCTTGCCGGCTTCTTTAGGCCTTGCCTGGTACCATTTGATACTGACGATGCCCGCGGCAACGACGATGGCGATTAATAAGAATTTTCCGGCGGGTTTTAATTTGACTGACATATGATTTGATTTTAATGGTTTTAAAATTTTTTATAATGCCTCCACACGATCGCGGCGATCAATCCAATAATCCTTTATAGCGATCTACCGACACATCCTTCAGCCGGCCTTTATCGCCTTTTCCATCAGACGCGCCACTCCCCGACGCGCCTGTGTAATGGAAATCCTTACCCAGGTCGAACCCATTGATGAGCTCGATGGCTTGCGCGGATTTGGCCTTGTCTTCCAGTACCTGGTCGTCCATAAATTTCGACGTGACATCGATGGCCGACTTGATATGTCCGATCTTTTCTCCGATCCTGACCTTCAGCAGAGCCAGCGCTTTTTCCGCATCCTGGTTCAGCTCATCATCACCCTTGAAGGCGCGCATGGCGCTGGTGACTGCTGACAGCCCGGTGGTCACGGAATAGTACAGGTCCTTCTTGGCTTCCAGGTCCAGTTTGGCATCTTCCAGCATGACGCCGCTTTCTTCATAGGCTGCGTCGGCGAACCGGATCAGCTTGTTTAAGTCGGCGACGATGGGTGTCACGTTGTCCATGTATTCCCGGCAACGCATGACATTGTTCGTGTACAGGTTGACTTGCCGGCCGGGGCCTTTTTCGGATTGCAGGATCTTCACTTTCTGAATGTTCAGCTGCAGTTCCTTTTCTTTTTCATCGAGCTTTTCGACGAGTTCGCTTTGCTTGCCTTTCAGCCGGGCAGACTGTTTGTACAAGGTGTCCCTGTCCTTATAACCCTGGTCGATCTTGGCCTGCAGGATATTGAAAGGGTTCAGCTCGATGGCCAGGCCGATAGAACAGTTGGCGATGAATTCCGAGAAGTACTTCATGGCCCGCCAGAACTTCCGGTTGGTGACGATCATCAGCAGCAGGCCGCAGACGACGCCGCCGATCACGAGGTTCACCAGGCTCCAGGTCACCTTCACCAGCCAGGGCAGCACATACGTGAGAAATCCGTAGGTCGCGCCTGCCAGCAGCGACAGGACGACGATCGCGGTGGCGATGTTCTTAGGTTCGCTCCACCAGCCGGGGGTCTTTGTTTTTTGGATGAGATTGTTCATGGTCGTTTGGTTTTATTGTTAGTGGATGTATTGATTTATTTTGTCGATATCGTTTTTGATCTGTTGTTGCCGACGTTGGCTTTCAGCGGTATAGGCGTTGCTGCCGCCTGTCAGCTTGTCTTTGTTGGCGCGCACTTCCGCCTGCAAGGCGCTGATCTGCTGCTGTAGCTGCAGGATTTCCTGTGACAGGGCCTGGATGCGGCTGGCCTTTTCTTCGGCCTCCTTTTCCTTGCCGTGTACTTTTTCCTGCAGGGCTGCGTCCACCGTCTGTTGAAACTGGCCTGCATCGGCGGTGAGTATCCGCAGGTATTCACCGGCAGTTGTCAGCAGCCGTTTTTTGTCGAGTCCCTGGACCTGCAGGCCGGCGAAGGCCACGCTGTAGCGGGCTCCCTCGTCGGGTATGCCTTGCATGGCGCCTATCATGCGGGAGAACTCGTAGTAATCCGGACCGGGGATATTAGCTTCATTCAGCAGCTGGTCGAAATGCCCGGCGAACCGCTCGTCCGGCTGCCTGCCTGCGTCCAAACCTGCATTTGCAGCTCCCAATTCCTGTGCACCTGCATATGCAACCTCATCGTTCGCACGTTTGACGTTCGCATGTCCGGCATCCGTAGCGGAGCTTTCTTTCTTTTCTTCCGTCACCTCCATAAAGGCGGACAGAATTTTTTTACCTAGGTTGGCCATAGTTGTATGTTTTTTACCGGGCATAGCCCGGCCTCTACGGCCCATGGAGGCCGTAAACGGCGGGAAGACGAAAAGAATTTACTGCATCAGCAAAGCGGTGAGAAATATCCCATCCTGCAGGACCCGGGGGACATAAGATGTCTCCGGTTTTGCCTTGACGCTGTGATGCGTCAGTTGACGGTAGATCACGGTGAGGAGTAGGGTTAGCAGGATAGCGATTACCCCGATTAATTTTTTCATGTCAGGTCAGTTAGAAAGTAAAGGTTACAATGCCGCTCCTGCCTTATGCAGGCAAGGCGACGGTTAAGAAAATTTCTGTTGGCTGAGAAATGTTGGGAGAAAATGGGTTGTTGCGAATGCCGTCAACCCAGTGGAAGATGTTTCATTTTAGTAGGAGACAATGCTCCGTTTGATTTGATGGAGTAAAGATAATAGCAGTTTGCCCCTCGACGCTAATACATCCGGCATGGACGGTTTTTTTTGTCCAATGACGGCAAAGGACCTGTGATGAACGGCAAAATAGGTGTGTGAGTGTCAAAATATGGGTCTGATCGGTAAATTTGAACTGACGAGCGGCTGCCGGCCTGTAAGAATGGTAAAGCCACCCCGTAAAAGGGCTGTAATCCGCTACAGCGTTGCATTTGCGGGTGTTTTTTCATCGCATTTACGACCCAGGAATGGCCGATCGACCAATCTTCAGTAACTTTTAATCATAAAACTTGAAAAATGAAGCTTATTCGATTGATTGCTGTTCTCGCTCTTTTATTATCGGCCCTCTTTCCATCCACTGGCCATGCTCAGGATACCGCCATTCAGATTCCGTTATGGTCCAATGGCGCACCGGGTTCAGAGAGCCGCCGCAATGAGCCTGAAGAGGCGAAAGACTACTGGGTGAAGAATATTCACAATCCGTCTATCACTGTATATCTTCCGCCGAAGAACAAGGCGACGGGTGCTGCCGTAGTGATCTTTCCGGGCGGTGGTCACCGGCTGCTGGTGTTTAATGCCGAAGGCCGGGATCCTGCAAGATTTCTCAACAGTATTGGCGTCGCGGCTTTTATCGTCAAGTACCGGTTGTTCCGGGAGGACTCGACGATATATACGTTTGAGAAAACAACGCGACAGGATGCTTATCGGGCCATGCGGTTGGTGCGTAGCAGGGCAGCAGAGTGGGGTATAGATACCGGAAGGATCGGGACGATGGGATTTTCTGCGGGTGGAGAAGTCGCGGATATATTAGCCTATACGCCGGGATTGGGTGATCCGGCGGCTCCGGATCCGGTCGACCGGCTGAATGGCCGGCCAAATTTTCAAATATTGGTCTATCCGGGACCGCTGGGCGTACCGGCTGTCATTCCACCCGATGCTCCCCCGACCTTTTTAATCGCAGCTAACGACGACCCTTGCTGTGCGGTACCGGTCGTCAGTCTCCTGGAAAGATACCGGGCGGCAAACGTGCCGGTCGAGGCGCACATCCTCAATGGGGGTAAGCACGGTTTTAATATGGGCTATCGCTCTGATCTGAAGGAGGTTCGCATCTGGCCACAGTTGATGGCTAACTGGCTGTCAGACATGAAGTTACTAGAGGCGGGGAAAAAATAAAAAGCCCCCGGTAAGAATACCGGGGACTTACTAATCAAAGTGTTTTTAACCATTAAACCTTATCCTATGAAAAAACAAATATACGGAGCTTCACGATGGATGGATGGTTTCCCTCCCATGGTTATTGATACTTTAGGAACTTACTTTAAAAAAGTCTTGGTAAACCACTTAAAAATAGGGCAAACAGGCATCTTGCCGGGTGTCATTATTTCTTGACGGCGCCTTTTTTACCGGCTGTGGCCTGTTCCTGGGCTAACTCCTGTTCCGGGGTGAGGATAACGGCTTCCCGGATAGCCAGGTCTCCCTGGATTTCGGGAAACATATAGATAATGTTGGCGACTTTGTTATAGCTGACGTCGAAGAGGCGCCAGGTCTCCCCACCATCTTTGCTTTGCCCGACGAAACAGGTGATAAAATGATATTTCTGATCATCTTTATGAAAATAGAGGGATTCGCGGATGACGCATTGCCATTCGTCATTCAGGACATTGACCAGCTGAAGCATTTTTAGTTCGGGAGAGTTTTCTGCGATGGCGCTTCGGGTACGTCCCCGCCCTTGCAGAATGTGGTCGATATACCCTTGTTTCCCGCCCCAATACTTAATGACGCTGGCCTGGGCCAGATCCGCATAGGCCGACCAGGCTCCAAAGGAATCGGTCTTCACAAGACTATCGGCGTACACTAAGGCATTTTGGGTGATTCTGACAGAGTCTGACTGAGCTTGCGTGGCTACAACGGTCAATAAAATACAGGATGCGGTCAATACTGAGGTAAGGATTTTCATGTGGATACTGATTTGGCTGGCAAAATACGATAAATATTAAGACCCTGCAAGAGGCAGCTGGCTCTCGATAACGCTTTCGATCTTTTCGGTATCAAATCCGGTTTGTGCATAGATCACCTTTCCGGTACTATCGACAACAATTAGGGTAGGATAGGCGAGAAAAGCTTTTAAGACACGCAACCGCTGAAGTCTGTCTCCCGTTTGTTCTATTGTCCCCCTTTCGGGTCAATTTCCTCCTATTATTTGCCGCTTTTATTCTAAACAATCCTGGAAAGGATTCAACTGTGATTTTTATGAAAAAAACGGTATTGTTCTTCCTGTGCCTGTACAGTGGTTTTAGTCTGTTCGCTCAACAACAACTCGGTATACAGAACAGCAATTATGCCGGTATCCAGGGCGCGCTTCTGAATCCGAGTTCGATTGCTGATTCAAGATTGAAGTGGGATCTGAATATCATGTCCATCGATGTGGTTTTCGCCAACACATTCTTATATGCGCCTAAAAGCTCCGTTCCTTTTTTGGGCTTTAAAAAGATCATTGAAGGAAGTATCCATGAAGATTTATTCGGCACCCATTTTGACTCTCAGAATCCTAATAAGTTGTACAATGTGTCGCTGTCCGCACAAATACTCGGCCCCTCCTTTTTTATCAAGGTGGCAAAAAAGCACGTGATCGGATTGACGGTCGCCGCAAGGGCCTCCGGCAATGTCAGTAACATCACCGGCAACCTGGGCCAGAACGCATTCGATTACTTCCTGAACAGCGACAATTGGAATAAGACTTTCCACGACCAGTCGGCGAGGGTCAATGCCATGGCCTGGCTGGAATATGGATTACACTATGCTACGGTCATTTACGATCAGGGACTGAATGAGATCAAAGGGGGTATCAGCCTCAATTATCTGCAGGGTGTTGGAGCCATCTATGCGAAGAATACAAATGTGACCTATAAGATCGTCGACACAACAGGCATGGTTTTTTCAAATACTACACTCGACTATGGCCGTACCGATTTCGACGATTTGAAGAATCTCCATGACCGCAATCACGGCCATGGCTTTGGCGCCGACCTGGGCGTGACCTTCCTCCACTTTAACACGGATGACGACAAGGGAAAAGACAACTATCTCTATAAGATTGGAATCTCCCTTCTCGATCTTGGGAAGATTAATTTCAACCGCAATACCGGCTCCTATCACTTATCTGCGGCGTCTGCCACTTTCAACAACTGGCATGAGGCGACCTTTGCCGACAACAAGCAGGTGGACCAGACGTTAAGCGCGGTCTTCTATAATGGCGATTCGTCACGTTCCCAGACCGGAAACTCGTTTCATATGACCATGCCTTCTGCACTTAGTATCCAGGCGGATTGGAATATCTACGAGCATTTCTTCGCCAATCTCACCGTCGTTAAGGGTTTTGGGCATGGCGATAATGTGGGCGTCGTCAGACCGGATGTATATGGATTGACCCCGCGATATGAGACCCAATGGTTCGAGGTCAGCCTTCCTATGTCCCTGATATACTATAACCACTTACAGTCGCGCATGGGGGTTGCAGTGAGGGTATGGTATTTCTTTTTCGGGGGAGATGCAGTAGGCAGCGTTGTAAAGATCAACAACCTGCAACAGGCAGACGTATATGCGGGCATTCACTATTTCGTGCCTGAAAAATCAAAAAACACCATTAAGAATCTATAAAATAATGACTATGAAAGTAAGACAGCTTATCATGCAATCGATGATTATCGCGACACTCGGCTTTGCGGGTGCCTGGAATGTGGACAGCGCCAACGCGAAAGTATCATTTAGTGTCAAAGGCCCTTTTGGTACAGTCAATGGTACCTTTTCCGGATTGAAGGCCACTATTCAATTCGACGACAAAGATCTTGCCGGCAGTAGTGTGAAGGCCAGTATCGATGCCAGTACCGTCAGCACCGGGGTCGGCCTGCGGAATCATCACCTGAAGAGCGAAGAACAATGGCTGAACACGGATAAATATCCACAGATCACTTTTCAGTCGAAAAAGATAGAAAAGACGGCCAATGGCTATAAGGCAATCGGCGATCTCACGCTGAAGGGTGCGACCAAACCTGTGGAGATCCCCTTCACGTTTACACCGAATGGTGGTGCGGGGCAATTCAAAGGACAGTTTACGATCAAACGGGAAGACTATAATATCGGCAAAGCGGGTGGCTCGGTCGGCAGCATAATAACAATTACGCTCGATGTTCCTGTAAAAAAATAACAGCCCCTTTAATTTTTTATTTACCAACCACCTTCGCCAACCCCCTCCAACTGCTTGTCAAAGCTGTCAATAACCCCTTGAGCGGTAGAAGTATCCGAACGGGAAATGGGCTCGAATTTTTGCGCGCTATGGCAGAAAGGCAGCATTAATAATCCAATAATGACAGATAAAAAGGTTGTCCTATTCATATAACGTATTCTATGCAATAGAAATATACGGATTCCCTCCTACAATCAATAAAAAGCCTACTCCTGCAAACAAACGTTAAAGCTTACTTCTACAAAACAAAAATTAACCGTTTTTTCTGTATCTTGTCCCTTCTTAAAACTCCAGTTTTTGCCTATGTCACAGAGAACAGATTTCGTGTATTCCGACAAACAGGAGCCCCATCGCCTCCGTACCAGAAAGATCCTGCAACAACACCCCGAAGTGCGAAAGCTCATCGGAAAGAATAGCTATACGTTCTTCGCCGTCCTGGGCATCGTACTGTTCCAATGCGTTATGGCAGTACTGGTAAAAGGCAGCTCCTGGTGGATCATCGTCGGCGCAGCCTACCTGCTCGGCGCCTTTGCCGACCACTCCCTCTTCGTCATGATCCACGAATGTGCTCACCACCTGCTGTTCAAAAGTCGCGCCGCCAACCGGCTGTCCGGCATCCTCGCCAACCTTCCTCAATTATTCCCCAGCTCAGTATCGTTCGAGCGCTATCATATCAAACACCATTCCTTCCAGGGAGTACACGAACTCGATGCCGACCTGCCCAACCGGTGGGAGGCGAAACTGATCAACAACTATTTCATCGGCAAGATCATCTGGCTGCTGTTCTACCCCGTGTTCCAGATCTTCCGCATCCAAAGACTCCGCGAGATCAAGCCCTTCGATAAATGGGTCGCCCTCAACTGGGGAGCCGAAATCATTTTTGTCGCCGCCATGTGGTATTTCTTTGGCCCCAAGGCCATCGCTTACCTGCTGCTGAGCTTCTTCTTTTCCGTCGGCCTTCACCCCCTCGGCGCCCGGTGGATACAGGAACACTACCTCACCCACGACGAACAACAGGAGACCTTCAGCTATTACGGCGTCCTCAATATCGTAGCCTTCAACGTCGGCTATCACAACGAACATCACGATTTTCCTTCTATACCATGGAATAAATTGCCCCAGATCCGGAAGAGCGCCCCGGGATACTACGATAACCTCAAATACCACATGTCGTGGACAAAGTTGTTCTTCCGCTTTCTTTTCGATAAGGAAATCTCCCTTTTCTCCCGCGTCGTGCGTAAGGAAAGAGGCAAGGTAGCACTCACCGACGAATCCCGTCCCGACATGGACCTGGTACGCGCAAACGGCGCGAATGGCGCCAACGCCAACACCAATGCATCAGCCCGGGCCGTTCACTCCTGAGCGCTGAGCCCGCTTCGGCGGCCGTTCATACTTAAATAAATACCCGGCTACCCGAAGTGAAGTTTTCCCTGAACTCTTTAGGAGTGCACGTCTTTTTCTTCTTGAAAATGCGGTTGAAATTGGAGATATTGTTGAACCCGCAATGATAGGATATCTCCGCAATGGAATGCGTCGTCTCGATCAGCATCCTCGAAGCATGCCCCAGGCGGATCTCATTCAGACTGTCGATAAAGGTATTGCCCGTCCTCTTTTTGATGAACCGGCTGAAAGATACGTCGGTCATGCTCACCAGTTTCGCTACCTCGCCCAACGTGATCGGCTTGTCATAATTAGTGTTCATATGCTCGAACGCCCTCTCGATCCGGCGGCTGTTGTAGGTAAAATGCTGGTTGGTGAAAGATCCGTCCGATAGGGTCCGCATATTACGCGAAGTGGACAGATCATGCAGAATAGATAACAACTCCAGCACGGAATCGAACCCGTTCTTCTGATTCAGCGAAAGGATCCGCGGCACCACCGCCTTGGTCGTCTCACGGGAAAACAAGATTCCCTTCTGCGACCTTTCCATCATACTGCGTATAAAGCTGAGTTGATTCCTTCGCAGCAATTTATCCTCGAAAAGATCTTTATGCCACTGGATCGTGACTTCCCGGATTTCTTCGCTCGCGCATTGATGCGTGAACCACGCATGATAAACATTCGGCCCCACCAGCACCAGCTCAAGATCATCAATGGAATCTATGTGGTCGCCGACGATCCGGCGAGCGCCCTTGGCATTCATGATCAGGTTCAATTCCATCTCTTCATGGTAGTGCAACGGGAAAGTAAACTCCTTTTTTAGCCGGGAGAAAATTGTGAAGCAGTCGTTTTGCGTGAGGGGCGTGATCTCCCGCATGATAGTAGTACTCATATGCAATCGTCTTATTACAACAAAGATGAGATAAAAAAGTATAATTATAACGTAATACCCCTATATTTCATTATACCCCTGATTACCACGATTATAAGATCACCTATTCAGCGTATTTGTTGCGTGGAAGTCCTGGATGAGCAATCTTGGGATAAAAAATCATTAGTTTTTAAGCATTAACCGCCCCTATCTTTAGATGCTGTAAAATAGGTTGTCCGGACTGCCTGTTTTTACTGTATTTTGATAATCTGTTAGCTAATGAACAGATTAACGATAGCTGCTATGAAATTACAATTACCGGATTTGGCCATTATTGCCGCCTACCTTATCGCGATGGTGGTGATTGGATGGGTATTGCGCAAAAAGGCGCGGAAGAACAATGTCAATTATCTGCTGGGCGGGAAATCCCTGCCCTGGTACATGCTGGGGCTCAGTGATGCCTCGGACATGTTCGATATTTCCGGTACGATGTGGATGGTCAGCCTATGTTTTGTCTATGGGCTGAAAAGTATCTGGATACCTTGGTTATGGCCGGTTTTCAACCAGATTTTCCTGATGATGTACCTCTCCCGCTGGCTCCGGCGCTCCAATGCCACCACCGGCGCTGAATGGCTGGCCAGCCGCTTCGGCCAATCGGGACCCGGTGTCCGGTCTTCGCACAACATCGTAGTAGCCTTCGCACTCCTGAGCTGCCTCGGCTTCATGGCCTACGGTTTTATTGGCCTGGGTAAATTTATGGAAATCTTTATCCCCTGGTCGATCATCCAACCTTACATCCCTTTCCACGTTTCCGCCGCTTATGTTCCTCATTTTTATGGCATCGTCTTTACCCTGTTTGCCGCCTTTTATTCCATCCTCGGCGGCATGCACAGCATCGTGTTGGGCGATGTGATTAAATATATCATGATGACGATTGCCTGCATCAGCATCGGCGGCATCGCCATGTACAAACTTCACGAACATGGCCACCCCCTGAATGTACCGGACGGCTGGTTGAATCCCTTTTTCGGAATGCACCTGCACCTGGACTGGAGCAATATTGTCGCCGATGCCAACAAAAAGATCAAAGATGACGGCTATTCGCTGTTCGGCATTTTCTTCATGATGATGCTCTTCAAAGGCATTTTCGCCAGCCTCGCCGGCCCGGCGCCTAACTACGATATGCAAAAGATCCTCAGCACCCGGTCGCCGCAGGAAGCCAGTAAAATGTCCGGTTTCGTCAACGTCATCCTCCTGCCGATCCGCTATTCCCTGATCATCGGCCTGACGGTGCTGGCCCTGCTTTATTACAATCAGATCAGTGGAAGCCTGCAAACGCCTTCCGGAACGGATTTCGAAAAGATTCTCCCCGCTACCATCAACAACTTCCTGCCGGTCGGCTTGATGGGCCTGGTGCTGACGGGCCTCCTCGGCGCCTTCATGGGTACATTCTCCGGAACCCTAAACGCTGCCCAGGCCTACCTGGTCAACGATATCTATCTCAAATATGTCAACCCGAACGCCTCGAACCGCCGGACGATGATCATGAACTACGGCGCCGGCCTTGCCGTCGTATTTGTCGGTATCGTCCTTGGCCTGTTCGTGAAAGATATCAACGCCGTCCTGCAATGGATCGTATCGGGTCTCTACGGCGGCTATGTCGCACCGAATATGCTGAAATGGCACTGGTGGCGGTTCAATGCCAACGGCTTCTTTTGGGGTATGCTCGCCGGCATCCTGCCGGCCATCGCGCTGCCGGTTCTCCATCTGCCGGGGGCGGCACTCTATTACTGGCCGGTTCTTTTCATCCTGTCACTGGCCGGGTCGGTTATCGGCTCCTATGCCGCTCCGCCGACAAACATGGCGACGCTTAAGGCATTCTACCGGAATGTAAGACCATGGGGATTCTGGAAGCCTGTTCACCGCCAGGTCGTGGCGGAAGACCCTTCCTTCGTCGGGAATAAAAATTTCCGGCTCAACTCCTTCAATATCGTAGTGGGCATGATCGGTCAGACCTGTCTGACCTTACTGCCCATGTATGTCATCCTGTGGCTGAAAGTGCCGTTGCTGATAACGGTAGCGCTTTTGGCACTCATTGCGGTCATCCTCAAAAAAACATGGTGGGACAAACTCGATGAGTATTGATTTATTTATCTTAAAACAGACTATGATGAACACTCTTTTCGGTGAAAGGTTGGCCGCGCTTAACCAGCAATATGAGCAGCTCGTCCTTCGGACCAACGAACGGTCGATGCCGGGCAACGGTATCTTCTTCCGCTACCGCTACCCGGTCCTCACAGCCGGTCATACCCCGCTCTTCTGGCGGTATGACCTCGACGAGCGGTCTAACCCTTTCCTTATGGAGCGGTTCGGTATCAATGGCGTCTTCAACGCCGGCGCCATTAAACTCGACGATCGCTATATCATGATGCTACGGGTAGAAGGATGGGACCGGAAATCCTTCTTCGCCATCGCCGAAAGCCCGAACGGTATCGACCATTTTCGCTTCTGGGATTCCCCGGTACACATGCCGGGCACCGGCGAGCAGGAGACCAATATCTACGATATCCGCCTCACCCAGCATGAAGATGGCTGGATCTACGGCCTCTTCTGCACCGAAAAAAGAGATCCTGATGCCCTGCCGGCAGACCAGTCTTCCGCCATTGCCCAATGCGGCATCGCCCGCACTAAGGATCTCGTGGCCTGGGAAAGACTGGCGAATCTCGAAACAGCCTCTCCTCAGCAACGTAACGTTGTCCTTCACTCGGAATTTGTTGATGGACAATACGCTTTTTATACGCGTCCGCAGGATGGGTTCATCAATGCCGGCAGCGGCGGCGGCATCGGCTTCGGTCTCTCGAAGTCGATCACTCATGCTGTGGTCGAAAAGGAGACTATTATCGATCCCAGGGTTTATCATACTGTCAATGAGGCCAAGAACGGACTCGGCCCCGCGCCCATCAAGACCCGTCTTGGCTGGCTGCACCTCGCTCATGGTGTCCGCAACACCGCCGCCGGCCTGCGCTATACCCTCTATACCTTCATGACTGACCTGCACGACCTCACCCGGGTCATCTACAGACCCGGCGGCTATCTGATCGCTCCTGTCGGCGAAGAAAGGGTGGGGGATGTCTCCAATGTCGTATTCTCGAATGGCTGGATTGCCGACGACAACGGCAAAGTCTTTATCTACTATGGCTCTTCCGATACCCGGATGCACGTCGCGACGACAACGATCGAACAATTGCTGGATTATATGATCAACACTCCAGCGGACGGCCTCGATTCCGCAGGTTCCGTCAACAACCTGCAACAGATCATCGATAAGAACAAACCTTATATCGACCCCCGGGGCGGCGTCTACCTGCCGGATTCCCCCGCATGGAAAAAAGAAAAAACAAAATGAGTTCCACCGGCCACCAGCAAGAATACCGAGGGTCCATGGAAGATCCTGCTTCCTACCGCCAGCAGATGCAACGGCAGCTCCGTGCCATCCTGAATTACTGGATGGAGTATACGCCGGACCATAAACAGGGAGGATTCATCGGTCGTGTGGACGAAAAGGACCGGCCGGACCCTAACGCCCCTAAAGGTCTCGTCATGAATAGTCGCATCCTGTGGACCTTCAGCGCCGCCTATCGCCATACGGGCAATACCAGCTATCTGATGGTAGCCCGCCGTGCCTGTGAATACCTGCTCAACCATTTCCTCGACGATGAACACGGCGGCGCCTTCTGGAGCCTCGATGCCGCAGGCCGGACCGTCCATGACCGCAAACAGATCTATGGCCAGGCTTTCTTCCTCTACGGGCTGACGGAATTCTACCGTGCCGGGAGAGAATTGTCCATTTTGCAGGCGGCTATATCTTTGTTCCGGGTGATAGAAGAACATAGCTTCGACGCCCGCTGCAAAGGCTACTATGAAGCCTTCGCCCGTGACTGGCAACTCCTGCAGGACCTTAGGCTAAGTGAAAAGGACGACAACGGGCAAAAGACGATGAATACCCATCTCCACATACTGGAGGCCTACAGCAATCTCTACAAATGCTGGCCCGACAGCCTGTTGCGCCAGCAGATCATCGGATTGCTGGAAGTTTTCGACTGCTATATGGTGAATCACCACAGCGGGCATCTGCTGCTCTTCTTCAACGAAGACTGGCAGTCCCGTTCGACTCTCATCTCCTACGGGCATGACATCGAAGCCGCGTGGTTGCTGCAGGAGGCGGCCGAGACGATCGGCGATGAAGAATGGATCACCAGGACCCGCGCCCTTGCTCTCCGCATCGCCACTGCTGCCATAGAAGGACTGGATGACGACGGCGGTCTTTGGTATGAACAAAATCCTTCCCCCGCCACCCTCGTCCCCTCAACAAATTCCCTCGCCCCGATTGTCGACCCGATCGTCCGCGAAAAGCATTGGTGGCCTCAGGCAGAGGCCATGGTAGGCTTTCTCCACGTCTGGCAGGTCAGCGGCGATGAAGCCTGGTACCGCCGCTCACTCGACAGCTGGAACTTTGTGAAAAAATACCTCCTCGCACCCGCGGGTAAAGAATGGTATTGGGGTGTCCGGGCCGATCATTCCCCCATGCCCGGCCAGGATAAAGCCGGTTTTTGGAAATGCCCCTATCATAACAGCAGGGCATGTCTGGAAATTCTGCGGCGGTTATAACGCCGCTGGGATTTACCCTGGAAAAATAAACCCATCGGCGTTTATCTAATTAATTGACCTTCGGTCAGAAGGCCCATGGCCTTATAAAGAATTTCCCGTAGGTTTGGGTTAAGAAAAATTGCACTAACCATGCTCCGACGCATTCCCCGATTGACCGCTATCATGACCCTTTTTGCTGTGATGACTGTTTTAACTTCGTTAAAGAACAAGACCCAAAAAGTCGTTTTTTTCGGTGATTCCATTACCCAGGCCGGCGCGAGGCCCGGCGGCTATATTGTACTCATGAAGACGGCCCTCGAACAAAAGGGCATGGGCTCGAATTACGATCTGATCGGCGCCGGCATCGGCGGCAATAAAGTCTATGATCTTTACCTGCGGATGGACGATGATGTACTTTCGCAGAACCCTGATGTCGTTTTTATCTGGGTAGGCGTCAATGACGTTTGGCACAAAGCCACTTCTGGCACCGGCACCGACGCCGATAAATTCGATAAATTCTACACGGCCATTATTAACAAGCTCCTGGACAGACATATCCGTACTATCCTCGTCACCCCAGCCGTAATTGGCGAAAAAACGGATTTCACCAATCAGCAGGACGGCGATCTCAATGCCTATTCCCAGATCATCAGGAACCTCGCACAGAAGTATCACTGCGGGTTGGTAGACCTGCGGGAAACCTTTCACAACTATGAGCTCAAGAATAATCCGGGAAATAAAGAGTCCGGTATCCTGACCGTGGATAGAGTACACCTCACCGATGCAGGCAACCAACTCGTGGCAGAGAATATGCTGAATGCCCTGATGAATAAATAATCACCCCCGGAATTCAACCGCCGGGTTTATCAATAACCGCAGTATGCCCGCAACCATTCTCATCACCGGCGCCAATGGCAATCTCGGCGCAGCGACAGTGAAAAAATTCCTCGACGAAGGATATAGAGTGATCGCTGTAGACCAGTCCGGCACTCATCTGGGCTTCGCCGCCGGCCATGAAAATTTCCAGCTGAAATCCGTGGACGTCAGTGACGAACAGGCTGTCAGTACTTTCGTGGAAGAAATCATCGAACTCTATGACAGCATAGATGCGGCCCTGATGCTGGTAGGCGGTTTCGCCATGGGCGATATTGCCGCTACGGACGGCGCCGCCATGCGAAAAATGTATGCCCTCAATTTCGAGTCGGCCTATTTCATAGCCCGCCCCCTCTTTCAGCATATGCTGGAAAAAGGCTATGGCCGTCTCGTCTTCATGGGTGCCAGACCTGCCCTTCGGCCTGAACAAGGCAAAGGCATCCTGGCCTATTCCCTCACGAAATCACTGCTTTTCCAGCTGGCAGAATTACTCAATGCGGCTGCAAAAGGAAAAAATGTCGTTGCATCCGTCGTCGCGCCCTCCACGATCGATACCCCTGTTAACCGCGACAGCATGCCTGATGCAGATCCCTCGACCTGGGTTCGCCCCGATCAGATCGCCGACCTGCTGGAATTTATCTGCAACAAAAAGTCCGATGCCCTCCGCGAACCGGTCTATAAGATCTATAATAATAGTTAAGGCCGCGCTCTCGCGCGGCCTCTCACCTGATATCGGTACTACTAAGCCCCGCTTAGCCTATACGGTCAATACACTGTTCCATCCGGTTACGCCGTCAGGTTCCCGCAACCGGTTCTCGATGTCCTCCATCCACACTTTAGCATCGATGAAGAACTTGTAATAATACTTGCCTTTGGGCAACATAGGAATGGAGATCTTCCAGCCACCATCTTTGGCCTGCTGCAATTGCAACTCGTCAGGCGACCAGTGATTAAAGCTGCCTGCCAGAGAAATGTGGGCTGCGGACGTGGTGTTCAGATGATGAACGTAGAACTCGATTGTCTTGTTCCGCCGGTTGATGTACGGCGATTCATGAAATTTCATAGCAACCCCCTTTTTTAGATTTTAAAATGAATAGCCTTCATCCGGTAGGGATGTCTCTTAATAGGACGGATGCGACTGGTAAGTTGACGCAGCCAATGAGACAATTCAGATAACAACAATCGAAGACGAGTTCGGAGTAGAGTTTAGACGAGGCCTACAAAATTTACAAATTTTTTCCGTAAAATGTAGTATCGGGAGATATTTTTTTGCTAAAACGGTTTATTGGGCCATTATTTGTTTAATTCCTTTTTAATCGGCCATTCACTGCCTGCTCGGCCGAAATAGATATATTTATCGCTCACCTTGAAGGTACACTATGGCAGAAACCAGGATTTTACTTGTTGAAGACGAAAAAAAGATCGCGGAATCCCTTCGTAAGGGCTTGTCCGAACACCATTATGATGTAGATGTCGCATATGACGGAGCCGTCGGTCGTAAATTGTTCGACGCCAACCCCTATGACCTGGCTATCCTCGATATCAACCTTCCCCTCATGAACGGCTATGAGCTCGCCCGCCATATCCGCAATATCAATGAGGAGATCCTTGTTATCATGCTCACCGCCATGAATACCACCGACGACAAGATCGAAGGCTTCGAAGCAGGGGCGGATGATTACATTGTCAAACCCTTCGATTTCCAGGAACTGCTGGTCCGGATCAGGGCCCTCCTGAAAAGACTGCATCACCAGGCTGGCTCCGGATCCAATATGCTGAAGGTAGGGGACCTCGTCATGAACCTCGACAGCAAAGAGGTCAGCCGCGAAGGCAAGAATATCCCCCTGACGGCAAAAGAATTTCAGCTGCTGGAATACTTTATCCGGAATAAGAACAAAGTCGTGTCACGCGTCGATATCGCTCTCAATGTCTGGGACATCGATTTCGACACCAAGACCAACGTCATCGACGTCTATGTCAACTTCCTCCGAAAAAAAATTGAAAAGGACTTTTCTTCCAAACTCATTTACACCCAGGTCGGAATGGGCTACGTGCTGAAAGAGAACTCCTGATGCCGGAGAAGATCCCCGAAGAAGACGCATGATGCCGTATATTCGCCCCTGATCGCCGAACGCTAATCACCCCTGCATTGAAGATACAGTACAAAATAATGCTGCTGTTTACGTTGCTGGTGACAGGGATCATCTCCCTGCTGACCTCGTCGATCTACTATTCCGCCCGCGCCGGAATGAAATCCTCCTTCGAAAACCGACTGCTCGCCAGGGCCAATCAAAATTTAAACATGTACGGCCTGCTTGGCGAAGGCGCCATCGATCTGTTGCACAGGCTCGATACCGCTTCTATCCTGGGTGCAACGGTCAACCGCAGTATCGCCATGTATTCGGACGATGGCAGGATACTCTACCTTTTCAATATGCCCGGCAACCCCCCTCTCAATATTACCCCGGATATTTTCCAAAGAGTAAAACAAAACGGTCAGATCTCTTTTACGATCGACAAACGTGAAGCAATCGCCATCCGCAAGACCCTCGGCCACAGGACATGCATCATGGTCGTTGCAGGCCATGACGACGAAGGCCTGGACCGCCTCGCCACCCTTAAAAAAATCCTGCTCCTGAGCCTGGCGACCAGCGTATTTCTCACAGCCCTCGTCAGCTTCCTCTTCGCACGTCAGCTCCTCCGCCCTATCGCCCTCATCATCCGGGAGGTAAAGGATATTTCTTCCTATGATCTTTCCCACCGTATCCAGGCCGGCGCGGGACAGGACGAGATGAGCCAGTTGGCCAATACCTTCAATGATCTGTTGGAACGGTTGCAGGAATCCTTTGCCATCCAGCGCCGTTTTATCTCCAATGCCTCCCATGAATTGTCCACCCCGCTGACCTCGGTCTCCAGCCAGGTTGAGGTCGTGCTGCAAAAAGAGCGCTCGGCAGAAGAATACAAATCGGTTCTTTATTCAGTCAGGGAAGACGTTCAGCAGATGCGCCAGCTGACGAAGAGCCTCCTTGAAATCGCCAAGTCGGGTTCCAAGGATGGGATGGAACTAAATGAGGTCCGGGTAGACGAGGTCCTACTGAAAGTCGTCGGCGACGTGAAGAAGCTGAATGCAGAATATGGCGTCGACCTGGAATTCGGCGAATTCCCGGAAGATGAAAAAGATTTTGTAGTTTTCGGTAACAACGACCTGCTCTATATCGCGATCAAAAACCTGGTGGAAAATGGCTGCAAATATTCCCCCGGGAAGAGAACGGCCGCGGAATTGAGCTTTTCAAACCATAAATTGTTCATCCAGGTGGTCAATAAGGACAGTTTTATCCCTACGGAAGAGATGTCCAGGATCTTCCAGCCTTTTTACCGCGGCGCGGGCACGGGTGCTTCCAGAGGATTCGGCCTGGGGCTGCCGCTGGCCCAACGCATCATTGCCCTGCACAAAGGGACCATCCTCGTTGAGTCCGATAAAGCCAATGGGACCTGCTTTACCATCGAGCTTCCCTCGATCAAGATATTCAACAGTCTATGACCTGGACCCAGGTCATCGATCCCTGCCATAACAAGCTGGCTTCTCTGGTGGTCGCCCTGGTGCCGGTCCTGGCGATCTTCTGGGCTCTCGTCATCCAAAAAATGAAAGGCTACCAGGCCAGCCTACTCGCTACCACAATCGCCCTGCTCGTTGCAACTGTCGTGTATCGGATGCCTGTTTCACTGGCGCTCCTATCCACTGCTAACGGAGCGATCTATGGCCTCTTCCCTATCTGCTGGATAGTCCTGCCGGCCGTTTTCCTTTTCAATATCGCGGTCCGGAGCGGCCAGTTCGATATCATCCGACACTTCATGGCGTCTATTACCTCCGACAGAAGGGTACAGGCGCTGCTGATCGCTTTTTCCTTCGGCTCTTTCCTGGAAGGGACCGCAGGCTTCGGCGCACCGGTGGCGATCACCGCTGCCATGCTGACGGGTCTGGGTTTTAATCCCCTGTATGCCGCAGGCATCTGTCTCATTGCCAATACAGCGCCCGTAGCCTTCGGCTCTATCGGGATTCCCATCACGGTGGCTTCCCAGGTGACGGGTCTTCCCGAACTGGCCATTTCCCAGATGGTGGGAAGGACCTTGCCTTTTCTCTCGGCGTTGCTGCCCTTCTATCTTGTCACGCTAATGGCAGGCTTCAGACGGGCAAAGGAAGTGGCGCCTGCCGCATTGGTATCCGGGCTTTCGTTTGCCCTGATCCAGGCCCTGACTTCCAACTTCCTTGGCCCCGCGCTGCCTGATGTGCTGGCCGGTATCGGATCGATTATCTGTCTGCTGCTCCTGCTTCGCTGGTGGCGGCCGAAAACAATCTGGCGCTTTCCCGACGAATCGGCCGCACCCTCGCGCGTCCTCTCCCCCCGCGGCACCCGCCTGCTCTGGGCCCTCTCCCCCTTTATCATCCTCACGGTCATCGTCATCATCTGGGGTCTGCAACCCGTCAAAGACTGGCTTAATGCTAAGGGAACGATCACATTCCAAGTCCCGGGTCTCCACAACGCCATCCTCGACGTCAATGGTCACCCGCTACCACATCTCTTCCGCCTGAACTATTTATCGGCTGCCGGCACGGCTATCATGCTCGCGGCATTGATTTCACTGGGATTCTCCGGCCTCCGGCCACGGGAAGGGCTGAAAGTATTCACATCGACCTTACATCAACTGCGTTTTCCCATTCTCACCATCGCTGCAGTGCTGGGCTTCGCCTATATCGTCAATGACTCTGGTATCACGCTGACTATTGCCGGTGTCCTGGCAGCCAGCGGATTTTTATTTCCCTTCTTCGCTCCGCTGCTGGGATGGTTGGGTGTATTCATTACCGGATCGGATACCTCCGCCAACGCCTTGTTCGGCAAATTGCAGTCGTCTACCGCCACTTCGATCGGTGTGGATCCAGTAGTGACCGTGGCGGCGAATGTGTCCGGCGGCGTTGTCGGTAAGATGATCTCCCCGCAATCTATTGCTGTCGCGGCCGCGGCCGGCGGACTGGTAGGCCGGGAATCCGAACTGTTCCGGTTTACTGTCCGGCATAGCTTTATTCTGCTGGCGATCATTTGCTGCCTCGTGATGGCGCAGGCTTATATTTTCAAATGGCTGATACCCATATATCACCTTCATCCGCTTCACTAGTCCGCCCGTCCTGGCGATCCGCTCCGCTACTTTACGGCTTTAAAAAAACATTTTTCACCGCATCTAAATAGCCATACCCATTTACATTGTCTGGTTCAAGATAACTGGTTTCAGTCCACTCATTCCAGCTATTTATAGTTATTAATGGGGCTTGCCTGGGGTGCGAATCCACATATGCTTTGGCCATTCTCAAACCCTTTTCAAAATTTTGCGGAGCGTTATTTCTCACGACCGCGCTCTTCCCTGTCCTGGGACTGTTATCCCAACCGATACTGATATGCGGATAGTAGGGGAGTTCAAAAGTGGTATCGATTTTAGCCCATTCCCTTTTCACCTCTTCTAGAATAGTAAGATAATCATCATCGACATTGACAAAATGGGCAAACTGATAATGCGTCGCACTCGTAAATCCGAGTTTCCTGATCATTTCATTTTTGAGATTTTTATCCTTACCGGCATCGAATCCGCTAAAGTTGAAATTATTGGCCCACATCGTGAATTGTAGATCCAGACCCGGAAATCCGGCTTTTTTCGTTTCTTCCCGAAACCATTTCAAAGCGTCGATAGTTTGCTCTATGCCTCCTAACCCTTTGATCAGATTCGGAAGATCATAGATCATAAAGACAGGCTTTCCATCGATTTTATAGTATTGGGGAAGCTTAAAATATTTATTGATGTTTCGGCTGCATATTTTTTCAAACTCCGCTCTGTCAACACTACCCTGCCAGATAACATTGTCATCATGATATTTGTACAGGCGTGTATCCCAATAATTATTGACATCATGATTGGCCCACATGAGGTAAAACTTCATCTGACGGCTATTCCCGGCTTTTAAAAAGCCACTGTCCAGTGTGGTCTCCATAAAAGCCCGTCCGTCATACCAGTACCAATCGAAGATAAATACATTGATTCCATGAGTAACAGCTTGATTGATCTCCATTGACATTACTGCCGGATCTGCCTCGTTGACTGTTCCCCATAACGGTTTTCTGTTCCAGTAATGCCCGGGATAACGATCCTGCATATTAATAACGGTCTCCCACTCGCCAATTCCGGATGGCCAGAATGGACGTAGTCTTGGATCTCCTGTAGCATAGGCGGGATACAAAAATGCAGCTACATCGTAATGATCTCTTGACTTTGCCTCCATTTGCTGTGCTGTGACAGATAGGGAAAAGACCAGCGCAACCAGGGGGCAAATAAACAGCCAACCAATTTGTTTTGTCATAATGCGTATAATTGCAAAAATATGCATCTTCTCATCGCTCCCAATGCCTTTAAAAATAGCCTGACCGCCCGCGAGGCCGCGGAGGCTATCAATAGTGGGCTCAATAGCAGTCGGCCGGGCACGCTTCCCGACCAGACCCTGACGACAGAATGCTTCCCCGTAGGCGATGGAGGTGACGGCACGGGTGACGAGCTGATCGACAGGCTCGGCGGCTGTAAGGTGGCGGCCACTGCCCGAGATCCCCTGGGTAGGCCGATCACCACTTATTTCGGCTGGATGGATGACAACCGTACCGCTATCATCGAAATGGCCAATGCCTCGGGTTTGCGTCTTCTCGACAAACATGAGCTGAATCCACTAAAGACCACTTCACATGGCACTGGTGACCTTATCCGTGCAGCGCTCGACCTGGGAGTCCGTCATATCATTCTTGGGATGGGCGGCTCTGCCACGGTAGACGGAGGTGCCGGTATTCTGGAGGCACTCGGCGCCCGCTTTTACGGCGACAAGGACAACCTGCTCACTGACTTGCCATCCGGTCTGACCGGCTTGTCCTCGATTGACAGGTCAGGTCTCGACCCCCGGCTCGCAGGGGTCGGGATGACAGTACTCTGCGATGTGACCAATCCGTTGACAGGTCCGCAGGGGGCAGCTGCCGTATTCGGTCCGCAAAAAGG
>JAMFSL010000011.1 GCA_026225275.1 Puia dinghuensis
GACTGCAATTACCGGAACTTACCTCATCGAAGAATGAAAGGGTCTATGAACTTCGCAGCTACGAAAGTGCAACCGAGAAAATATTTCAGAATAAAGTGAACATGTTCAATGATGGCGATGAAATAGGTCTTTTTAAGCGACTGGGCTTTAACGGCGTTTTTTACAGCGCAGTGATAGCCGGACCGAGAATGCCCAACCTGATGTACATGACGACCTTCGAAAATATGGAAGACCGTGAAAAACACTGGAAGACGTTCTCGGATGATGCACAATGGAAAAAATTATCGGGTAGTCCGGAATACCAGCATAATGTGCAGCACGCCGATATCATTTTTCTGCGGCCCACTGAGTATTCTGACATCTGAGCTGTAAACAAAAAAAAACAATATGATCCATCAAAAGGTATTAATGATCCGGTAGATTAATCGTTGTTTGGCATTGACTTTTTGTTCTTTTTTATAATATTATCCAGAATTTCTTGCCGCCTCTCGTTCAATCATAGTCCGTGCGCGAAGTATCCGTTGAGCAGGTATTTTCTTAACTGTTTCCATTTTTTATCCAAACCTACCGATCGACCAGGCTAATTCCAGCCAGGATTCTACCAATAACAAATTAAATAGACGAATGCGCCTTATTTCCTCCCGATAGTGCTCCATCACCGCACCGGCGCCAGAGCTACCACAAGGTCTTCACCGTCATCCCATAAGTCCGCGGATCGGCCAGGTGCACTGCACCAAAATCGTAAGCGTATTCGATATATTTGGCGGCTGTGAGATTACGCGCCCACACAAAGAGCTCCAGATGTTTGGCACTTATCCCGGCCCTTGCATTGATCTTACTATAGGGACTCTGGCTGATCGTGTTCTCCAGGTCAAAATATTGCCGGCCAAGCCAGAACCATTCGCCGCGGATGATCAATCGTACAGCCGAACGCGCATTGAGCAGTATGCTGTACTGCGGGGCCAGCATCGATGTGGCATCCGGTGTAAAGATCTGCCTCTTTCCGGCCAGATCGATGGCTTCCCCGTTCTCCGCCAGGTTTAGCGACTGGTAGTGTGCGTCGGTATACCCAAAACTATAGTCCAATTGGAGCCCCTTTACCGGGTTGGCCGCCGCTTCCAATTCCGCTCCCTTACTGATCAGTTTCCCCGTGTTCCTTGTAACGGTGATCGCGGAGGGTAGAATAAGCGTCGGTACCTGCGCATCATTCACGTGCGAAAGAAAGGCCGTTACGTTCAATTGCAGCTTATGGTCAAACCAGTTGTTCTTGAGGCCTGCTTCGATATTATTACTATATTCCGGCTGATAAGGATAAAGAGGCGGCTGCGTGGGGTCGGCGGACAACTGCGTGAGGCCGCCGGGCCGATATCCGCGATTATAGGTGGCGAAGAGCATATTGTGATTGCCAATGATATATCTGACGCCGACTTTCGGCGAGACCGCACCAAAATGAAGGGCCGCCGCGGTATCGGGAGTCGTTACGATGGAAGCTTGCCCATCGGGCTGGTAGAGCCCTTCCACATACAGGTAACGGTGTTCATAGTCATACCGCAGACCCGCGATCAGTTCGAACTTTCTGGTCACCGAATAGTTCATCTGCCCATATCCCGCCACTCCTGTATTTTTAGCCCTGGTCACGTCGATCGAGGAAAAATCCGTTTCCGGGGAGCCCACCAGCGCCGCGTCTGCGCCGTAATGAGTCGCCTGCTTGTTCGGTTCATACTGATGAAAGAAATAGGCTCCGCCAGTCCAGCTGAAAGGAGATACCCGGCTGTCGGCGGAGCTCAGCCGCAATTCTTGCGTGAAGACCTGGACATTGTTCCAGGCATGGCCGTAATTGTTGATAATGGTGACGGCGTCGGCCGATGAAAAGTCGCCGTCAACCGAAGGGTTATAATACCGGTAATTATGTTGCCAGGAGGTCTGGGAGTTGAAGTCCACCGACGCGCCTGTATGTTTTACGGCCAGTGAGGCATCCAGGGTATTGTCGATCATTTCACCGATGGCGTTCTGATCGAGATGATAGGGGTTGCTAAAGGCTTGCGCTACTCCGGTGACCAAAGGAAAAGCACCCCAGTTGCGGTTGTCCTGTTGTTTGAGATTGGCCGTTAGCGACCAATTTGCTCCAGGCAGGTATTTGAGATAATAATTACCGGTAAAACCATGTTGCCGATCATACGAGCTGTTGTTGAAGTCATTGGTATAGTACCCGTCACGTTTGTTATACGCGCCCGATACCCCCATGAAAAGAACATTGTTGATCAGCGGTGCGCGGAAACCGGCGGAATAGCGTTGTTGAGCATAATTGCCAAGATCCACCTCTGCAAAACCATGCATCGCGTTCGTCGGCTGTTTGGTGATGATGTTGATCACCCCGCCCATGGCATTCCGGCCAAAGAGGGTTCCCTGCGGCCCCCGAAGCACCTCGATGCGCTCGATGTCGGACAGTTCAGGGATATAAGTGTCCAGGCTAAATTGATTTACCCCATCGATATAGGTAGCGACCGCCGGATCATAGGATGTCGTAGTGATCCCCCGGATCGAGGTCACGTTGCGGCCATCGCCGGAGTTGCCGGAATATAGATTGGGGACGATCGCTGTGATATCCTTTATATCCCAGAGGCGAAAGGCATCCACCTGTTTGGCGGAGATCGCCGTTACGCTCACGGGGACGTTCTGCAGCAATTCCTCCTTTTTGTCGGCAGTGACCGTAACCGCATCGAGTTGCACCAAAGAGCTCACCAATTTGAGCTCAAGCGTATTGTTCCCCTTGTCCACCACGACGGGCTGGGCGAGCGTGGTATAGCCGACCGCCGACAGCTGCACGGTATATCTGCCGCTGGCCAGCCGCGAGATCGTGAAACGCCCTCCCGAATCGCTTAAGACAGTGATCTCTGTATTAAGTAAGTGGATGGCGACACTCGCAATGGAAAAACCCTGATCGTTCGTAACCGTCCCCGTAAGATTTGCTTGCCCATTTGCGCTGCCGGCAGCCAGCAGCACGATCGGGATATAGAGTACTATTCTCTTCATGAATTCAGTAGCTTATTTCGCGTTGAAATGCAGCGACGTTACCCCGCCGGATATCGCTTCCTTAGCATTATACAACAAAAATACGGCATGCAGGCTGCCGTCGGTCACCGTAGCCACTGAAATTGTTGCGGTCCCTCCGGCCTATGGAGAACTTCGTTCTCCCGGCTCCCGTCAAAACAAAACCCGCAGCTTTCGCTGCGGGCTCTTTGTTCGTCGGGACGACAAGATTCGATAATGGCTTGTAAATAATTCAATATCAGTTGCATGCAAAAGAAAAAACATTTGAACTCACCGGAAAACTCACTGACAAGAAATAGCATAAAGCTTCAGGTATAAAGAGCAGCCGGTCGGGGTTTGAGCGGTCAATGGCGTAGCCTGAATGGGCTCAAATGGCTTCAAGGAGTACCCGCTGCCGTGTATCGAGGTTTTTATAGTGGGTCACGGTATGACCGGTGACTTTCTTGAACTGGGAGGAGAGATGGGCTACACTGCTGTAGTGCATTTTAAAGGCTATCTCGGTAAGGTTGAGGTCGTTATCAGATAGCAATTCCTTGACCCGTTCGATCTTATGCTCGATCAGGAATTGTTCAATGGAATGGCCCTGGCTTTCTGAAAATATATTGGCCATATAGGTATAATTATGTCGCAACTGCTGGCTTAGGTGAACGGACAGATTAATTAGAAGTGGCTCTTGGGAGTGATGTACGAGTTCAATAATCACCTTTTTTATTTTTTCGATCAATATGCTTTTTATGTCATCCATCAATTCGAGACCGGACTGTAAAAGGTCGGTTCGGATTTGCTCGTGCTGGGCCGTGGAAATATCCCCGATGATATCGGCCTGCCCCAGGTCTACCTTGGTATAGTGCAGTCCCAAATGGGTCAACTCGTTACTGACAACCATTTTGCAGCGAATGCATACCATATTTTTGATATAGAGCGTCATAGACTTCGTTTTATTGAAATGTGGAATGATGAAATTTCCCGTAGGAATGCGGATGCTTTATAGGGGGAATATGTATCGGTTGACAAATTTAAAGATAGTCAGGTGTAGCCCCAATAATATTGACGGTGATCATACCGGCGCATGATGTTGGTTATGATGTTAACATATGCACATATGTTTTTTGCCTTTCGCAGATTGTCTGACGTCGTCAACGGTAATATCTTGGCCGCAATATCCCTGCCATACCCTACATACTGGTTGGGATAAGCAATAAGGTTACGTTAAGCTGCCGACCAGTCTGATCAGCCAGGCAGGATAGACGCCCAGCCAAATGACTGCTGCGCCCAAAAGACTTAATACCAAGAGTCCTGTGAGGGAAGAATACGAAGGACGGCTGTCGATGGGGAAGTTTTGCCCGTCTGTGCGCATCATGGCGAAGATAAACCGGAGGTAATAGTACAAACCGATGACACTGCTGATCACCAGCGTAAAAGCCAACAGCCAGTTGCCTTTCCCCACTCCGGATGTCAGGAGATAAAATTTCCCCATGAAGCCTGCGGTAAGGGGTATGCCCGCCAGAGAAAGCAAAGTGATCGATAGTAGGGTAGCCAGGACGGGCTTCTTCCAGAATAAACCGGCATAATCTTCTATATCGGTGGCTTCGTTATCCGAGCGGGACATGAGGGTAATAAGGCTGAATGCGGCCAGAATGGTAATGATATAGGCGGTGAGGTAAAAGCTGGCGGCCTGGGTGCCCAATCCCGTTCCGGCGATGAAGGCGACTAATACATACCCAAAATGGGCAATAGAGGAGTAGGCAAGCATCCGCTTGATGTTGTTTTGTCGGAGGGCTAGCAGATTGCCGCCCAGCATGGATAGGATGGCGATGACGGTGAAGACGAGCATGAGCTTTTTGAATCCGAATAGGTCGGCGGTGGCGAAGAAGCGGAGCAATACGGCCAGCATGGCGCCTTTAGATACAGTGGCGATAAAGGCGCTGATAGGAGACGAAGCGCCTTCGTAGATGTCGGGCGCCCACATATGGAAGGGGACGAGGGCTAACTTGAATCCCATGCCGGTGATCATGAGGCCGATTCCGGTAATAAGGATAGTCAGGGAGACGGAATCGTGGCGGAAGGTGGTGGCGGCAAGACCCTGAAAGGACAGCGTGCCGGTCAGGGCATAAACCAGCGCCATCCCGAAGAGTAAAAAGGCGGAGGACATGGCGGCCAGGATGAGATATTTCAACCCGGCTTCGATGGCCTTGGGGCGTTCGCGGTAATAGCTGATTAGGGTGTATAGGGAGATATTGAGTATTTCGAGGCCGATAAAGAAGGAAATGAAGTGGGTGCTGATGACCATTGTGGCACCGCCCAGCGTGGCCAACAGCAGGAGGAGGTAATACTCCTCTTTTCTTTTTCCGGGGAAGAAATTTTTCAGGCTGATCTGGCTGAACAGGGTGACGACAAACGCGGAGAGCAGGACCAGGGCCTGGAAATAGCAGCCGAAACGGTCGACAAGGAACAGGTCGCCGATGGCGTGGGGTTTTGCTGGCCAGATGAACAGTACGGAAAGGAAGCTGGCGGCCAGCGTGATCAGGGTGCAAATGAATGTGAGGGTAGGGTTGCGCTTGAGGGCCACACCGAGCATGGTGATGACCATACCTCCGGCGAGTATCTCGATGGGTAATAAACTTCGTATGTCGGGTCCTGTGATCATCGGCTCGCGTTTTGGAGAGTGTTGGCGTTTTGTGGGCCGTTAACGGTGATATTTACCTGTTGGACTATACCCTGCACCATTTGTTGGGTCGCATTCAATATGCTATTAGGAAAGAGTCCCAGCCAGATGATGACGATCGCGAGGGAGCCCATGACGATCATTTCCCGGAAACCGAAGTCGGTTATTTCCCATTTCTTTAGCACGGTCCCATAAAATACCTTCTGCATGATGCGCAGGGAATAGAGGGTGGCGGCAATGAAACCGACGGCAGCGATAATGGTTAGGATCTTGCTCGCCATGAATGATCCGGTCAGAATCAGTATTTCGGCGATGAAATTGCCGAGGCCAGGTAACCCGAGGGAAGCCAGCACAAATAATAATCCCATCGCGCCCATTTTGGGGACTTGCGTCCAGAGACCGCCCATTTGCCCGATCTCCCGGGTCTGGATACGGGCATGGAGCGCACCCACGATAATGAATAAGCCGCCGGTGCTGATGGCGTGGGCGACCATTTGCATGATGACGCCCTGCATCGCTATTTGATTGAAAGCGTAAATGCCAAGCAGGATAAAGCCCATGTGGCTGACGCTGATATAGGCGACGAGTCGTTTCAAATCGGTTTGGGCATATGCGAGTTTCGCACCGTAAAGGATACTGATGACGCCCAGGATCATCGCTGCGGGAGCGAATTGCTGCGAGGCCTGAGGGAACAGGGGCAATACGAACCGGATGATGCCGTAGGCGCCGGTTTTGAGTAATAGACCTGCCAGCAATACGCTGCCGGCGGTAGGCGCCTGGGTATGGGCATCGGGCAGCCAGCTATGGAAGGGTACGGTGGAGAGCTTTACGAGGAAAGCGGCGGCAAAACCGAGCATGAGGAGGAAGGCGGTGGGCTGGGATAGGACGGTGCCTTTGAGCGCTTCATAGTCGAAGGTGTACACGCCAGTGCTGCGGCCATGAACAAAGTATAATCCAAGGATGGAGAGAAACATCAATAACCCGCTGGCTTGGGTGAACAGGAAGAACTTGCCCGCGGCATAGGTCCGGTTCTCGTACCCCCAGATGCTGATGAGAAAATACATGGGGATGAGCATGACTTCCCAGGAGAAGTAAAACAGGAAGAGATCGAGGGAGACGAATACGCCGGTAATGCCTGCCAGGATGAACAGCAGGTTGAAATGGAAAAAACCTACCCTCGTTTTGATCTCTTTCCACGAGACCAGCACGGACAGCACTCCTAAGAAGGCGGTGAGCAGTAGCATGAGCAGGCTGAGGCCGTCTGCGGCGAGGATGATGTGAATGCCGAAAGCCGGTATCCAGGAATGGGTATAGTGAATGATCCATGCCCCGGCTGCCGCGTTGCCGGACGGGACGGCGCTGGCCGAATGGGTGAACCATAGGTAGAGTACGACGCCCAGGAACAGGAGGGTGCCTGCAAGGCTGATGATCCTGGGAAGGATATCGCTCCATCGGCTGGTCAGCCAGGCCAAAAAGCCGGTGCCCATTAATAATAATATGATCCAGGCAAGTATCATGCGTAAAGGAGGATGGTTAAGGTGATGACGGCGCCGATGCCCAGTGCCATGGCGTACCAGCGTAATTTGCCATTCTGGGTGGCGGCGAGGCCTTTGTTGAACAAACCGGCAATGGACGCGAGGCCCGTATAAAATTGATCGATGATATCGTTCTTGTCTATGCGGGAAAAGAAGACGATGGGTTGGACGATGACCTTGTCATAGACCAAGTCAAAATCCCAACCCTGGAAGAAGAATCGCTGGATGGGGTTGCGAACAGGTTCAGCGGCGGGGAAGGGCTTGTTATAGTAGATGCGGTAGGCCAGCGCCAGACCGGCAATGGACACGATGGCGGCGATCACCTGGGCAATCCATTCTGCGGCATGTCCGGATGCGGTGGTAACGGTGGTGGGTAAGGTATGCTGAATGAATTGAGAAAACAGGGTGACATGCCCCATATTGTCCGGCAATTGGATAAAGCCCCCGGCAAAGGATAGAAAGGCCAGGACCACCAGCGGCAGGGTCATGGCGACTCCGGGGCGGTAGGTAGGTTCGGCCTTTGCGTTGCCGAAGAAAGTAAGGAAGACCATGCGGAAAGTATAGAGCGCGGTGATAAACGCGCCTGCTAGTCCTGTTAACCATAAGACTATCGATCCTTTATCACTGGCATAGGCCTGCCAGATGATCTCATCCTTGCTGTAGAAACCGGCCGTGATCAGGGGCAGGGCCGAGAGTGCGCAGGCGCCGATGAGGAAGGTCCAGAAGACGACCGGCATCTTTTTCCATAGACCGCCCATTTTAAACATATTGTGTTCGTTGTTCAGCACGGCAATGACGCTGCCGGCGCCGAGGAAGAGCAAAGACTTGAAGAACGCATGGATCATGAAATGAAAGAGGGCGGCGGACCAGGCGCCCACGCCCAATGCCACAAACATATAGCCTATCTGGGATATGGTGGAATAAGCGAGAACTTTTTTGATGTCGTGCTGGTATAAGGCGGACATACCGGCAACGATCAGCGTCACAGCCCCGATGATGGCCACAGTGGTCTGAACGATAGGCGCTAGCTCAAAGAGCACATGGGTTCTGGCGATAAGGTACACGCCGGCGGTCACCATGGTGGCGGCATGGATCAACGCCGAAACGGGCGAGGGCGCGGCCATGGCGTCGGGCAGCCAGGTCTGGAGCGGCACCTGGGCGGATTTGCCGATCGCGCCACCCAATAAAAGATAGGCGGTAATGATGGCTATCGTGGACCCCGGGGCCCAGGTATGCGGCGCGGCCTGCAAAATATCCTGGATATTGAGGGTGTGATAATTCGTGAAAAGGATGAAAAGGCCGATGACCATGGCGGTATCGCCGACACGGGTAACGGTGAACGCTTTTCTGGCGGCATAGCCGTTACCTGGATCTTTGTACCAAAAGCCGATCAGCAGATAACTACACAAGCCCACGCCTTCCCATCCCATGTATAACAGCAGGAAGTTATCGGCCAGGACCAGCAGGAGCATGAAGCCGATGAACAGGTTCATGTAGGAGAAAAAGCGGGCAAAACCATCTTCTTTCCACATGAAGGCGGCGGAATAAAGATGAATCAGCGCGCCTATGAACGTAATGACAAAGACGAAGGTCAGCGAGACGGAATCGAGATGAAAAGCAATTGCCGGAGAGAAACCGGAGACATTGATCCATTGCCAGAGCATTTGATGGACCGGCGTTCCGGCGGGGTTTGCATGAAGGAAGTCCAGGCAGACGAAGAGCATGAGGATGGCGGAAAGAGTGACGGACCCTACGCCGATCATGGCGGCGGCAAGGCGGGGTAGGCTTTTGCCCGCGAGTGCCAGCACAAGAGACCCCGCAAAGGGCAGCGCTACGATCAACCAAAGAAGTTCACTCATGGGTTATCCGTTTAATTGGCTGGCGCTGTCGGCGTCGAGCGTCTTGAACTTTTGATAGAGTTGTATGATCAGGGCCAGACCGACGGAGACTTCTGCCGCGGCCATGGCAAGGATAAAAATGAACATGACCTGGCCGTCTGCGCTGCCCCTGGCGGCGCCGCCGACGATAAAGGCCAGCCCCGCCGCATTGAGCATGACCTCCACGGACATGAGCATAAAGATGACGTCCCGGCGGACCAGCACCCCGGCCAGCCCGATACAGAATAAGATGGCGGCAAGCAACAGGCCGTATTCCATGGGTATAGTCATGTGGCGGGTTCCTCGTTTTTTAAATACCGGTGATGGGATACCTTTTCTTTTTGGCCAAGGTGATAGGCGCCGATGACCCCTGCGGCCAGCAGGAAGGCGGCGAGTTCGACGATTAATATATATTTCGAGAACAGCAGCGCACCGACAGCGGCGGGTTGTATCTCGGTCCTGGTCATGGGATGGGCGGCCGGATGCATCAGTACATAGAGCATTTCCCCGAAAAGGATCGCGCTGGTGATGCCCGGGCCGATCCAGGTGGACGGCTTCAGCAGTTCATGTTCTTTCTTTACACCACTGCTGCCGGTGTTGAGCATCATGATGACGAAGACGAATAAGACCATGATGGCGCCTGCATAAATGATGACTTCGAGGGCGGCGATGAAAGGCGCACCCAATAGGAAGAAGATGACGGAGACGGACAAAAGCGACACGATCAGATATAATAAGGAATGTACGGCATTGATCCCGGTGACCATTCTGATGGTCGCCATGATGGCAATGAGGGCTGCGATATAAAAGAGGATATTCATGGCATGAGCTTTTTGATGTCTACGGGCTTGTCTTCGTTGGCCCCTTGTCCTTTTGCTTTCACCCCGGCATCGATACCTGCCACTTTATAGAAATTATATCCCTGTACCTTACCCTGGCCGTCGATCAGCAGGTCTTCTTTTTCATAGACTAAGTTCTGCCGGTGGTATTCCCCCATTTCAAAATCGGGGATCAGCTGGATGGCGTCGGTTGGACAGGCATCTTCACAAAGACCGCAAAAGATGCAGCGGGAGAAATTGATCCGGAAGAACTCGGGGTATCGCCGGCCATGCTCATCTTCAGTGGCCTGGAGAGATATGCAATCGACGGGGCAAACCGCGGCGCAGAGATAGCATCCTACGCAGCGCTCCTCGCCTTCTGGATCGCGGGTCAGCACGATCCTGCCCCGCCAGCGCGGGGGTAGATAGGCTTTTTCTTCAGGGTAGAGGACGGTTTCCCGCTTGTGGAACATATGTAAGAAAACTATCCATATCGAACGCAGGTTACTGAACATAATATCGTTGATTTATCGGTTGTTTAAATAGAGGACAATAGCGCCCGTGATCAATATATTTACCAAAGACAGGGGTAACAGGATCTTCCAGCCGAGTGACATCAATTGATCATATCGGAGGCGGGGCAGTGAAGCCCGCAGCAGGATAAAGACAAGGATAAAGCCAAACATCTTGATCAGGAACCAGACGATGGGAGGCAGAAAGTGAAATCCAAGCCAGCCGCCGAAGAACAGGGTGGTGATCAGCGCCGAGATGAGGGTGATGCCTAAATACTCGCCGACGAAAAACATCCCGAATTTCATTCCTGAATACTCGGAGTGGTAGCCAGCCACCAGTTCGCTTTCCGCTTCGGGGATATCGAAGGGGAGACGGTGGGCTTCGGCGATACCGGCGATGAAAAATATAATGAATCCGACAAATTGAGGGATGACAAACCAGACGCCTCTTTGCGCGAGTACAATATCCCTCATGTTAAATGACCCGGTTAGGATGACCACGCCCATGAGGGACAGGCCCATGAAGACTTCATAGGAGATCATTTGAGCAGAACCGCGCATGGCGCCCAAAAGGGAATATTTGTTGTTGGAAGCCCAACCAGCCAGCACGACGCTATACGCACCCAGCGAAGACATGGCCAGGAAGAAGAGGATGCCGATATTGAGGTCGACCACACCGATGGACGGAGAGAATGGCACGATGGCAAAACTTAGGAGGATGGTGATCATCACGATGGCTGGGGCCACGACGAATACTTTTTTATCGGCGAAGCGGGGAATCCAGTCTTCTTTGAAAAAGATCTTGATCATGTCTGCCGTGACCTGCAAGACACCGAAGGGACCGACGCGGTTGGGTCCGTAACGGTCCTGCCACAGCGCCAGCATTCTTCTTTCGAGCCAGATCAGCCCGGCGGCGATGAGGACGAGGGCAAGCATGATGGCCAGGACCATTCCTATATATTCCAGGTTTTCAATCATGGTTGCCGCTGTTTATGGTTGTGCTGAATGGAAATTGTAATCCGGCTGTTGCTGCAAGCCCTTTGGGCAACCCGGCGGTGCCCGGTGGCAGGCCGGTATGTAATTTTACGGGAAGTCTTTGTTTCTGCCCGTTGAGCAGGACTTCGACGTAGTGACCTTCGAGGATACCCGTTTTATCGGCATCGGAATCGTTGAGGGCGATATAAGGCTGAGGTATTCGTTCTTTAATGCCAGGGCTCAAGGCACTCAGCGGATCGGAGCCGAAAATATGATACAGGGGCAGCACCAGCCATTCGCCGGGTGTGGGGGTGAAGGGGGCGGGTATGTTTGGCGTCAAAATGGCTGCGGGAATGTTGGAGGGCTCGAATAACCGCTTGCCCGGGTTTCCACCATGTAAGGGGCCGCCTACTTCGATCTGGTATTTGTTGATAGCCTGAACGGAATTCCAGCCGGGCGACCAGTAGAAGGGGGTCAGGGCGGGCGGCGGAACACCGGCGTAACCTTCCATCGTAAAAGAGAGCGCGGAATCGGCATCCTCGGGCGGCTGTGGCTCGTTGACATTGACATTCGCGTGCATGGCGGTCCGGCCGCTGTAGCGGTGAGGTTCACGCGGGATCTTCTGGGTCCCTTCGCGGAAACCGGCAGCCGGGGCAAGCGTGGTGATGGCGGTGAGTTCCGGGAATTCCCGGACAAGGCTTTGGAGGATGCTATCGAAATGAGTCGATGCTGATGGCGGCACGTTTGGCTCGCTGGATGCTGCTGACTGCAATTCCTGCAACCATTTCCAGCTGCTGCGGACAGCATTGTCGGGTTGGTGTACCTGGTAGAAGCGCTGGGCTCTGCCTTCGTTGTTGATCAGGGTGCCATCTGCTTCAGCAAAAGTGGCGGCGGGGAGGAGATGGGTCGCTTGCCGGGTGGTGGCATTTTCTAAAGAATCGAGTACGATAATATTTTTTTGGCGGCGGAGGAACAAATCGGTCTGGCCTTTAAAAGTTCTTTCGTAGAGATCGTTTTCCAGAAGGATCGCTGTGTCTTCATCGGCCTGAGACGGTTTTTCGTCTTCATCCGGTTCTTCTTTTTCGTACGCGTCTTCGAGGAACTGGTCGGAGAGCATAACCAGGCCAATGGAATTGGCTTCGGGTACGATGAAAACCAATCCGGGGTCTTTGGCCTGATCTTTTAATGCGTTGGTGATGCTGGCGGCAGAGTCGAGAAGAGCCTCGCTATATAAGCTGATGCCGGAGACGATGAGGGGCTTTTTTGCGGCGAGCAGGGCGGCGGCGATGGACTTTGAGAGTGCTTCGAAGTCGGCATCGGGATTTGCTGTCGTGCCGGCGTCCGGTGAGTGCGCGTCGGCGGTTGACGACGATGCCCCGGCAATTGATGAGAATGCGTTAATATGTTGAGCGACGGCATACGCTAACCGGGCAATATCGTCCGGATGTGCGTGGTAGGTGCGGGTGGCGATTTCGTCGAGTGCGGTGTGGTGCGGGGTGGCTATGTAAAAGAGACCGGTCGTTCCCTGCACGATATCTTTAACGGCGGCATCGTTCCATTCAGGAATGTGCATGGCTTTGACCAGTTCGACAGGTCCCTTTTTTGCGGCCTGGCGGAGGTTGAGGGCCAGCATGGGCGCGGTGTTGGTGACGTCTTCGCCGATGACGAATACAGCGTCGAAATCTTTCACTTCTGCCAGCGAAGGCGTTCTTACCTTGCCGTTTTTCAGCAGGGTGATGACGCGCCGGATCAATTTTCCTTCTGCGCGGGGTATGCCGGCGTAAAAATGCGCGGGACCGACCAGTTGCTGCAGCAGGAAATTGGATTCGAGCGAAGCCTGGGGGGACCCGATGCCGATCATTTTTTTGCCCGAAGCGATGATGGCACTTATCTGGCGGATGGCCTGTTCCGGGGATGCGTTAGCCAATGCGCAGTCTCCCTTGATGGCGGGTGCCAGTATTCTTTGCGGGCTGTTGACATATTCATAGCCGAACCGCCCCCGGTCGCAGAGAAAATAACCGTTCACGTCACCATTGTAGCGCGTGAGGATGCGGCGAATCGAGCCATAACGTTCGCTGGCGATGATGTTACAGCCGACGCCGCATTGATGACAAATGGATGGAGCGTCGGTGAGATCCCATTTGCGGGTGAAATGTTTCTTGAGGGTTTTGTCGGTGAAGACGCCGGTAGGGCATACTTCGACGAGGTTGCCGCTGAATTCGCTTTCGAGTACGCCTTCTTCATGGCGCCCGAAATACACGTCGTCATGGGAGGCGAAGACGTCGAGGTCTTTTCCGCCGGCATATTCCTTATAGAAACGAACGCAGCGGTAACATTGGATGCAGCGGTTCATTTCATGATTGACGAAAGGGCCAAGGTATTGATTGGTATGAGTCCTTTTTTTGAATTCATACCGCCGGCAGTTATGGCCGGTCATGACGGTCATGTCCTGCAAATGACATTCGCCGCCTTCGTCGCAGACGGGACAGTCGTGGGGATGGTTGGTCATCAGGGCCTCAATGTTGCCGGCGCGGAACTGTCGGGCCTCGGGTGCTTCGATGGAAATGCGCAGGTGGTCGGCAATGGGTTCGAGGCAGGCCATCACGATCTTGCCTTTGGTATCTTCGGCGTTTTTGTATTTGAGGACGGCGCACTGGCGACAGGCGCCTACAGAGTGCAGGGCGGGGTGCCAGCAGAAGTAAGGCAGGTTGAGGCCAAGGGAGAGGCTGGCGGCCAGCACATTTTTGCTGCCATCGACGGCATACGGGACGTTATCGATTAGTATGTTGGTCATGCTCATTCCCATGGACATTTATGTTCGTGAATATGCCGTTCAAAGTCTTGTCTGAACAGTTTTAAAGCGCTTTGTAGTGGTTCCATCGCGCCAGGTGCAAGGGCGCAGAAGGTATTGCCGGGGGCCATGTAATGGGTCTGGAAGGTCAAAATGTCCAGATCTTTCATTTTGCCGGTTCCTTTTTCCAGGCTGTCGAGCAGTTTGGTGGTCCAGGGTAAGCCTTCGCGGCAGGGCGTACACCAACCACAGCTTTCCTGGGCGAAGAATTGTTCGAGGTTGCGGACCATCCCCACGGGACAGGTCTTGTCGTCGAGTACAATGAGGGTGCCGGTACCGAGACGACTGCCGACGGCACTGACGCTTTTATAGTCCATCGGGACGTCCAGATGTTCTTCGGTGAGGAAATCGGTGGAGCCGCCGCCGGGGAGGACGCCTTTGAACTGATAGCCGTCTTTCATGCCACCGGCATGTTCTTCAAGGATCTCACGGAGGGAGGTGCCTAACGGCAGTTCCCATAGTCCTGGTTTTTTGACCCGGCCGCTGGCCCCATATAATTTGGTGCCGCCTTCGCCGGTCTTGCTGAGTTTCATAAACCAGTCTGCGCCATTTGTTAGGATGAGGGGCACGTTACAGAGGGTTTCTACATTGTTGACGATGGTGGGTTTGCCGAACAGGCCATGAACGGTAGGATAAGGTGGTTTCGACCGGGGATTGGCCCTTTTTCCTTCGAGGGCGTTGAGCAGGGCGGTTTCTTCTCCACAGATATAGCGTCCGACGCTGGTGTGCAGAGAAAGATCGAGCTGAAAATCGCTACCCGCAATATGTTCGCCCAGGTAACCGGCTTCATAGGCTTCGCGGATGCATTGGGTAATGGCTTTGGCGGCCTGGTGATAGGCCCACCGAAGAAATATATAGCTGAAACGCGCCTGGATGGCGTAGGCGCCGATGAGGATGCCTTCGATCAGCTGGTGTGGATTTCCTTCAAGCAGGAGCCGGTCCTTAAAGCTACCGGGTTCCATCTCGTCGGCATTGGCAATGAAATATTTGATGGCAGGCGCATCGGGACCCATGGGAACGGTCTTCCATTTGCTGCCGGTGGGAAAGCCGGCGCCGCCGCGTCCTTTGAGGCCGGAATCGGTGACGATGGTCGTGACTTCGGCGGGCGCCAACGTCAGCACTTTTTTCAGCGCCTGGTAGCCGCCCACGGCTTCATATTCCTTCAGCGTAAGCCAGGAGCCGTCTTTTTTAATATGTTGAGTTAATGGCTTGTCCATGTTGTTCGTCCGTTTTCGCGGGATGGCCTTTTTGTTAACTATTCATAGGTATTTAATATTGCGGCTACATTTTCTGTCGTCAGGTCCCGGTGCAGGTCTTCGTTGACGATCATGGCGGGAGCATGATCACAGGTGCCCAGGCAGGGAATGGTCAGCAGGGTATAGCGGTCGTCTTCGGTGGTCTCGCCATAGTCGATGGCCAGTTTGCGCTTTACACAGGCAGCCACCTGATCATAGCCCATGATCCAGCAACTGACGCTGTTACACATCAGGATGACGTTCCTGCCTACGGGCCGGCGGAAGATGAGGTTGTAGTAGGTCGCTACGCTGTCGATGGCAGCGGGCGACATCTCCAGGATTTCCGCGAGTCCCCGGACGGCCTCATCCGATACCCAGCGCCGGTGTTGCTGGATGACTTTTAATCCCTCTATACAGGCCGCGCTTTTCTCCGGAAAGTGCCGGAATATTGTTTGGATCTCTGTTATCTCGGCGTCGGTTAATGTATTTTCTGGCGTCATGTTTATTCTGTTTATCTGTCTACATCCGACAGCACATAATCTGTAGCACCAAGGATCGCCATCAGGTCAGGCAGGGTATAACCGGTGCTGATGGTCGGAACGAACTGCAGGTGCGGGAAGGAAGGAGTACGGATTCGGGTACGGTAGGAATTGGTGTTGCCGTCGGAAATCAGGTAATAGCCGTTATGCCCTTTGGTCGCCTCGATGCCGCAAAAGGCTTCTCCGGGCGGGATGACGGGTCCCCAGGTCACGTTGAGGAAATGATGGATCAGGGTTTCTATGTCATGCAGGGTGCGTTCTTTAACGGGCGGCGTGGTCAAAGGATGATCGGATTTATAGGGGCCTTCGGGCATGTTATGCAGGCATTGCTGAACGATGCGCAGGCTTTGCCGCAATTCTTCCACGCGGACTTTCGCCCGGTCATAACAATCTCCGTTCTGGCCGATGGGGATGTCGAACTCAAATTGTTCATAGCCGGAATAGGGCTGCTTTTTCCGGAAGTCCCAATCCATGCCGGTGGCCCGGAGACCGGGCCCCGTAATGCCCCATTCAATGGCTTCCTCCGTGGAATAGACGCCGATGCCAATCGTCCGGGCCTTGAAGATGCTGTTCTTCATGACGAGGTTGTCGTATTCCGTCAGTCGTTTGGGAAAGTAGTCGATAAAAGATTGAATGAGGCCTTCCCAGCCTTTGGGGAGTTCCTGGGCGACGCCGCCGATGCGGAACCAGTTGGGGTGCATCCGGGCGCCGCAGATGGCGGCGATGATATCGAGTACTTTTTCGCGGTCGTTGAAGGTGAGGAAGACGGGGGTCATCATGCCAAGGTCCTGAGCGAAGGTGCCATACCAGACGAGGTGACTGGAAATGCGAAATAATTCGCTGAGCATGATACGGATGACTTTGGCCCTGTCCGGCACCGTGATGCCGGCGAGTTTTTCGACGGCCATGACGTAAGGAAAATTGTTCATCACGCCGCCAAGATATTCGACCCGGTCGGTGTAAGGAATATAGGAATGCCAGGACTGGCGTTCGCCCATCTTTTCCGCTCCGCGATGGTGGAACCCGATATCCGGGACGATGTTCATGATGTTTTCGCCATCCAGTTGAACCACCAGTCTCAGTATGCCGTGGGTGCCTGGGTGCTGGGGACCGAGGTTCAGAAAGAGGAGGTCATCGTCGCCGAGGGTGCTGTCCAATCCCCATTCTTCGGGTTTGAACTGCATGGAGAGCTGTTCCGTTTCCTGTTTGTTCTCGGGGAGTTGGTAGGGCGTCATTTCGGTGGCGCGGGCGGGATGGCATTTTTGCAGGGGATGGCCTACCCAGGTGTCGGGCATCAGGATCCTTTTTAAATGGGGGTGCCCGGTGAAGCGGATACCGAAGAGATCATATACCTCTCTTTCGTACCAGTTGGCGGCGGGCCATACGCTGGTGACGGACGGGAGCACGGGTTCGGCGGCCGCTAGCGGGACCTTCAGCCGCAAGAAGGCGTTTCGTTCAAAGGATAATAATTGATAGACGACGGTGAATCGGCTCTCGGGCTGATCGGGACGATGGGTCCGGGCTTGTTCGTCGATGGCGGTCAGATCATAGAGCATTTTGTAAGACTCGTCCACGCCTGTTTTCAGGAAACGGAGTACTTGCACAATATGGTCGGGCTTTATCCAAAGGGTGGGAAAATCATCTTTGGTGTGCTGGATGTTGAGGATGCACCCGGGAAAGGTATGGTCTAATATGGTGACGATATCGGTCATACGGCGCCGGGATCTCTGATTTCCGTCATTTTCATTCGTTCGGCCCTTTTTTCTTCTTTCAGGGAGATACCCTGGGGTTTGATGATGCCCTGGTCCCCAATGACCCAGTTCAGGGGTCTTTTTTCATTTCCGACCTGTTCCCTTAGTAGGAGGATGCCTTCGAGAAAGGCATCGGGCCGGGGCGGACATCCGGGTACGTAGACGTCCACGGGCATGAATTTGTCGACCCCCTGGACTACGCTGTAGATATCGTACATGCCGCCTGAATTGGCGCAGGAGCCCATGGAGATGACCCAGCGGGGGGCCATCATCTGCTCGTATAAGCGTTTGATGACGGGGGCCATTTTGATGAATACTGTGCCGGCGATGATCATCATATCGGCTTCTCGTGGGGAGCCCCTGATGACTTCGGCGCCGAACCGGGCACTGTCGTATTTGCTGGTGATGCTGGTGGCCATTTCCACGTAGCAGCAGGAGAGGCCGAAATTAAAGGGCCAGATGGAGTTCTTCCGGCCCCAGGCCACCATACTTTCCATATTGGTGAGGATGATGGATTTCTGGAAGGTCTCTTCAAAGGAGCTGTTGCCCCTGACCGCGCCCGTTGGATCATTTACTTTGCTTGTCCACCACTGCATAGGTCGCCGGTTTTTTTATTTTTTTATGAAATGCTTTGAGGATGGCTTTGCCGTCGGGTCCGAAATCGAGCGCGCCCGTTCTCCAGAGGTAGAAGATCAGGATGAGCTGTACGCTTATGAAGGTGAGTATTGCGGCATAGCCGGTCCAGCCGGCCGCGCGGATGGAAACGGCCCAGGATAGGATGAATGTGGCTTCGACGTCGAAGATGACAAAGAAGATGGCCAGGATATAGAAGTCGACGGAGAAACGGAGTTTGGCTGTCCCGGTTGCAAGGACGCCCCCCTCATAGGCTTCGTCGGTCGCGTGTTCTTCGTGCCGCTCACCCAGGAACCAGGAAATGAACAGGATGCCGCCGACGAGGGATACGACGGCGATACCATAGACTAAGAAAGGCCATAATAGATGATTACTCCACACCAGACAAAACTGGACGATTTAAGACGATTATTCTTATACCCTTCTGCAAATTAATTATATAATTCACACCTGCACCGGGGGAGATATCTGCCGGGAGGCTCCGGGTGTGAATTATACTATTTTTCAATGAATGGCTGTAACACTTCTTTGCTGGTATAGGTTCACATTTGCAGCATGGACGATAGTAAAAGCAGGAAAGCCTATTTGGTGGGCGCTGGTATTGCATCCCTGGCGAGTGCGGCCTACCTGATCAGAGATGGAGGGATTTCCGGAAAGAACATCCACATACTGGAAGAATCGGCTCAAACGGGCGGAAGTATGGATGCGCATGGTTCGCCTGAAGAGGGTTATACCATGAGGGGAGGCCGGATGTTCGACGAGGAAGCTTATACGTGTACCTATGACTTGCTTTCCTTTATTCCTCAAGCAGAGAATTCGATAAAATCGGTGAAGGAGGGAATGTTTGAATTCAACGACAGGGTCAAGAGTCATTCCAACTGCCGCTTGGTGGAGAATGGTGAAAAGGTAGATGTGTCATCTATGGGCTTCAGTACGCGGGATCGGTTGGATCTGGTGAGAATACTGTTGCTTTCCGAGGACTCGTTGGGGATTTCCCGCATAGAAGATCATTTCGAGCCTTCTTTCTTTACGACGAATTTCTGGTTTATGTGGTGCACGACCTTCGCCTTCCAGCCCTGGCATAGCGCGGTAGAATTCAAACGGTATCTGCTTCGGTTCATCCAGGAATTCCCGCGCATCAATACCCTGGCGGGGGTTCGGCGGACTCCTTATAATCAATATGACTCGATCATTGCCCCGGTGGTTTCCTGGCTAAAAGAGCAAGGTGTCAACTTTAATATGAATTGCCGGGTAACGGACCTGAACTTTAAACCAAGGGAAAACGAGCAGGCGGTCGAGCGCCTGGTATTTATGCAGGGAGGGAAGCGCGGCACGATAGAAATTGCTAAGGATGACCTTGTTTTCGTCACGATTGGATCAATGACGGAAGGGTCGAGTTTCGGGTCGATGAGAGTCGCCCCGAAACTGGAATCCAAGAAAAATGGCGGGGCCTGGACGCTTTGGGAAAATATCTCGAACAACAATCCTGAATTTGGACATCCTGAGGTATTTGACGATCACATCTCTCAATCTTTATGGGAATCGTTTACCATCACTTTCCATGATCCGACTTTTTTTAGGTTGATGGAGAAATTTACGGGCAATGAGGCGGGCACAGGCGGTTTGGTGACGTTCAAGGATTCCAGCTGGCTGATCTCGCTGGTAATACCTTATCAGCCACATTTTATCGGACAGCCTGCGGGTGTGCAGGTCTGCTGGGGATATGGTTTATTCCCGGACAGGACAGGCAATTATGTTCAAAAGAAGATGCTCGAATGCAATGGCGAGGAAATATTGAGGGAGGTCTTCGGTCATCTCCGTTTTATGAACGACAAGGATGTGCTGTTGAAGACGTCGATTTGTATCCCCTGTATCCTGCCTTTCATTACCAGTCAGTTCCTGGTCCGGGGAAAAACGGACCGGCCAGCCGTCGTTCCGAAAGGGTCGGTCAATCTGGCTTTTATCGGTCAATATTGCGAGATACCGGAGGATGTTGTCTTTACCGTGGAGTATTCGATCCGGTCTGCGCAGATGGCGGTCTTTTCCCTGTTAAAGCTGGATAAGGAGGTTTCTCCTCTGTATAAAGGGCAACATGATCTTACTGTTCTTTTCAATTCGGTGAAGACGATGCTTACCTAAGGTCACTTTTACAACTTAAATTATTTTTTATGAAGAGTATTTTACGGGCTAATGTTTCTTATCGTTATGTTGCCTATTTGCTGATCGGATCTGCGATCTTTCTCACGGCATTTTCGGTCATGCCAGTTTCAAGAGTCGTAGTGCTGAAAGGCCTTGCAGCCAATGGCTCGGCGGATGCCGACATTAAGGTATTAGGGACTTCAAATTTGCACAATTGGTCGATGGAGGATAAAGACGTTTCGTGTACAGCTAAGTTCACTTATACAACGGCCAAAAGCACGATGCCGACAGCGCTTGAAACACTTACGCTATCCTTTCCGGTCCACAACCTGAAAAGTGGCAAGTCGGGGATGGACTCGAAGGCGTATTCTGCTTTGAAAGCAAAAGATGGCGGCAATATCGTTTTCTCATCTACGTCTTCTACGGTCACACCCGCGGCTGCCGGGCAGTTCAATGTGAAAAGCAATGGCAATCTGACAATTGCCGGGGTAACAAAACCGGTGATCATGGATGCCGCTTGCCAGGTGACGAAGGACGGAACCGTCAACTGCACAGGTACAGAAAAACTGAAAATGAGCGATTACCAGATCAAGCCACCTACTTATATGATGGGGGCTTTGAAGACGGGCGATGGATTGACAATTAATTTTACGCTGGTCGTTAAGAGATAGAAGTGAATAAGAAAATTATCCTTTCGGGACTATCCGCCGGTTTAGTATTGCTGGTATTGAGTATTGTCGGATTATACGCGACCGCCTGGCTCTTCCCAAGGCTCGCCATACAGTATTTCGATCCGGTTTTTGACGCGCAGACGGAGAGGTACATGCTTTACTTTGCTCATCCGTTCATCGTTGGGTTCGCCCTTGCCTGGTTTTGGGACCGCTTCAAAGGCATCTTAAAAGGCTCTTTCCTGAGTCGGGGCGTCGAATTCGGACTGTTGTATTGGCTTGTGGCGGTGTTCCCGATGATGTGGCTGATCTATAGCGCGATCAATGTGTCGCTGTCGCTGGTGGCGAGCTGGCTGGTATTCGGCCTGCTGCAGGGAATAGCGGCGGGTCTGCTTTTTGAAAAGATGAACGCCTGGCAGGGGTAGAAATTTATAATGAAAACAGGTATTATTTTTCTGTTGTTGAGTGCGTGGTTTAGCTACGGAGGTCGTGCTATTCAAAAGGCTTATACGCTATCGCCGGGTTATGCCGTCGACATTCACGGCACATTTAGCATTCACAGCTGGTCGGAGAGGATAGAAAAGGTGTCAGGGGATATGGAAGGCAGCTTGAATACGGATGGGAGCGTAGACGTAAGTTCTATCAGGATCGTCATGGGCGCACGATCTATTAAGGGTGATATGGGATCGGTAATGAACAATAAGACCTATAAAGCGCTGAAAGCCGAAGCTAACCCGGATATTACCTTTTTACTTACCGTTCCGATTAGATTAACGCAGCTCAACGGAGACGGGAAAACGGCCACTCTGCAGGGCAATTTAACACTGGCGGGTGTGTCGCGCCCTGTTATCATGTTGGTAAGATCGTTTAAAGTGGTGAAGGGAACGATGTCTTTTGAGGGAGAGCAAAAAATAAGAATGACTGATTTTGGAGTCAAGCCGCCATCGGCCCTTTTTGGAACGATGAGAGCCAGCCCGGATATCACGATCGATTTTAAAACAGATTTTATAAATAAGGAACAATGAACAGTTATAGTAAATGTCTGAAGCCTTTGCTGATCGCTTCTTTTATGATCACGGGATTATGGGCGTCAGCACAGCATCAGGGTATGCAGTACTTCCGGCCAAACGACAAAAGAGGTTTGAATATTTTTGAGACGACTAAAGACGACACGACGTCTTTTCATAAATTGAAGGTGAAGGTAGGAGGAAATTTTGAGCAGAGCTATCAGATGTTGAGAGATAAGAATACAGCCTTGCCGATGACTGCGCCGGGTTTCAATGGGAATGTAAATAGCCTGATACGGCTGACTAATGGATTCGACCTGGCCATGGCCAATTTGAATATCGACGCCCAATTAGCCGACGGTATCCGCGTAAACCTCACGACCTATCTCGCCTCCAGGCACCACGAAGACACCTGGGTAAAAGGCGGCTATATCCAGTTTGATAAGCTGCTCTTCCTCCATAGCCGGCTGGTTGACACCATTATGAAGAGCTTTACCATCAAGATCGGGCAGTTCGATGTGGACTACGGCGATCAGCACTATCGGCGATCGGATGGCGGTAATACGATCTATAACCCCTTTGTGGAAAACTATATCATGGACGAATTTGCCACAGAACTAGGCGGCGAGGTCTATTATCATCACCCGTCTGGTTTGTTCCTGATGGTCGGCATCACCAATGGGGAATTGGATCCTACCGCCGCGGCCTCGACAAAAGTCGATTCGGCCACGAATCAATTGAACAAATATCCAGCCGCATTCCA
>JAMFSL010000133.1 GCA_026225275.1 Puia dinghuensis
CGGCAGGTGAGCTGGAGGCGGACGAGGGCTCGTGGGGTGTGGGGGAGCCGGATGTGGGTGAATCGGATGATGGGGATGAGGATGGGGATGGGATGTCCGTGAGGGTAGTGTCGCGGTCTTTGCGGCTGGCGTCCAGGCTATCGAGCAGCCGGGTGGTGTCGATGCCTTTTTGGAGGCCTGTGACCAGTTGTGCGGCGTCTTCGATCTGTTGCCGTTTCCGGAGGAATACTGATTTGAGCGCCTGCAGTTCCTGCAGGTATTTTTTTGTCTTTTGTTTAATCCGCATTTCCCCGATATGTTGCTGGAGAGGAGTAAGCAGTTGGTCGTCGAGTGCCCGGATGAACCAGGCTGTTGCCGCTGTCGTCCGGCTGTGCAACTGTTGATAGCCATCGGCCTCGGCTGTGTTCAACAGCTGTTCCAACTGGCGGCTGAATTTCTGTGCCGTCTCCTGTTGGGCCACTGTGCTGTCGAGCCAGTCTTTGGAGAGTTCCATGGCCGGGATTCTGCCGGGGAACTGGCGGTGTGCATAGCCGATATAGTGATCCTGCATCTGTGCGGTCAACCGTGTCCAGTCGAAGGTTTTGAGGAGGGTGTTGGTGATATAGGCCAGCTGTTCGTATTCTAACTGTTGACCAATCGATTCGGCGGCCATTCTGCTGTCCGTGAAGGCGACCACCCTCGGGTCTGTGCTGATAGAAGAGGGATGGATACGGGAACGCAGGACGAGTCCGCTGAGAGCGGTCAGCCGGCTGAGTGCCACGTATACCTGGCCTGGCGCGAAGGATGATCCGGCGTCGATGACGGCCTTTTCGAAGGTCAGGCCCTGGCTTTTATGGATGGTGATGGCCCAGGCCAGGCGAATGGGATATTGAGAGAAGCTGCCCAGTTCTTCTTCCTCGATCTTGTCTTTTTCTTTATCATAGTTATAGCGGATGTTCCGCCAGACTTCTTTTTCCAGCACCAGTTCGTCGGGCTCGTCGGGGAAGGTGATGGTAATCTTATCGGTAGCGAGGCGGCTGATGATACCGATCTTGCCATTGTAGTATCTCCTGGTCTCGCCCTTATCGTTTTTGATGAGCATGATCTGCGCGCCTTCTTTAAGGGACAGTGTCTTTTCTGCGGGAAAGGCTTTATCGTTGAATTCGCCGGTGACTGTGGCGTTGAACGTTTGCAGGGAGCCGCGCAATTTAGCGAGTTCCTGCTGGTTGATGCTGTCTGCCCTGGCATTATGAGAGGTGAGGGTGATATAGTGGTCATGCTTTGGGGCCGTGAATTCCGGCTGGTAATAGTCATGGAGCAATTCGAGGTCTTCCGGCGTTGCGCGGTTGTTGCGGATATTGTTGAGCAGGTGGATGAAGCGAGCCTCATTCTGCCGGTAGATCTTATTCAGCTCGAGGTAAACGGGCGGCGATTGCCGGATCACCTGTGCATCAAAGAAGAAGGGGCTGGCATAATGCGCTTTGAGCAGGTCCCATTCCTGTGGTGGTACGACGGGTGGCAGTTGGAAGAGGTCTCCTATATAGAGTAACTGCAGGCCACCGAAGGGCAGCAGGGGCTGATCGCGGAAGTGGCGGAGGATGGCGTCTACCGCGTCCAGGGTATCGGCGCGGACCATGCTGATCTCATCGATGATGAGGAGTTCGAGTTCCTGCAGGAGTTCGCGTTTGGCGGCGTTGAAGCGGATATTGCGGAAGAGGCTATTGGGGTCCGAATAAGCGGGGCTTTCTGCATTCCAGCCGTGTTGAACGGCTGGCAGGAAGGGGCCGAAGGGCAACTGGAAAAAGGAGTGCAGGGTGGTTCCTCCGGCATTAATGGCGGCGACGCCGGTAGGGGCGGTGACGGCCATTTTTTTGAAACTGTTCTCCCGGATGTATTTGAGGAAGGTGGTTTTGCCGGTGCCGGCTCTGCCGGTGAGAAAGACGGGCCTTGCGGTCTGGTTGACAAACTGGACCGCCAATTGAAATGTCGGATTGTTGGGATCGGATAGCATGGGTGTATGTTATGCCCGGAAAACGGTGAATCCGATAGCATAGCGCTGCAATTTACCCCAGGTGATCCAAGCTAAAAAATAAAGATATGGGCGGGTGCAGGTGCGGCCGATGGGTCATTATACGAGTACCGCTCCCCCATCGATTATGACAGACTGGCCCGTGGCCCAGGTCTGGCGCAGTAGATGCAAATACGTTTCTGCCAGATCTTCGGCCTCTCCGACCCTTTGTAACGGCATGGCCTGTCCGACGTTGTTGTAGAAAGCGTGCCTGTCGGCCTCGGGCATATTCGACCAGAGGTTGGTCTTGACTACGCCTGGCGTCACCATGTTCACGCGGATGGGGGCCAGTTCGACCGCCATGGCGCGCATAAAACCTTCCACTGCTGCCAGTACCGAGGCGCCGATCGACCAGCCGGGCAGGGGGCGTAAACTGGCGATGCCGCCGGTGAGGGTGATGGAGCCTTTGGGTTTCAGATGAGGGATTGCATATTTAACGGCGGTGACCATTCCCCAAAAGCGTAGTTCGAAGAATTTTTTGGCATCGGCGATGGAGGTGTCCATCAGCGGCCCGATCAGCAGGGATTCGCCGGCGGTGAAGATAAGGTGGTCGAAAGACCCTACCTTTTGATAGAGGGCCTGGATTTGTTGTTCTTGTGTCAAATCGGCCACATGACCTTCGCTGGTTGCGGGCAGTTGGGCGAGTGCTTCGCTGACGGATGATTGCCGGCTGGATACGATGACGACGCTGGCGCCTTCGGCTGCTGCGGCCTTTGCTGTGGCCAGTCCCAGACCTGAGGTGCCGCCGAGCAGGAGGATACGTTGACCGGCTAAAGAGTTAGACTTTTGACTCATAATGGAATATAGTTTGTCTGGTCAAACAGTTCCATTGACGGGAAAGTTGCGAGGCGGCCTACCAAATAAAAACTTAGTGGTGCGAGCGGATGCGACGGCGTGAAGCCGATGAACGAATGCGAGACTAATGAACGAACGCGTGGGGGTTAGTCAAGGCCTCCTCTGCGGATGGCTTTCACCCGCACTGGCCACTTCGTCTGCTCGCCTGTCTTTGGATTGATCGGCAATACTGCCCTCTCCGTCGAAGCCCGATTGGGGTCCTCACTAGCCATATATGCGAGTGCGGCTACGAGGATGACATTATTCTGCAGGTCATCGAATACGATCTTATCATATGTATCCCGATTGGTATGCCAGGTATAGACGCCGTAGGACCAGTTCAGTGCGCCCAGCGAGAAGCCGGGAGCGCCTACTGCATCGAAGGATGCAAAGTCGGATCCGCCGCCGCCGGGTGAGCCGGGGAAGGTAGTCTTGATGGAATCGCGGAGATTCGATGGAACTTTGCTGAGCCAGCGGGTAAGATATTCGTATGAATGCAGGTATCCCGCTCCCGACATATTGATGACGCGGCCGGTGCCATTATCCTGGTTAAAAAGCGCCTGCAGCTTACTGACTGTATCCGGATGGTCCTCTACAAATGCTCTTGAACCATTCAGGCCTTCTTCCTCGCTGCTCCAGTGCCCTACGAGGATCGTGCGTTTCGGGTGTGGATATACTTTCTGCAGGATACGCATCGCTTCCATCATCATCAGCGTTCCGGTGCCGTTATCCGTAGCGCCCGAACCTCCATCCCAGGAGTCGAAGTGAGCGGACAGCATCACATATTCGTCGGGCTTTTCACTGCCTCTGATACCTGCGACCACATTGAAGGTCGGCACGGGGCCCCGCTCTTTGGACTCGACGTGTATGCTGATCTTCGGGTCAGCCCCCGACTCTACAAGGCGATACAGCATACCATAATCTTCCTGCATGATATCGACGGAGGGAATTTTCTTTGTATAGGCTCCAAAGATCTTGTCTACACCAAAACCGGCGGACCAATAAGAACCGACGACTCCTGCGGCACCGGCCTTTTCCAGTGCCACGGGCAGGGTGCGTGTTGTGTAGCCGGATTTCTTTATCCGGGCGGTCCAATTATCTGTCATTACCTTACGCAAGTCCTTCATTTTTTGAAAAGATTCCGGTGCGCCAAACTGTTCCCAGTTATCGTCCGGACGGCCTGTCGGCTGGAGCATGGAGACCATGACAAATTTCCCTTTCACCGAAGGCATCCATGCCGCATAGGCCGCAGAATCCGTCAGGTCCGGCAAGATCACCAGGCCGGCTGTCACTGTCTTGTTCCCCATGGAAGGACACCAGGCCAATTGTGTAGCTTCGAGTGTTCGCACGCGGGGTGACACCATATCGATGTGCGAGATGCCTCGTTCCCATCCTCTCCATACACCCCAGTTCTGCGCCTCCGCGGGAATGCCCCAACTCTTATAATTGGCCAGTGCCCAGTCACGCGCTGCTTCTATCTGTGGCGTTCCCACCAGTCTTGGCCCGATGCTGTCGAAGAGTTGGTGGGCCATGGTCTGGAGTTGCGAGTTTTGTGTTTCTTCGCGGGCAATACGATTGATAACGGAGTCCTGTAGTTGTGCGAAGGCGGGGGCGGAGGCGAGGAGGAAGAGGAGGATGGCGACAATGTGCGCGGACAGTGTGAGGATCGAGATCGCGCCGGCGCGGACGGATGCAGTTTGATGTGCGGCCGGGCAGTTCAGTTTTCTCATGCTAAGAGGTTTTGTTGTTGGTGATTCAATTTAGCGACTCTTTTCTTAAGCGAAGGCTTTTTAGGGACTAATTTATTAAGGAGGCGTCTTTTTTCCCTTTGAAAATAGTAACTTCCTCTGATGAAAATCAAATGCTTGCTTCCCTTGCTGCTGCTTGTCGGCGGGGGCACCTTCGCTAACGTCCGGCTGCCGGCTATTCTCTCGGACAACATGATATTACAACAACGATCGACTGTTAAGTTATGGGGTTGGTGTGACCCGGGTGAAATGATTTATGTCACGCCCTCATGGGCGAGTGAAGTCGATTCTGTCAGGGGGACGCGTGACGGGAACTGGCAGCTGCCATTGTCTACTCCTGCTGCCGGTGGTCCTTATACGATAGAGATCAAGTCGGGGAATGCTGCGAGGCCAGGTAATGTTATCGTGCTGAAAAATGTGCTGATCGGCGAGGTATGGGTCTTATCGGGGCAATCGAATATGGAGATGTGCGAGACCTGGGGGTTGCCGGATGTGCAGGAGGAACTGCCTACGTGTAATAATAGTAATATCCATTTCTTTCATGTCCCGCGGACGACGTCTTTGTATCCTCAGGATGATGTGAGGGCGCAGTGGACGGAATGCGATTCCAATACTTTGAAAACGTTCAGTGCGGCGGGGTATTTTTTTGCGAAGCGGCTGAATAAGCAATTGAATGTCCCGGTGGGGTTGATCGAGGCAGCCTGGGGCGGCACACCGGCGGAGGTATGGACGCCTGCCGATCTGGTGAATGGGGATTCCACGCTGAAGGCTGACGCTACCAAACAGCATCCTGCCAATGGCTGGCCTTATCTGCCGGGGTATTGTTATAATGGCATGATTGCACCATTGACGTCCTTTACCATCGCGGGAGCGTTGTGGTACCAGGGTGAGGCGAATGTGGGCGCGCCCAACAGCTATGCGCGGTTGTTGGAGACGATGATCGGATCCTGGCGCAAGGCATGGAACAGCAACTTTCCTTTTTATTATGTGCAGATAGCGCCCTTCACTTACGGCGGGAAGAACCAGGCTGCCTTGCTGCGGGAACAGGAGGGGGCGGTGCAGACCTTTGGCAATACGGGCATGGTGGTGATCAGCGACCTGGTCACCGATACGACGAATATACATCCCAAGGATAAGCACGATGTCGGAATACGCTTGGGCAACTGGGCTTTAGCCGCAACGTATCATCAGCCTGGTATCATCTATAAGAACCCGTGGTATCTGGGGATGGAGTCCAAGGGTGACAGGATCATTATCAATCTGGCCGATGCGTCCACAGGGTTGGTTGCGAAGGGAGGAGAGGTCAGGACATTGATGATTGCCGGTGACGATAAAGTGTGGTACCGGGCCGAGGGTAAGATCGAGGGAAGCAGGCTGATCGTCTTCTCTCCGGAGGTGAAGAAGCCGGTGGCTGTCCGTTATCAGTTCAGCGATGCGGGGATCGGCAATTTATTTAGCAAGGAAGGCCTGCCGGTGGCGCCTTTCCGGACGGACAACTGGTGATGGGCATCAGCGCATTTTTTGTCGTCTGATACGGCTGAGTGACTGCGGGGTAATACCAAGATAGGAGGCGATGTCGGTCAGGGAAACTTTTTGGGCGATATCAGGATACAGGGAGAGGAAGCGTTGGTATCTTGTCGTGGCTTCTTCGCCCATGAAGCCGTTGCGGATCCTGATTTTTTCCAGGAGTGTTTTCTGGGTGGCGGTGTCGATCAATTCCCTGAACCAGGGAAGCTCCTGATAGAGGGCCCTGAGGCTATCTTTGGTAAAGACGAGTAGTTCGGCATCAGTGGCAGCAATGATGCTTTCCTGTGCCGGCTGATCGCTGTTGAAACTGGCGTGGATAGTACAGAACGTATTTTCTTTTAAAAAGAATTGGGTGACGTCATTGCCTTTTGCGTTGGTCGTGACAATTTTCAGGATGCCCTGGCTGATAAAGAAGAGTTCCCGGGCCAGTTTGCCTTCTTTCAGCAGGATTGTGCCTTCCGGCACCGAGCGATCCTGCAGGTGTCGGGTGATCGTTACCTGGTC
>JAMFSL010000134.1 GCA_026225275.1 Puia dinghuensis
CCCGCTTCAGGGGGGAGGAGAGCTTCAGGGATCTGCTGGAAGCCACGCGTCAGCTGTCGCTGGATGCTTATGAACACCAGGCCTATCCCTTCGATGAGCTCGTCGACGAACTGCAGCCCAGGCGCGACATGAGCCGAAATCCACTGTTTGATATTATGGTGGTCTTGCAAAACAGGGAGTCGCTCCGTCTTACTGAACAACCTGTGACTGATTCTTTAAGATTAGACCCTTATCAGGAACTGGAATATGCGGGCAGCAAATTCGACCTGCTGTTTTCTTTTGCCGAGGCGGGAGACGATCTTGATATGTCTATACAATACAATAGTGATCTTTATGACGAAGGAACGATCATACGGATGACGGGACATTATGAACAACTGCTGGAATCCGTCATCACTGATCCCTCCCTGAAAATCCGCGAATTGGAATTCCTGACCGGAGCGGAAAAGCACGCACTGACAGTGGCCTTCAACGCTACAGGCGCTGATTATCCTAAAGATCGAACGGTGATAGATATGTTTGAGATGCAGGCCGCCCATACTCCGGAACAAATAGCCCTGGTATTTGAAGAAAAGGAAATCTCTTACCGGCAGCTTAATGAAAGATCAAACAAGTTTGCCAGATCCATCCGGCAAAGAACGGCTGTCAGAAGGGGCGACTGTATAGCCGTTTTATTAGAACGTTCGGAATGGTCGGTCATCAGCATGATAAGCATAATGAAACTGGGCTGTATATATGTCCCGGTGGATAAATCTTTGCCTCCGGCCAGGATCAATTATATCCTTGAAGAAAGCGGGGCTAAAGTAGTCGTTACCGGCGGCGGCCGGCATACAGATAATGAAGGCCGTCCGGAAGGCATGGAATGGCTGGACATAAATATTCCCGAAACGGATATTATGGAATCTTCCGATATCGGTCTGGATATTTCTGGTTCCGATTCATCTTTTATTATTTATACTTCCGGCTCCACCGGTAATCCGAAAGGAGTGGAGCAAACTCATCTGACGTTGCTTAATTTGATCTTGTGGGACATCAATGGCGCAAAAATGAATACTGGAACGAGACATTTACAGTTCTCTTCCTTTAGTTTTGACTCTTCCCTCCACGATATTTTTTATTCCCTTGCCACCGGGGGACAAATCCATATCATCAATGAATCCCTCAGAAGAGATTTATGGGCGCTCAAGGACTATATTCTTGAAAAAGGGATATCGACCCTTTCTATGCCGTATGCGGCATTGAGGTCTATGTTCAACGAGATTTCCCCTGAAGAATTTAACGGCCACCGGATAGAAGAGGTCATTTCTACGGGCGAGCAATTATATATCAGCGGCGGATTAAGGATCTTTTTGAAAAATAATCCTTCCATAAGGATCTATAATTTATACGGCCCGTCGGAAACTCATGTCGTAACGGGTATCTCCTATGCGTATTCAGAAGGGGGGATACCCGAAAAAGCAAGTATTGGGAAACCCATCCACAATACGGTGATATATATCCTGGATAAATCGATGCAGTTGGTGCCCATTGGAGTGGAAGGAGAGATCTTCATCGGGGGGTGGAATCTTGCCAAAGGCTATAATGGAAGAGCAGACCTTACGGCAGAAAGATTTATCAAAGATCCCTTCAGGAAAGGCGACCTGGTTTATAAAAGCGGCGATATCGCCAAATGGCTGCCTAATGGAGAAATCGAATATTTAATGCGGAGGGACAATCAGATAAAGATTAACGGTTACCGCATCGAGCTGGGGGAAATCGAAACCGTGCTGAGAAGCTTCCCGGCAATAGAAGATGCGATCGTTATAGATAAGAATCTGCCCGACGGTGATAAGGAACTGGTGGCATATTTGGTCGGTAAAACCGCACTGGCCATGGATGAAATCCGAAACTATTTAAAGGATCATTTGCCGGCCTACCTTATCCCGCGTTACTACATCCAGCTGGAGGCTGTTCCGTTAACACCTAATGGCAAAGCCGACAAGAGGAAATTGCCGGATCCTGAAGGGCTGGGGGCGCCTGCCAAAGGCATATATGTGGCCCCCCGGAATGAGATAGAGGAGAAGCTCGTGGAGATATGGAGTGAGATCCTGGGCATCCAAAAGGACCTCATCGGAGTAAAAGACAATTTCTTCGACCTGGGCGGCCATAGCCTGAAGGCGATACGCATGATCGGGCAAATAAAAAAAAGATATGGAGTGGAAATGCGGATAAAAGATCTGTTCCGTGAAGCGACCATTGAAGCAATTGCCGGCTGGCTTGATAATATGTTATGGGCAAAAGAAGCGGGAAGGCCGGAACAGAAAGACAATAATGTGGAAAGCTTTGTTTTTTAATACATAAACTCCTTCCATGAAATTAAGTAATGAACAAATAGCCTTCTATAATGAAAACGGCTATTTGAAAATTGACAATTACTTCAGTCCGGCTGAAGTAGGTATGTTATATAATGAACTTCCCCATACATGCGAGGAGAACTCGCCAAGGGTGATCCTGGAGGACAACGGTTCCGTCCGGTCGGTCTTTGCTCCTCACTTTGTAAGCGAAATTTATCACCGTTTGAGCCGGCTGGATCGTCTTGTCATTCCGGCCCGGCAAATAGTCGGGAACAAAATATACCTACATCAATATAAAGTAAATTCGAAAAAAGGACTCAAAGGCGAGTGGTGGGAATGGCACCAGGATTTTCCATATTGGCATATCGATGATGGCATCAGAAATCCCGATCTGGTGTCTGTCATGCTTTATCTTCAGGATACAGATTCTTCGAATGGAGCCCTTATGCTGATACCCAAGACCCATAAATTGGGAATTGTTAAATTCGCCGTAAAAGATTCCCCTCAAAAGACAAAAGACTATCTGTCTTCTTTGAGTTCAGATATTAAATTTACGGTTGACCACAAACTTCTCAAAGAACTCTCGCTGGCTAATGGAATAGTGACGGCATCCGGAAAAAAAGGGTCTGTGCTATTCTTTCATGGAAATATCTTCCACGCATCCAACACAAATCTGACGCCTTTTGACAGGGACGCGGTGTTGTTAACCTATAACAGCATAGATAATCCGCCTACCAATTCCCTGAATCCGAGGCCCGAATTTCTGGCAGGCAGAAATTTTGAACCGATAGAGCAGCTTGAAACCAGCATCTTATACGCTGAGCACCAACATGAATAACCTGACAGATATTATCCGCCAGTTAAGGAATGCCAACGCCAGGATCTCGGTCGATGGCGATCGTCTGATCGTCGATTGCAAACAGGATCTTATCGATGACCGGTTGAAATCGCTGATCTCGGTTCACAAAAAGGGACTGATACAGTATTTGAATGAGATACGAACGGCTGCTCACACCCCAATACCGGTCATTCCGGCCGGAGCTCTGTATCCGGTGTCATCCGCTCAGCGGAGAATATGGCTTCTGAGCCAGGACAGCAAGGCCAGCATAGCCTATAATATGGTCGGCGTGTATACTTTCAGCGGTATGGTAAACCGGCTGGTGTTGGAAAACTCCTTCCGGATCTTGATGGAACGACATGAAATCCTGAGAACGATTTTTCGCGAGAGCGAACCGGGAGAGGTCCGGCAACTCTTTGACCCGGCGGGAAAGCCGGAATTTAAGCTGCTGTACAGAGATATGCGCGGCGAAGAAAGGCAGGACGAATTAGTCGGAGAAATTGTTCGTGCAGCAGTGGAAAACCCTTTCGACCTTTCCGAAGGACCCCTTATGCGGGCGTTATTATTGCAAACAGCCGATAATAAATGGATTTTTGTGCACGTGATGCACCATATTGTGGGGGATGGGTGGTCGATGGATATCCTAATTAAAGAACTTTTATGGTCATACAACACCCTTATAAAAGGACAGAAGGTAGTCTTTCCGCCCTTGAGAATACAATATAAAGATTATGCTACATGGCAGCAGCGGCAACTTTCAGAAGAAGGGCTGGCTGTGCATCGGGATTATTGGCTGGGGCAGTTATCCGGAGAATTGCCTGTCCTTGAACTACCGTTGGATAAGACCCGGCCGGCGAGACGGACCTTTATCGGCGGAACTCACAAAGGAAGCATCGATCGGGTCCGGCTGAAAAGCCTGAAATCCATTTGCAAGGACAAAGGAGCGACTTTATTTATGGCCTTGCTGGCCACGACGAACGCCCTATTATACAGGTATACCGGCAGGGAAGATATTATCCTGGGCACTCCTGTCGCCGGCAGGGACCATCCTGACCTGGAGGGTCAAATAGGCTTTTACGTAAATACTTTGGCTATGCGGAGCCGGTTCAGCGGAAGGGATAGTTTCGAAGACTTGTTGCATCAAGCCAGACAAGTTGCCCTCGAAGCATACCAGCACCAGCGTTATCCCTTCGATGAACTGGTCGGCGATCTCGGTATCCGGCGCGATACCGGTCGAAACCCCCTTTTCGATATTATGATCGTCCTGCAGAATGCTACAGCCTTCGTCAGTCAGGAAGACGGAATGCCTTCCGAACTAAAGATCGCCGAATGGACAGGCGCGCATCATGGGACAAGCAAGTTTGATCTAACCTTTTCTTTTGCAGAAGCAGATGACGAATTAAAAATAGTCCTGGAATATAATGGCGATATTTTCCTTCCCGGTACAGCGCAACGGTTAGTTCGTCATTTAGAGCAATTGCTGACGGCGATGATCGCCTATCCGTCCATGCCGGTCCGCGGGCTGGATTATCTCAGCCGGGAAGATAAACACTGGCTTTTATCCGTAGTCAATGATACTGCGGTCCCCGCACTGAACAACAGCACGATCGCAGATCTCTTCGAGGCTCAGGTCGAAAAGACGCCTGAAAAAACAGCGCTGGTTTTCGAAGATACCTTACTGACCTACCGGGAACTGAATGAGAAGGCAAACCAACTGGCTGATTACCTGCGACGGAATTTCACCATTTGCCCGGATGACCTGGTGGCATTGGTACTGGATCGTAATGAATGGCTGATCATTTCGATTTTGGGAGTACTGAAGGCCGGAGCAGCCTATTTGCCCATAGAGACGGATGCCCCGCCGGATCGTATAGCATACATACTATCGAATAGCAAGTGTAAACTGGTGATCGATAAGGCAGAACTGGAAAAAGCCGCCAATCAAAAACAGCTGTGCAGCAGTAATAATCCCGGATTGACCTTATCTCCCCGGAGTCTGGCCTATGTCATGTACACATCAGGGTCTACCGGCCGCCCTAAAGGAGTGATGATAGAGCATGCCGGCGTTATTCGTCTTGCTAAGTCACCTTCCTATGTGCCGCTTGAATCGACAGACATCCTTCTATCGACAGGAGCGATCAATTTCGATGCTGTCACTTTTGAGTATTGGAGTATGTTATTGAATGGCGGTCAGCTGGTCTTGTGCCGCCAGGATGTATTGTCAGACGCCGTCAGACTGTGGGAAGAAATGCGGCGGAGAAAGGTAAGCATCATGTGGTTTACAGCCGGCTGGTTCGATCAGCTTGTCGATACCTGTCCGGAAATGTTTAAGGGATTGAAGACGGTGCTTGCCGGCGGGGACAAGCTATCTCCTGTACATATAAGAACGCTTCAGCAACTATACCCTGGTTTGCATATAGTCAACGGATACGGTCCGACGGAGAATACGACGTTCTCACTGACATGCCTGATAACAACTTTTATGAACAATATCCCGATAGGAAAGCCAATAACCAATACAACGGTCTATATCCTGGATGACCAGGAAGCGCTTGTGCCGGTTGGGGTATTCGGAGAGATTTGCCTGGGCGGATCAGGACTTTCAAGGGGATATTTGAATGAACCGGGTCTGACAGCGGAAAAATTCGTGTCGAATCCTTATTGCATCGGAGAAAGGATGTATAAAACAGGGGATATCGGAAGATGGCTTCCGGACGGCAATGTAGAATTTGGAGGTAGAAAAGACGACCAGGTTAAGATTAGGGGATTTCGTATTGAACCCGGAGAAATCGAAAATGTATTGCAGGAACATGAGCTCATCGATCGTGCCGCCGTGACAATAATGACTACCGGTCAGGGCGAAAAAAAGCTGGCCGCGTACCTTACCGGGAACACTATGCTGGATGCTCAGTCGCTAAGGGCTTATATGGTCGGAATAATACCGGAATACATGATACCTGACCATTTTGTTTTATTGGAAGAATTACCGCTGAATTCAAATGGAAAGGTTGATAAAGGAAGGCTGTCCCAAACTGCAGGCATTATCTTACCGTCATCTGTGGAATATGTCCCGCCCCGTAATCATATCGAAACAGAACTGGCATCTGTCTGGCAGGATATACTGGAAAAAGAGCAAATAAGTGTAAAAGATGATTTCTTCGAGATGGGGGGCCATAGCCTGAATATAACTCGGCTTGCGGGTCTCATATATAAGAAGTTCAATGTTAAAATTACCACAGGAGAGCTCTTTTCAGTAAGAGTTCTCGAAGATCAGGCCCGTTTGATAAACGATTCCGGCACCTCCATTTTTCGGCCGGTACCGGTGGCAGAATGGCAAGCCTCTTATCCTTTGTCTTCTTCCCAAAAAAGGATCTGGCTTGCCAGCCAATTGACCGAAAGCAATATAAGCTACAATATTACCGGCGCATATGTTTTTAAAGGGCACCTTGACCTGGAAGCCCTTACCGGGGCTTTAAACGCGCTGATAGAACGACATGAAAGCCTGCGCACCGTTTTCAGAGAAGATGACAACGGAGAGATCAGGCAATATATCATGCCTGCGGATAAGACGGTGTTGAAAATATCTTATCATCATCCTGGTGCGGCGGATGGAAAGGAAGATGTCATCAGGAGGCAGATACAGTCCTCTTTTGAAGCCCCTTTTAATCTTGGCGAGGGTCCATTGATCAGAGCTGATTTATACCAGTCCGGCACGGATCATTGGATTTTTGCCTATGCAATGCACCATGCTATCAGCGACGGGAGATCAATGCACATACTGATACACCAATTGCTGTTGTTTTATCATTCATTTCTCAAAAATGAACCGAATCCTTTGACTCCTTTACGAATCCAATATAAGGATTATGCAGTTTGGCAACAAACTGAACTCAACCGGAACATTATGGCAGTTCATAAAGATTACTGGTTGCAGCAATTCAAGGGAGAGCTTCCTGTCTTCGCTCATCCGCGTGGGAAAGGCCGCCCTTCCCTGAAGACCTATAAAGGAAGGATCCTTAGAAAACATATCGACCTTCGGATGTTAAAAGAGATAAAAGATTATAGCAACCGGAACGGCGGTACGCTTTTTATGGGATTACTGGCATTGGTCAATACGGTATTATACAGGTATAACGGACAGGAAGATATAATCATCGGGACACCGGTGGCCGGAAGAGACCATGCGGACCTGGAAGACCAGATCGGCGTCTATCTGAATACACTGGCACTGAGGTTTCGCTTCGACAATCAATATACTTTCGACGAATTATTCGCATTGATAAAACAAATTACAATGCAGGCACATGAGCATCGGCAATTTCCTTTCGAGGAATTGGTTGCAGCCCTGGACCTGCCCGGGCATTCAGGCAGAAATCTCTTGTTCGACATTTGGGTGGTACTGCATAATACCGAAATCAAGCGCGGATCATTACCTCCAGCCGAAGGGTTGGAAATAAGCGGCTATGAAGAAGAATTTACGCTCAATAGCAAGTTTGACCTGTTATTCAGTTTTAATGAATCGGATGATGGCATCCAGGTAGGGCTTGAATATAATGTAGACATATTGGAGAGGATAGTGGCGGATAACCTGTTGAAACAGCTGGATAATGTGATGCGGTATGTCCTGAAAGATCCGTCTATGCCGCTTTTGAAGGTAAATGAGGTGCTTGACAGGCAGGAAGAAGAACATCGCAAGGTTCATCTGCAGGAGATGCGCAAAGGGAATCTATTGAATTTAATCAATAAAGGTAAATCAGATGCTTAACAGACTTGAAAAATTGGTCAATACGAAGGCGGAAAATGTAATAAATGCTCCTAAAGTCAATTATTCATTTCTCCCGGACAACGGCAGGCTGCCGCTGTTGATCTCGCCTGTTACCGGCAGCCTGTTACTGCCGGAATGGATCAAAGACAATAAAACAATATTTTTTGATAAGTTGCGCGAATACGGTGGTATCCTGTTCAGAGGATTTAAAATCGATTCGGTTGAAAAATTCCAGGATTTTGTGGCTGCATTCGAAGCATCTCCATTGGAGTACAGACAAAGGACCTCTCCCCGTTTCGAAGTAGCTAAAAACATATATCACTCGACTACCTACCCGTCAGATCAGGAAATCAACATGCATAGCGAAAATTCCTACGCCCTGAATTGGTCAAGATATATCGTATTCTGCTGTATAGAGCCGGCTGAAGAAAGAGGCGAAACACCGATTGCAGATAATCGATCTGTTCTTAACTATCTCAGCAGTGAAACACGGGAAAAATTTTTGCAAAAAGGAGTCAGATATGTCAGAAATATTTCCAAAGAGCTTGGTTTGTCATGGGAAGAGGTATTTCAGACCACGGATAAAAATGAAGTGGCGTCGGAATGCCGGCGATTCGGCATGGGGCTCGAATGGAAAGACGATGACAGGCTGACACTTATCTGGAATAACGGAGCTATTTATGCCCACCCTGAAACAGGCGAAAAGACATGGTTCAACCATGCTTTCTTTTTCAATAAATATGCTCTCAGTGAAGAACTGCTCGCTGAATTTGAATCGGACACTGAACTTCCCTTTTCTACTTATTATGGCGATGGAACGATCATCTCCAGAGAAGAAATTGCCGAAATCCGGTCGGCCTACGCGCGGGCTGCTGTCACCTTTCCCTGGGAAAAGGGAGATGTTTTATTCCTGGATAATATGATGGTTTCCCATGGAAGAAAACCCTACAAAGGCAAAAGAGAGATCATAGTCTCCATGTTTTAAAGGACTCGTCAAGAATAAAAGATAAAATATGAATGCCTTGGATACGTCGACAGGGTTTGAACTTTCTGTCAATCAAAAAGAGATGTGGGCTTTTTCCCGGCATATCGGCAATTATTATAGCCAGATGGTGATTCAGATCAGCGGACCGCTGCTCTTTGAAAAATTGCTGGGATCCATTGAGATCGTTATAAAGCAACAGGAGATCCTGTCCTATAAATGCTATAAGGAACGGGACTCGGCCTTTCCCTTCCAGATCTCCGATGGGAACCGGGAGCCCGACATTCAACGGCTTTTGATGGAGACTGATGATTGGGAGAAGATCGCTGAACAGGCCGGGGAATTTCTTATGCGGCCCTATGATCCGGGAAAAAATCAGCCTGTCCGTTTTTTTTGCGCCGAATGCAAAGGGAATATATCTTTCCTGTTTATCAAGTTATATGCATTCTGGGCTGACAATTACAGTTGTCATTTATTTTACCAGGCGTTGTGCAGGGAGTATTTTCGGGGTGCAGGCAGGCAGGAGAAGCCTGATATCATCGAATACAGCAACTTTTCAAAATGGCAGAACGAACTGATAGGAAACTCCGAAGACGAAGGAAATGACTTTTGGAGGAAATATAACTTCATTCCAAAAGAGATTACCCTTCCTTTTGGAAGCAAAAAAGCCATTCCGTTTAGTCATAAGCGGCGTGGTGTGGAGGTGATCGCCGGGGAAAAATACCGGGCTCTCAGGGACCTTTCTTTTTCTCTCCGATCCGATATTCCCGATGTCCTGTTTGGTATTTTCGCCATTCATCTCGGCTCTTTTACAGATAAGGAATTTACAATTGGATTTATTCCTTTTAAAAGGAATTACAGGGAATTGGACGAAACATTTGGGCTGATATCGCGGCCCTTGCCCGTGAGATTTCAAATCCCCCCGGAGGCATCTTTGGAAAAAACGGCCGGACAAATCGGCCGGCAGCTGAAAGAGATATCGGCCTGGAGCGATTATTTTCACCTGGCTGTCGAGGAGGAAAAGACGGCCGGCGGTTTACCGGCATTCTCTTATTGCTTCGAATACATAGAGGTTAATGAAGCAAGCCTGTCAAAACCTAACGGATTCTCATTTGAATCGGACCATTATTACAGCGTTACAAACCCTTTTTGCTTAAAGTTAGTTTGTTTGGACGACGGTCAGAAGGTATCGGTCGGGTTGTATTATGATCAGAACAGATTCACTGATGCTGAAATCGGCATTTTGACGGCGCAGCTAAGTTGTCGGTTTCAGAAGGACATCGGTGATTACCCGGTTGTTCACTCCCTGACTGCTGCGGAACAAAACATAATCGATCGTTCCAATGAAACATTCGAAGATTTTGATACGGAAAGGTCTGTTCCGGCGCTATTTGAAGAGCAGGCAAAGAAGACACCGGATGATATAGCCCTGCTTGGCGAGAGAGGAGCAACTACTTATAAGGAACTTGACGCACGATCCAACCTGTTGGCTTCACACCTGGCAGAACAGTATGATATAAAACCAGGCGACCTGGTCGTCGTGCTGATGGAGCGCTCTGAATGGCTGCCGATCGCCTTGCTGGGTATATGGAAAGCTGCGGCAGCTTATGTGCCGATAGACCCGGATTATCCTTTGGATAGGATAAAATATATATTGGATGATTGCAAAGCCAAAATCGTGGTCAGTGAAGGGGGCTTTGCAGATAAGTATGGCCTGCCGCCGGAAATTGCTACGGTAGATGTTTCAGATGCGGGATTTTATCGGCATTCAACCCGGCACTTCAATAGACCCGCAGAACTGCCCGGAAGTCTGGCATACATTATTTATACATCTGGGTCGACGGGAAAGCCAAAAGGTTGTATGATCAGCCATCGGTCCCTTTCTAATTATATACAATGGGCAAATCGCTATTATTTTGGAGATGGCCTGCACGGCAACTGGAGCATGCTGACCTCGATATCCTTCGACCTGACATTGACCAGCCTCTATACTTCTCTGACAAGGGGAAAAACTTTATTCCTGGCCGACGGCAATAAAGATATGACCGACCTGTTAACCGAATGCTTCAACAATCCCGAAATTGATACAGTAAAACTTACTCCTTCGCATATCTCCTTGCTGAAGGACCTTAAGATCGGTAAAACCGGAATAAGGAATGTCATATGCGGAGGGGAGCAGCTGACAGCGGACCAGGTGAGTACCCTTTGGCAGATCAATAGTGACATCAGGATATATAATGAGTTTGGGCCGACGGAGACAACCGTAGGCGCTATTGTAAAGGAGATACTGCGTACCGATGAAAAAATTCTGATCGGCCGGCCGATCGGCAACACCCGGGTTTATATTCTCGATGAAGATCGCAGGCAGGTCCCTGTGGGTATGTTAGGAGAGATTTTTATTGGCGGGAAAGGGGTAGGGGAAGGGTACCTTGGCAGGACAGATTTGTCAAACGAAAGATTTCTTATCGATCCCTTCCGGCCTGGCGAACGGATGTACAAAACCGGAGACTTTGGTAGATGGCTGCCGGATGGGAATATTGAATACACCGGCAGGAAGGACGATCAAATAAAGATAAGGGGCTACAGAATCGAGCCGGGGGAAATTGAAAGCACTTTGGTGGAACAAAAGGATATAGATACTGCAGTGGTCATCGCTACAGCAGGACTTGATGGGGAAAAAGAGCTGACTGCCTATTTTACGGCTAAAAGACCCGTGGACCCCTCTGAAATAAAAACACAGCTCTATCGATCCTTGCCTTCTTACATGGTGCCCTATCATTTTGTTCAGCTGCCGGCAATGCCACTAACACCCAATGGCAAGATTGACAAGGCGGCTCTTCCCGACCCCATCGCCCTGGCGGCTACACAGATCGAATATATAGCCCCCTCCAATGCGGTGGAAGAGAAATTGTTATCCATATGGCGGGAATTATTGGGAAAAGACAGGATTGGAATAAAAGAAAATTTCTTTGCCCTGGGGGGACATAGCCTGAAGGCGACCCGCCTGGCCAGCCAGATCCGTAAGGCCTTCGACGTGAAGATTTCCCTGAAAGACATCTTTGCTCAAGTGACGGCGGAACAGCAGGCCCAATGGATAGTCAAGGCACAAAAGGAATCTTTTACCCGGATCTTACCGGTTGCCCGACAAACTGCCTACCCGCTGTCTGCCGCCCAGCGCAGGATTTGGGTGATCAGCCAGTCTCCTGAGGCGAATATCGCCTACAATATGCCGGGGGCTTATTTGTTCGAAGGTAATCTTGACCTCGCTGCGTTTGAATCTTCATTGCTTGACATGATCGGGCGTCATGAAAGTCTCCGTACGGTTTTCAGAGAAGAGGCGGATCAGGAAGTAAAACAATATATCCTTCCTTTGGAACAAACCGGATTCAGGATGAATCACCTTGATTTTCGCCAGCAGGCCGAAAAGGACGCAGAACGGGAGAAAATCGCAGAAGAATATATAAATGAAGAAGCCCTACGGGCTTTTGACCTGACAGCAGGCCCCCTGATACAGGCCGGGTTATATCGTATAGGAGACGATCGGTGGATCTTTTCGTATGTCATACATCATATAGTCTGCGATGGATGGTCGATGGGCATTTTAATAAAGGAATTGCTGTTATTCTACCGCGCTCATATCCGGGGAGAAGCAATTCCATTGTCTGCGCTAAGGATCCAATACAAAGATTTTACAGTCTGGCAGCAGGAACAGCTCGGCGGAGAGTCATTACAGGCTCATAAAGCCTACTGGCTTAAAGAATTCGAAGGGGAATTACCTATACTTCAACTACCCTCCGACAATCCCCGTCCCGCTATTAAAACCTATAATGCAGGTACGATCAGCAGGCAAATGAATGCAACGATAAGCCAGGGAATCAAATCGGTCTGTCAGCAGGAGGGCGGGACGCTGTTCATGGGTTTGCTATCGGCCGTTAATATCTTATTGTATCGCTATACGAACCAGGAAGATATTATTATTGGCTGCCCGGTCGCGGGCCGGGAACACGCCGACCTGGAAGATCAGATCGGATTTTATGTCAATACGCTGGCATTGAGAACCCGGTTTTCCGGAACGGACAGTTTCAGGGTGTTATTGACGAATGTGAGGGCCATTACCCTGGCTGCCTATGAACATCAGATATATCCATTTGATGAGCTGATAAACGGCTTGAATATCCGCCGGGATCCCAGCAGAAGTGTATTGTTTGATGTTATGATCATGTTGGAGAATACAGATGCCGGCAGTCAAAATAATGACATCGCATTAGAAGATATCCGTGCAAGAGGGATCGGTAATGCCGGCCATAGCATGCGGAAATTTGACCTGACCTTTAATTTCGCGGAAATAGGAGATCAACTAAGGGTCTCTATAGATTATAATGCCGACATATTTAATAATGACAGCATACTGAGGATGGCTGAACACCTGGAACGCCTGATCGATGCGGTGCTTGAAAATCCGGAATTGCCCGTCTGCCAGCTGAACTATTTGAACGACACGGAAACGGAGACCCTGCTGAACTTGTTTAACGATACCGGCTCCGTTGGCGCAGAGGGAATGACTGTAATCGATCTGTTCGAGGAACAGACAGCTCAGATCCCTGACCACATAGCCATTGTTTATAAGGACAAACAACTGACTTATGATGAACTAAACCAGGCAGCCAACCGTTTCGGCCATTATTTACTGCGGCACCATGCCATCCGGCCGGATGATCTGATCGGCGTAAAACTGGAACGAAGTGAGTGGATGATCATAGCGATAATCGGCATCCTGAAGGCCGGAGGCGCCTATGTTCCCATCGATACCGCCTATCCCTCCGATCGCATCGCATATATGATAAACGACAGCAGCTGCAAGGTTTTGATCGACCAGGAATGGGTGGAAGATTACCGGAAAGCCGGGGACGACTATGGCGGGGATAACCTCCCGTCGATCGGCAATGACCGTCAACTGGCATATGTTATTTATACCTCAGGTACTACGGGTAACCCCAAGGGAGTGATGATTGAGCACGGAAGCTTAGTCTCAAGGATCTGCTACTTCAGGCGCATGTACGATCTCACCCGAAATGATTGCATGCTGTTTTACAGGTCCTATAGTTTTGACGGCGCTATCGAAGAGTATTTGCTTCCCCTGGCAATAGGAGCAAAATGTATTATCGCACCTTCGGATTTTAAAGAAGATCTGATCGGCAATATTATGAGATCTGTCCGCGATCATGGCATTACGAAAATAAATATGCCGCCTGCCCTTTTGAACGAATTTACACAGGCCGCCGATCCGGCATTATTACTGCAGCTGCTTTCCCTGAAACATGTGGTGTCGGGAGGAGATAAACTCACTGCGAAAATAGTGGATGAATTCCTTTCCAGGTTCAACATCCATTTATACAACTCTTATGGACCGACCGAGAACACCATAGATTCTACTAACTGGCTGGCCGAAAGAAGGGGGAAAAATACCCGGGTCCTTATTGGAAAGCCCGTTCCGGATTCACAGGTCTTTATTCTGGATAAGAGCCTGCTACCCGTTCCGGTTGGCATTTATGGGGAAATATATGTAGGCGGGACCGGTCTGGCCAGAGGATATTTGAAGCAACCGCTTCTGACCAGTGAAAAATTCATTTCCAACCCATTCCGGAACGGGGATAGGATGTATAGAACAGGGGATATAGGAAGATGGACGACCGATGGCCAGGTGGAATTTGCCGGCAGGACGGACGACCAGGTAAAGATTAGAGGGTACCGGATAGAGCTGGGCGAGATCGAAAACGCCTTGCACCAACATCCGCAAATCAGTGCGGCCGTAGTAACAGTTAGATCAGGATCAGGGGACGGGAAAGAACTGGTAGCATATATTGTATCCGGGGAAGAAATAAAGACCGTGGATATAAGATCATATCTCGGTCGGATATTGCCGGCCTATATGCTGCCCGCTCAATATGTCAGGATAGCTGCATTGCCTATGACAAGGAATGGAAAAGTGGATAAAAGCGCATTGCCGGACCCCTCGACTGTCAACGCAGAGAGCGGTTTTGAGCATGTCGAGGCACGAAACGGAAAAGAACGACAGCTCATATACATTTTTGAAGAAGTCCTCAAAAAAAAGCCGATAGGCATTAAAGACGACTTTTTCATGTTAGGAGGCGACTCGATCAAATCCATCCAGATCGTATCGAGGCTTAGGCAAAAGGGATATAAATTATCCATCCGGGACGTACTCCAATTTCCGGTTATTGAGGACCTGGCGGAATGCCTGGTTCCGGTCAGTCAGGCCATTACACAAGAATCGACAGAGGGGATCGTGCCCTTTAGCCCGATCCAGACTGCCTTCTTTAACAGCAACCTCGTTCAAAAAAAACACTACAATCAGTCGGTATTGCTGACCGGCAAGGGATCGATAACAGAAGATGCCATAAAAAACGCCCTTGATAAAATAATCCTTCATCACGACACCTTGCGGTCCGTCTTCTCGGAAACACCGGAAGGTTGGATCCAGGAAATCAAAGGCAGCAATCAGGGCTGCTCTTTCGAAATCATTCCTGTAGAACAGGAGCATGCTTACAGGATGCATTGCGATCGTATTCAAAGTGAGATTGATATTACAAGCGACAAGGTGTTCAGCGCCGCTCTCTTTCGCAGGCCTGATGGCGACCGTTTACTCCTGGTGGCTCATCACCTGGTTGTCGATGGCGTTTCCTGGCGGATATTGCTTGAAGACCTTTTTACCCTTTACCAGCAAGGTCTTACCAGCGAACCTTTGGTCTTGCCTTTAAAGACAGATGCATTCAGCCGAAGGGTGGCGGAGTTGACGGAATATGCGACCTGCAAGACCTTGCAGGCGGAAGAAAAATATTGGTCCGCTATCGAAGCAGCCTCTTTTGAGCCGCTACCGGCAGATCATCCCGCCGGAAGCAATGAATGGGGTGATGTGGCAGCTTCCTTATTTACACTGGACGAATCTGCCACGGAAAAATTACTGACCCGCTGTCACCATGCTTACCATGTGGATATTAACGATATCTTATTGACGGCGCTATCACTTGCATTAGGCAAAGAGTTCGGGCTTGGCAAGGTATTGCTCAACCTGGAAGGACATGGGCGTGAGCCGATCGGAGTTGATACGGATGTCAGCAGGACTGTCGGCTGGTTTACCACCGTGTATCCCGTCGCTTTTGATGTTTGCCTCACGAGTGATGTGATCCGGCAGCTGGTATCGGTAAAGGAAACTTTGCATCGTGTTCCTGCCAAAGGTATCGGCTACGGAATTCTCCGGTACCTGACAGGTAAAGCTTATGTCCTGACCCCTCAGATCACTTTTAATTACCTGGGAGATGTTGGCACAGGTGTCGGCAAAGACGGAAAGCCGCTATTCGGATTTTCGGGTGATTACCGGGGAAAAGAAGTCGCAGAAAATAATAAAAGAGCTTCATTACTCGATATTTCCGGGATAGTAGTGGATGGGAAAATGCATTTATCCATTGCCTACAGCGACAAACAATTTACCAGGCCGGCCATCGAACGCCTCATCGCTGCGTATAAATATTTTTTGACGGAACTTATTGACGAATTGTCCAATGAGGACAAAACATTCCTGAGCCCCGTCGATCTTACTTATAAGGGATTGAGTATGGATCAGCTTATGGAATTAAATCAGGAGGCCGATATTGAAGATGTGTACCCGCTAAGTCCCTTGCAGGAAGGCCTTTATTTCCATTGGTTAAAGGATCCCGGCTCTCCCGTCTATTTTGAACAGATGAGTTATCGGGTAAAAGGGAGATTGGAGATAGACTTGCTGAAACAAAGTTACCGGACGTTGATCCACCGGCACGCTATATTACGAACATCATTTTCCTACACCTTGGGGGAAAAGCCGCTCCAGATCGTTCACAAGGACTCCTATTCCGACTTGTTGTACCTTGATATCTCCGGTGAACCCGGTTTTTCTATAGAAGAATTTAAAAGGGAAGATCGATCAAATGGATTTGATTTGCACGACAAATCCCAGATACGGCTGACGATACTGGAATTAGGGGACGATATTTATGAATTCATTTGGAGCCATCATCATATTTTGATGGATGGTTGGTGTGGCAGTGTTTTGATCAGGGAGTTCTTTCAACTATATTATGGTCTGCTGAGGTCCGAACTGCCGGATTTGAATAAGGTTCATCCATATGCGACATTCATAGAATGGCTGATGCAGAGAGACCGGCAGCATTCGCTGCAATATTGGAAAAAATATTTGTCGGGGTATGATACGGTCAGCACGCTTCCGGCGAAATCGATCCGGCAAAAAGGGCGATATATCTCCAGGGAAGCCACCTGCCGGATTTCCGGCTCCATAAGGCGATCTATCACCGCGGTATGCGCTGGTGCCGCCATCACGGAAAACACCTTTATTCAGGCCGCATGGGGAATATTACTGGCCAGGTATAATAACACTGATGACGTGGTTTTCGGCTCGGTAGTGTCGGGCCGGCCTGCAGAACTCAGGGGGATAGAGGAAATGATCGGATTGTTCATTAATACCATCCCGGTCCGGATCCATATGGAAGAGGGGCTGACGGTTCGGCAACTGCTTAAAACCATACAGGAGAAAGCTATTGCAGGTAGTGAACATCATTACTCGCAGCTTGCGGACATTCAAAGCGATTCGGGTCGGGGTCGGGAACTGTTCGATCACGTACTCGTATTCGAAAATTATCCGGTTCGGGAAATGGTGGAACAGACCATTGACAGCAGCTCCATGATATCCTTTTTATCTTTCAGTAACTTTGAACAGGCTAATTATGACTTTTCCATCATGGTTGTTCCGGGCGACACCTTGCAGATCCGGTTCATATATAACACCGAAAAGTATGAGGACTTCCTGATGGATCGGGTGAGAGACCATTTCTTCATGATCGTCTCTCAACTAGTGGAACGGATGGATTCCCCGGTGCATAATATCAATTTTCTTCTTCCGGAGGAAGAAAGGCAATTGCTGGCAACCTTTAATGACACGGAAAAACCCTATCCTGTCAGGACGCTGCTGCAACTGTTCGAGGAACAGGCGGAAAAAACGCCGGATGCTACCGCTGTTGTTTATGAGTCTGCCGTACTCAGTTATAAGGAATTGAATGAAATGGCCGATAAGATGGGACATTACCTGCAGGAAAAGTATGCCGTAAAACCGGATGACCTGATTGGGATAAGGCTGCCCCGTACTGAGTGGGCGGTAATTTCCATATTGGGTGTTCTAAAATCGGGAGGTGCCTTTGTACCGGTTGACCCGGAATATCCGGAGGACCGTATTGCCTATATGATGAATAACAGTAAATGCCTGGCAGTAATAGATGAGGAAGAGTTAGGCGCGTTCCGGGATGAACTGAAAAAGGGAAGGGAATATCCCGGGCATAGTCCGGCTTCCTCCCTGCAACCGGAACATCTGGCATACGTCATCTATACATCCGGTTCGACCGGTAAGCCCAAAGGGGTAATGATCCGGCATGCTACGATTGTAAATACCATGTTGTCTCAGAAAGAGATATTCGATATAAGGCCTAACGAAAAGGGACTTCAGTTCGCGTCTTTGTCGTTCGATGCTTCGGTGGCGGAAATTTTCTATATTTTAATCGCCGGCGCGACGCTTTATATATTCAGGGAAGAAGATAAAAAGGATCCGGTTTTGCTGGAAAAATATATTTCCGAAAATGATATCGATCTGGCTTGCATCCCGCCGACTTTTCTGAATCTGATGGAGATAGAGAATATAAAGAAGCTAAGAAGGTTGATAACAGCCGGCGAGCAGGCCATTCCCGGCAAAGCCTTGTCCTTTCTGAAATATGGGACATATTATAATGCGTATGGCCCCACAGAATCCAGCATATGTGCCGCTATATTCCGGGCCGATCGGAAGGAGGCGGAAAAGATCCACGATGCCGTTCCGATAGGAATTCCCATTGCCAACACCCAACTATATATCCTCGATGACTGGGATCGTCTTATGCCGGCAGGCGTTCAGGGGGAGATTTGCATCGGCGGATCCGGTCTGTCAAAAGGCTATTTGAATCAGCCGGAGCTCACCGCACAAAAGTTCGTTAAGAATCCTTTCAAACCGGGCGAACGTATGTACAGGACAGGTGATATCGGCAAATGGCTCCCGGACGGGAATCTCGTATTTCTTGGCAGGAAAGACGAGCAGGTGAAAATAAGAGGGTATCGCGTAGAGCCAGGGGAAATTGAAAATATAATTCAGCAGCACCCTGACATCGATTCCGCCGTAGTGGTCGCCCGGGAAGACAAAACCGGAGAAAAGGTATTAATCGCCTATCTCGTAGGGCAGAAAGTTCCGGACGTTTCAAACCTGCGCTCCTTTTTAAGTAAGTCCCTGCCGCATTTTATGATACCCGCTTATTTTATTCACCTCGCAGAAATGCCTTTGACACCGAATGCTAAGGTCGACCGGAAAAGCCTGCCGGCTCCTCAGGGGTTGAACATGGAGATCAGCCGTCAATGTGTTGCGCCACGCAACAGTATGGAAGAAAGATTAGTGGCAGTCTGGCAGGAATTGTTGGAAAAAGACAAAATAGGGATAGAAGACAATTTCTTTGAAGCTGGTGGAAATTCCATTAAGATAATCAGGCTGGCAAAACTTGCGGGTGAAGTGCTGGAAAAGCAAATAAGCATAACCACCCTCTTCCGGTATAGCAGCATAAAAGAACTGGTCGACTACACATTGCAGGAGGAAACCGTCAGTCAGGAGCCCGTATTCGATAATGCGGAACTGGCGGAAGTCTTCAATAAATTCAATTAGTAAATCATATGGTACCGGATAATAATTATAACGGTTTGGAACTGGCCATCATTGGCATGTCCGGCCTGTTCGTGGAAAGCAGGGACCATCGGATGTATTGGGAACATCTCAAAAACGGGAAAGAACTGATACATGCCTATAGTAATGAACAGCTGCGGGAATCAGGAGTTCCTGAAAAAATATTGCAGGACGATCGCTATGTCAGATCGGTTGGAATAGTTGACAATAAAGATCTGTTCGATCATCCATTTTTCGGTTATAGTACAGTGGAAGCTCAGCTAATGAACCCTCAGACAAGATTATTGCATGAGCTATGCTGGAAGGCGCTGGATGACGCAGGCTATTCCTCCTTTATCGACAAGGAAAAGATCGGTTTGTTCGCCGGTGCCTCCGCTGACGACAATTGGAAGATTCATGCTTATAAAAATGCGTCGAATGCCGGCATCGATCCATTTTACCTGAATATACTGGCGGACAAAAATTTCATCAGCACTTTGGTGGCCTATAAGCTGAATTTGCGGGGACCTGCCATCTATCTCGACACGGCGTGCTCGACTTCTTTAGTTGCGGTGCATTTGGCCTGCCGGAGTTTGCTGACCAGGGAATGCAGAATCGCTCTGGCAGGGGCCGTATCTGTAAAGTCGGTCAGGAGGAAAGGATATTTATATCAGGAAGGGATGGTTTCGTCGAAGGACGGACATTGCAGAACATTCGATGCAGATGCCAGCGGTACGGCCTCCGGAGAAGGAGGGGGGGTCGTAGTTTTGAAAAGATTAACCGAGGCTATTAGCGACAGAGATCATATTTATGCCGTTATACGCTCCACAGCTTCCAATAACGACGGAAACCTAAAAGTGGGATATGCTGCACCGGGTATAAAAGGGCAGGCTGAATGTATTCTGGCTGCCCGAAAACTGGCGGGCATTCCCGCGGAAAGCATCGGTTATATTGAGGCTCATGGTACGGCGACCCGGCTGGGTGATGCGGTGGAGATAAGTGCCTTGAATGAGGCCTTCGGTGGAGACGGGAAAAATAAATATTGTGCAATAGGATCAGTAAAATCCAATATCGGACACCTGGATGTGGCTGCTGGTATAGCAGGATTGATAAAAACGGCGCTTTCCCTGCAGTATAGGCAGATCCCCGCAAGTCTGCACTTTAAGACGCCGAATCCGGAAATCGATTTTGCCGCCGGTCCCTTTTACGTTAATACGCTCTTGAAAAAATGGCAACCCAACGGCGACTTTCCGCTTCGCGCCGGTATCAGTTCATTTGGAATAGGAGGTACTAATGTCCATGGTATCCTGGAAGAAGCTCCTGTTCCGGCAACCATGGATCCGGGCAGGGAATATCACTTGCTGACTGTCTCTGCCAAAACGGAAGCGGCCCTGATCCGCTACCTCGATGGATTAAGGGACTTCCTGAAAGGAAACCCAGATATCAACCCTGCAGATATGGCTTTTTCCCTTCAGGTGGGGCGTAAACATTTCAGCTACCGAAAATCCCTGGTATATAAAAAAATATCCGAATTGTTGCCATGGCTTGACAGGGATAATGTTAAGGAGGGTGTTTCACGCAGTATGGAACGCGACAGAGCGCTGGTTTTTATGTTTCCGGGCCAGGGAACTCAATATATGACCATGGGGGCGGATCTATTCAAAACAGAGCCCGTTTTCAGGTCGATCATGGAAAAGGGATTTTCTGTTATTGAAAATTTGACCGGTACACGATACGATGGGATATTGTATGGAGAGGCAGCCGACCGCGACCGGATCAACGAGACCAAATATACCCAACCCCTGCTTTTCCTAGTGGAGTATGCACTAGCCAATCTGTTGATCTCGTTCGGGATCACTCCTCAATATATGATCGGGCATAGTATCGGGGAATATGTCGCCGCCTGCGTCAGCGGAGTATTTAGTTTCGAAGATGCTTTAAGAATAATCATAAAGCGCGCGGAATTGATGAATGGCCTGGAACAGGGCGCTATGTTAAGCGTTCCGATCAGCCCGGAGGAAGCCGGGCATCTGCTGGCCGGGAAAGGCATCTACCTGTCGGCAATCAATAGCCCGGAGCAAATCGTTTTGTCCGGTGATTTGAAATCAGCGGATCTGTTGGCGGAAAAATTGAATAATCTTCATATTCCCTTCACCAGGCTCCGGACTTCTCATGCTTTTCACTCGGGTATGCTGGACGACATTCTGGAACAATTCAGGCGGGAATGGGATCATGTAACGCTAAAACCACTGCGGATTCCCTTTATTTCTAATCTGACAGGGGAATTTATCAGGGAAGAGGAAGCTCTAAGCCCGGAATATTGGGTAAGTCACATGAGAGAAACGGTAAGGTTTTCGAAAGGCGTTAAAACATTATTGGCCGCAAGTCCGTCTGCGGCGTATATTGAGGTCGGCGCGGGAAATTCCCTCGCCAATTTCGTCAGACAACAGATGCCGGGAGCGCAGCCTCCTTTTATCAACATAATGCGTTCTTATAAGGAAACGGGGAGCGATATGGCCTGTCTGCTGAAAGGAATGGGAATATTGTGGGCCAACGGCTACGATATGAACTGGGAATCATATTATAAAGGTGAAAGGAGAGCAAGGGTCCCGCTGCCATCCTATTCATTTGAGCCTTTATCACACGCGGCGGCGGTAGATCCGTTCGACAATGGCCTGCTTACAGGCATGAATCTCGTAAATCATGAAAAAACTTTTGTCCGGGTTTATTATCCATCCTGGAAGCGAAGTATTTTGAATCCGGTGGATAAAAAGGACAAGAACAGGATTTTCCTTTTTCTGACATCCGGCAATGCATGGCTGGAGTCTCTGCGGCAAGAATTGCTTACAGGCAATAACAGGATCGTAGAAATACTCAGCGGCGGAGCATATGAAAAAATATCAAAAGACAAATTCGTCATGGATCCTTGCCAAGCCATTCATTTTACCCGGTTGGCGGATGACCTTAAGAAGGACGACGTCTTATTTACGGATATGATCTATGCATGGGGAATGGACGCAGGTCCGGATCTGGAATTGAACGAGCGGAACGAAGCATTTAATATTGCCTACCTGGGATTGGTAAGGATACTGCAATCTGTCCGGAAGAATGATCATTTTACCCGGCAGAATATTATTATTCTTACGGACGGCCTGCATATAGTGACAGGAGATGAGAAAGGTTCCGTTACACAATCTTTACTGCTTGGGCTCATGAATGTTCTTCCGCAGGAATATCCTCTTACGGGCATGAATATAGACGTGGATCGAAAAGACAATGGCGGAAGTACCCGGCTTTTGGCAAGGGAGATCCTCTGTAATGCCGGGACAGGCGATCGGATCATCGCGCACAGGAATGGCCACAGATGGATAATAGACTATCAGCCCGATACTATTTCCCTTGAAAAAGGAGACAGCCTCATTAAAAAAGAAGCGACTGTCCTGATAACCGGAGGACTGGGAAACCTGGGGTTTACTTTGGCAAAGTACCTGTTACACTCCTATCAGGCCAAAATCATTTTAATAGGCCGAAAAAAAATGGCCGAACAGAAAAACGGTGACGACCCGAATGCGGATGAATGGTCCCGGAGGCTCGGTTATCTTCAGACTATTAGCAATAACGTACAATATATTCAGGCTGATGTTTCCGATAGAGGGCAACTGGAAGAAGCCGTCGTTCGGATAGAGAATATCTGGGGTCCGGTTCAGGGCGTCATCCACACGGCCGGCATCCTCGATCCGGCCTCTTTCCAATTCATCCAGGACATTGATACCGAGAAGTCGGTTGCGATGTTTGCGCCTAAAGTTAAAGGCATACAGAATATTTACGATGTTTTTAAGACACGTATGCCTGAATTTGTATGGATCAGTTCCAGCCTTTCATGCATTTTGGGCGGCCTTGGTTTTAGCGCATATGCTTCTGCCAATCTCTTCATGGACCATTTCGTTTTATCCAAAGCCGGGGAATTGCCGGCATGGCGTTGTATGGATTTGACCGGACTTAGCTATAAGAGCGACGAAACAAGCCGTGATGAGATCAGTCTGAATATACCGGAACTGATTCAATTATTTGAATGGAGCCTGTCTGTCAACAAGAACGCAGTCGCGCTGGGCATGAAAGACGATCTTTCTGTCAGGATGGAAAAGGCTTACCGGATACGAAACGACTCGGTTTCCGGGGTTACGAAGCAGGAAGTTGCAACCGACCGGCAGGAACGCCCCGGACTCCTTAGCGCATATTCAGCTCCTGAAACGGAGACGGAATCGGTATTGAAAGACATTTTCGAAGATTTTTTCAGTGTCGAACCGATAGGGATTGATGATGACTTCTTCCAACTGGGCGGCGATTCATTAAAAGGAATGATGCTGCTGAAGAGGATCCGAAAACGGTTTGACGTAAAATTTCCGCTGCATGAATTTTTTCAAAAAGCGACGATACGCGCCCTGGCGTCTAAGCTCGATGAGATGTCAGACGTAGCGTCTGCTTTTGAGCTAAAAAATGAGATTACCATATAGTATTCAACGTCGAAGCTGCATTTTAAAATAAACCCCTGGACGTGATGGAAAACTTTATACGCGAACTTAAAGAGAAAAATATTCTCATCTCTTTGGACAAAAGCGACTTGAAAATACTCTTCAATGGCGATAAGCTGCCGGCGGATCTGATCGACAAACTAAGAGACCAAAAAGATCAGCTGGTAGAATACTTGTCCGGACAGCAGGAAATGGTTAACACCATTCAACCGGCCTCCCCCCGCGAATCATATCCATTGTCTTCTTCGCAGCGGATTTTATGGTCGTTGTGCCAGCTTCCGGAGGCGAATATTGCTTATAATATGCCAGGAGCTTATATGATAGAAGGGGCATTGGACCGGCAGGCATTGGAGTATTCCGTAAGATCGCTTATACAAAGGCATGAAAGTCTTCGGACAGTATTCAGGGAAAATGATCGGAACGAAGTAATGCAGTTTATCTGTCCTGTTGAAGCGGCGGGGTGTCAGATCGATTATCTCGATCTTCGGAGACAGGATGAGACCGGAGATCAAATAAACGGCCTTGTCAAATCTTGTTATGCAAAAACTTTCGATCTTTCCAGGGGACCGTTGATAAGGATCTCGTTGTTCCGGATCACTGATGTTAAGTGGTTGCTTATAAATGTCATGCACCATATCATCAGTGATAATTGGTCGATGGGAATCTTAATCCGGGAACTTTTGATACTTTATAATGAACATGCGGGAAATGTAAAAGCTTCCTTGCCTCCTCTGCGGATACAATACAAAGACTATGCTGTCTGGCAGCAACGGGAGTTAAGCGGCCAGTTTCTTCTGGATCATTTGCAATACTGGAAAAGTCAATTTGAAGGAGATTTACCCGTGCTGGATCTCCCCGTTTCAAAACCCCGCCCTCCGGTAAGGACATATGCCGGCCATACGATGAACATTAACGTGCCGGCCGATCTATATAAAGGCCTCAAGCTCCTTTGCATGGAACATGGATCGACTCTGTTCATGGGTTTACTGTCTGCCGTAAATGTATTGTTATTTAAATACAGCGGTGCCGGGGACATAATAATAGGTACCCCTGTTGCGGGAAGAGAACACCTCGACCTTGAAGACCAGATAGGTTATTTTATCAATACGGTTGCCTTGAGGACAAGATTCTCGGGCGATGACAGTTTCCTGGAACTGCTGGATCGGGTTAGGCTGAACACTTTACAGGCATATGAGCACCAGGCATACCCTTTTGATATTTTGCTCGACCAGTTACAGATTAGGCGGGATATGCGGAGAAATGCCCTTTTTGATGTTTTAGTGGATTTCCTGGATGGCAGGAACGTTTCCAAGGTACATAGCCGGGGACAGGGAGAGCTGAAGGTCAGCGCCTATCAGACCGGTGAATACCTTGTCAGCAAATTCGATTTATCATTTATCTTCTCTGAATATGCGGATGGACTGAACTTGTCTTTGGAATACAATACTGATTTATTTGACCAGGAGACCATCGCGGTCTTTTGCAACCATTTCGAAAGGGTCCTTGCCTCTATCGTCGTTGATTCATCTTCACCTGTCGGGCAGCTGAGCCTGGTCAGCAGCTCCGAAAAAACTCTCCTTACCGAAACCTTTAATGCTTTATACGATAATCCTGCTGATTATGTGCCGGTGACCTCCTTGTTTGCAGAGCAGGCTATTCATGCGCCTGCATCCATCGCCCTCGAGTCCCGAATGGGTTGCATGACCTATAAAGAGTTGAATGAAACGTCGGGTCGCTTAGCCGGTTATCTGAAAAAAATGTACACTATTGAGCCGGATCATCTGGTGGGTATTATGATGGACAGATCGGAAAATATGATCATAGCCATATTGGCCGTATTGCGCGCTGGCGGAGCCTATGTGCCGATAGATCCCGCTTATCCGGTAGCCAGAAAAAAGTATATAATGGAAGACGCCGGCATCCGCATCCTAATAACGCAGAGCGATTTTATCTTTGACCTGGACTATTTTGAAGGCAATACATTCGCCGTCGATGTGCAATTAGACGCCATTCCAACGCAGGAAGACGTTCCGGAAACGGAATTTCTTCCCGACAAGCTTGCATATGTGATCTATACATCGGGATCAACCGGTCAACCGAAAGGTTGCGCAATCACGATGGGTAATCTTTCGAATTATATACAATGGGCGAACTCATATTACTTCGGGAACGCCAGCCATCCTGATTTCGGGTTATTTACTTCCCTATCCTTCGATCTCACTGTCACAAGCATATTTTGCCCATTGACGCTTGGTGGGAAATTATTTATTTATGGTCAGCAGGAAACGTTACAGGACATTTTACAGGACAATTTTAACGGAAGTCATCATTTGACGGCAATAAAGCTTACTCCTTCACATATTAATTTATTGAAGGATATGGAACTATGCTGTTCTGCCATTCAATGGGCCATCGTCGGAGGCGAGAAGGTCACAGTCGCGACTATCAAAATACTGAGGCAGATCAATCCGTCTATGGAAATCTTTAACGAGTATGGCCCGACGGAAACCACGGTAGGTTGCATTGTGAAACAACTGACGGATGAATCTCCGGTTATGATAGGGCGTCCTATTGCAGGAACCGCTGTTTATATATTTGATCAGGGATTCACACTTTGCCCTGTAGGAATTCCGGGTGAAATCTGTATTGCCGGAGTCGGCGTCGGACGGGAATATTTACGCAATCCTGCATTGACTGCGGAAAAGTTCGTGGCGAACCCTTTTAAGCAAGGTGAAAGGATGTATAAAACGGGCGATCTGGGCAAATGGTTGGCGGATGGCAATATCGAATTTATCGGGCGAAAGGATGACCAGGTAAAAATACGTGGGTACCGGATAGAGACCGGCGAAGTTGAAAACGTCCTTTTATCTCATCATGATATCGAGTCCGCATTAGTCCTGCCTTATATAAGCCATTCCGGGGCAAATGAATTAATTGCATATATTGGTAGCAGAAATCATCTGCCGATAGCTGATCTGCGCCGCTTTTTAACTATTAAGCTGCCCGCCTATATGTTGCCGGATCACTTTATCCTATTGAATGAATTGCCGTTGACGCCCAACGGCAAGGTAGAGCGTAAAAATCTTCCTCCGGCCAATGGGCGGTCATTGAATGCAGGAAACGAATATTTTCCTCCCCGCAATGAAACCGAGTCAAAGCTGGTCGCGATCTGGCAGGAAATCCTCGGAAAGGAAAGGATCGGAATTAAAGATAATTTTTTTGACTTGGGCGGCCATAGCTTAAAAGCAACCAGGCTGGCAAGCCAGATCCATAAAGAATTTGAAGTTAAAGCTGAACTAAAAGATCTTTTTTCCCATACGATTCTGGAGGATCAGGCCAGATGGATAAAACAGGCTGGCAACGCTTCCTTTACGGAAATTAATCCGGCAAAAGTGCAGGCAGGATATCCACTATCCTCTTCCCAGCGAAGACTATGGGTTTTAAGCCAATTTGAAGAGGCTAATGTAAGCTATAATATACCAGGGGCATATATATTCGAAGGAGACCTCGATCTGCGTGCATTACAATATTCTTTTAAAACCATCGTGGAACGGCATGAAATTCTAAGGACGGTCTTCAGGAGCACTGACAACGGAGAAATTTTCCAATTCGTAAATTCCTCCGGAGGAGCCGGCCAGGAGATTGAATGCCTTGATTTCAGGAACGATGGATTGCCAGCTGAAAAGATAAGAGATCGGGTGCAGTCAATGTATTCTGTGCCTTTTGATCTTGTCGAAGGCCCTTTGTTTCGGGCCGGTTTGTACAGATTAAAGGAAGATAAATGGATTTTTAGCTATGTTATGCATCACATCATCAGCGATGGATGGTCTATGGAGATCCTCATGGACGAATTGATGCAGTTATACAATTCCGGTCTTTCCGGAAAAGGAGATCCTTTGCCTTTTTTACGTATTCAATATAAGGACTATGCGGTCTGGCAGCAGGAACAATTGACAGGCGAGCAACTGAGCTACCACAAAGCTTACTGGCTCGATCAATTCAGCGGCGAGCTCCCGGTTTTGGAATTGCCCGAGGACCGGCCACGTCCTGCAATCAAGACCTATGATGCCGGCTCAATTACGAAAAGGATGGACCCGGCGGTAAGCAAAAAAATAATCGATTACGTACACGACCAGGGTTGTACCTTATTCATGGGCTTATTGGCAGCTGTTGGCACACTTCTGCACCGGTATACTCATCAGGAAGATATTATCATCGGTACGCCCATAGCAGGACGCGATCATGCGGACCTGGAAGATCAGATCGGCTTTTATGCCAATACCCTGGCTTTGAGGATCCGGATCAAAACGGAAGACAGCTTTAAAAGCTTGCTCGGAAAGGCAAAGGAAATAACTTTCAGGGCCCACCAGCATCAGATATACCCATTTGACGAATTGGTGAAAGAGCTTCATCTCCATCGTGACGCGAGCAGAAATCCTCTGTTCGATGTGCAGGTGATCCTCAATGACGATGTAGGTACCCGAAAAACGAAAGGCTTCGACGGGCTCGCCGTTTCAGGCTATGGAGAGGCGGAAAAGCTGCATTGTGTATTCGATATGGTCTTTACCTTTACCCGGGTTGGCGACGGGTTGCACTTGCATATTATCTATAACAGGGATATCTACGATAAACAGTCAGTACTCAGAATGGCCGGCCATTTGGAGGGACTGCTGGAAGCAATCGCGATATCGCCGGATCATCCGACCGGTCAGCTTGATTATCTTGCTGTAAATGAGAAGAATCTTCTTTTGTCAGAGTTTAACCGGCAAATACTTCCGGTTCCGCCACATCTGACCTTGACGCATCTGTTTGAAAGCAGTGCTGAGAGATCGGCAGAAAATATTGCCGTCGTTTCCGGAGAAACGCGCCTTACCTACCAACAGCTTAATGACAAAGCCAATCTCCTGGCAGGTCATTTGCGCGAAACATATGGGGTCCGGCCGGACGATATCGTTGGTATTATGATGGACAGAAGCGAAAAAATGATCATAAGCATTTTGGCTGTCCTGAAAGCGGGCGCAGCATATGTACCTATTGCACCGGAGTATCCGGAAATCCGTAAGGATTATATTATCACAGATGCCGGAATCAAAGTGGTGATCACGGAGACGGCGTGTATTTTCGATCTTCCGTTCTTTCGGGGACATATTTTCGCCATCGATGTCCAGTTAGACACGCTTAAAATTAGTTCCAACGGACCCGCCGTCAGCATCAAACCGAACAATTTGGCTTATGTGATCTATACATCCGGATCCACAGGGGAACCCAAAGGGGTAATGATCGAACATTCAGGGATAGTTAATACGATCCTTTCCCAAAACCGGATTTTTGACATTGACGAGCACCATAAAGGGCTTCAGTTCGCATCACTGTCTTTTGATGCGTCGGTCTCTGAAATATTTACCATACTATCCTGCGGTGCCGCGCTGTATATAGTTGATGAGGAGACAAAGAAAAACCCTATGGCATTCGAATCTTATATGAATAAATGGGAAATTGATTTCGCTACGATCCCGCCTGCTTATCAGAAATTGCTTCGGATGGAAAAGTTACTGACCCTGAAAAAACTGATCACAGCGGGGGAAGCGGCTGATATCGAAAAATTACTGGAATTTTCGTTCCGTAGCAAGGTCTTCAACGCATATGGTCCAACCGAAGCAAGTATCTGTGCATCTGTTTTTTGTCTGCATAAGACCGGGATGGGAACGAAAAGATCGGTGCCGATCGGCGCCCCGATTTTCAATACGGCTGCTTATATTCTTGATGCCGTGGGCGGTCTCGTCCCCATAGGAGTGATCGGTGAGATCCATCTTGCAGGAATAGGCCTGGCCAGAGGCTATTTGAACAGACCTGATCTTACCAAGGAGAAATTTGTACGCAATCCCTTCCTGGAAGGTGAAATAATGTACAGAACCGGCGACCTGGGCCGGTGGCTTCCGGATGGAAATATCGATTTTGTCGGCCGTAAAGACGAACAGGTGAAGATCCGGGGAATACGCATAGAGCCGGGGGAAATTGAGGCGCGGCTCTTGCAGCATGCCGATGTTAAATCCGCTCTCGTGCTGGCCAGGGAAGACAGCACGGGGAATAAGTCTTTAACGGCCTACCTGGTCGGTGACCAAAAAATGGGCCTGGCAGATGTCAAAAACTATTTAAGGAGTTGTCTTCCGGAATACATGGTCCCTGATCATTTGGTCCAAATAGATTCATTTCCGATGAACCTGAGCGGTAAAGTGGATAAAAAATCACTTCCCTCACCCGAGGGCCTGGTGGCCGACAGGACTGCGGAATATACTCCTCCGGGTACCCCCCTGGAAGTATCCCTGACGAAAATTTGGGAAGAAATATTGGCGGTAGGAAAAGTAGGCATAAAAGACGACTACTTTGAGTTGGGCGGCAGTTCGTTGAAAGCAATGATCCTTATTAAAAAGGTGCTCGATGAAACAGGCATTAGCATTCCTATGAAACTATTATTTGAAGGCAAAACCATCGAAAATATCGCCCGAAATGTTGTGGTGCCGCATCCTTACCTCCATCACCGTACGCCGCCCTTCGACTTCAGGGAAAATTCCTTGACAACGGAGGCGTCCTATAATCAGCTAATGTATTTTTCGCAGTGGAAGTCTGCCAGCGAAATCGTCATCCTGCCGTACTATTTCCCCGATCTTCATATAGATGCCTTTAAAATAGCGATTTATCGCATGGTGGAACGGCATGAAAGCCTCAGGACGATATTCATAGTGGATTCTGGTGCTATAAAACAAAAAATAATACCGGCCGATGAATGGCCAATTTCAATAGAAGTCAATGAAAATACAGTTTCCGACGAAGAAATGGGTCGGATTATTGAAGCAGAGAATACCCGTAAGATAGATACTTCCACTGCGCCTTTGTTCTTTGTTAAAGTATATCACTTACAAAAGGGAACTTATTGTGTCCTTGTTATCATGCATCATATTATCACGGATGGCTATTCAGGCGGAATATTGAAGAATGAGTTGATGTTATTCTATTCCGCTGAAAAACATAAGACCTCTGCGGGTCTCGATGCCCTGCCTTTCCAATATCGCGATTATACTGCATGGCAAAGACGCTTCCTGACATCTAAAGACGGCCGGGAACATCAGGATTACTGGCTAAAAAGGTTGAATAATTTCAGTCAGGAAACACTATTTCAACCGTATCCGGTAATTATCACCGATGATAAAGAAAAAGCCGTTGGCGCCGAACGAATCATAGATGGACAGATGTGGCTTCGTATCGATGAGTTCGTTAAGCAAAACGCTCTGACCCGGCCCATACTGCTGCTGGGCGTATTGAACATCCTGATATATCGTTTGACCGGCCAGTGCGACATAACAATGACCGCCACTGTCTCCGGGAGGAATTCAAGGTATTTCGGCGAGTTGGATATCAGCGGCGTTATCGGCTTTTTTGCCAATTCCATATTCTTACGAAATATTACAGAGGATGACATAGTAATTATAGAATACCTGCACGGGGTGCAGAAAAACTTTATTCAAGACTTGCATTACGAAGCCTATCCCTTTGAAAAACTACTCAACGAAATACCGGACGCCGCTCCCACGCTTTTGAAATATACCGGCTTCTTTAATTATCATAACTACAACCACTACCAGGAGGAAGAATACGAAATTTCAGATGAATCAAGAAAAGGAAAGGTCTTGCAGGTACTACCGATGATCAGGGCCTATGGTTTTATAATTTCAGAGTATAAAAATTGTTTGCGCCTGCAAATATTATTCGATAAGGAACTATATCGCAATGCCAATATATTATACATTATGGAGCATTACTTCTCTATTCTTGCGCAGATATTGGAAGAGCCGGGTTTGCTGATATCCGGCCTGAAACCAATGAAAAATGAAAAGCTAACACAAGGTGCAGCAACTGAAAAGGTAAAAATTTAATACAATGAAAGTCGAAAATTGGTTCCTTAAGCCTAATGTAGTGATAGAGCCCTTGATTGAAAGATGGTATGCATGGGCTCATCTTATTTCTCCTGCGACGGCCGCAATGAATGTAGTAGGGAGGCATCTGAAGATCATGAATTCATATATTCAGTCACCCCAGATTCACGCGGCAGCCATTCTCAATCCCAAAATGAGGGGTGGGCCGTTCATGGATTACAGCGGCTCCCGGGTGGAAGATATCCGGCAATTGAGGGACAATACCTTATCCAGGCAATCCGAATTGATCGAATTGCACGATGCTATCATATGCCTGGATAAGATGCTTAAAGAACATGGAAAGGGATTTTCATTGGAAAGCCTTTATGAAAAAGTTCCCGAAATCCTGAAGGGCTATGTGGAGCTGGTGTATGATTTAAACAATAATGTCTCCTTCCGTTTATTTGAATCGTTGTTATACCATAGTTCCTATTACAACAAACGTTCGCAGAGTATAGCCTTATGGTTGACCAATAATGATGAGCGCCCTTTTTGCTTAAGCACCGCAAGACTTGATGACCCCGGCGTACTTTTGCTGAATATTCCTTTTGACCATACGGGAATAGATGCGCTGAGCAGGATGAAAAGGAAAGGAGGATCGATCGGTCAGATAGCGGATTTGCTTCAGATAAATGAAAAGGATATGCCGCTCTTTAAGACTTTCTTTACGCAGACGGAACATCCGGCATATGACAGATATAGGGGGCCGAAAGCCAGAATGCGTTATTTTGGTCATGCCTGCATTCTGATCGAGACCCGGGAGGTTAGCATTCTTGTCGATCCCCTTATCAGTTACTATGGCTACAAATCCAGTGTTTCTCATTTTTCCGATGTCGATTTGCCGGATGTGATCGATTATGTGCTGATTACACACAACCATCAGGATCATATCCTTTTTGAAACTTTACTTCCCTTGCGAAATAAAATCAGGAATATAATTGTGCCCAGAACTACCAGTGGTGCTTTGCAGGACCCCAATCTGGGGCTGGTATTCAGGAATATTGGATTTACGAACGTAATTGAAATTGACGAGCTGGAGCAGATTAAATTGAAAAATTGCGAGATTACCGGCGTTCCTTTTACCGGAGAGCATAGCGATTTGAACGTGAAAGCGAAAATATGCTATCATATCGCTATCGATAAGTTTAGCTTTCTCTTCGTGGCGGATTCCAGGATATTGGAAGCCAGACTGTATGAACATGTTCAACGATTGACTGGAAATGTGGACGTGATCTTCCTGGGAATGGAATGCGATGGGGCGCCGCTTTCCTGGCTTTACGGTCCTCTGTTGACGGAAGATCTTTCGAGGGATAAAGACCAGTCCAGGCGACTTTCCGGATCTGATTTTCAAAAGGGGATGCATCTGATAGACATTTTTCATCCGAAAGAGGCATATGTGTACGCCATGGGACAGGAACCCTGGGTAGAGTTTATAAGCAGTATTAAATACACGCAGGAATCGAATCCGATCGTGCAATCGAACAAACTCGTGGAGGAATGCAGGAGACGGGAAATCGTTTCGGAAAGGCTTTTTGGCGAAAAGGAGCTTCTTTATGAATATGAACCTCAACTTTTGCACTAACCCAAAGACCAATAAAATATGAAACAGTTATTGAAAATAATAATACCATCGATCGGTACAGGCGGCCTTTTTAAGTATACTGTTCTGGGCATACTTTCGGGTCTGTGCGGCTTCCTGTTCATCAACTCCGTAACCCATGTGGTGTCACTGATCATTGCCGGTTCTTATACCGGGATCAGCAAGGAATACATTATTTTGTTCGGTTGTATCATTTTTTTTACAATCTGGATACGAAGGACGCTTTCTCTTGCCGTCATTAAATTATCACAGGTGCTTTTTTGGAATCTCAGGATGAAAGTGCTGACTTTGGTGCTTAATGCCAATTATCAGCAGCTGGAAAGCAGGAAAATAGAAATACATACGGCTTTGTTGAGCGACGTTAATATTCTGACGGGAGCATCTATGAGCATCATTGATTTCTTCACTGCGGTGATACTGGCTATTTCCTGCTTGTTTTACCTTTCGACTATTTCAATGCAACTATTCCTCGTAACCCTCGCCGTCGCTTTTGCCGGGATAACGATCTATCATTTCAGCTCGAAAAAGAACGTTAAAGACTTTCAAAAGGCCAGGAACCTGGAAGATAAGTTTAAAGAGTATTTCGATGCTATGTTGGATGGATTTAAAGAGATCTTTATCGAGCCTAGAAAGGGGCAGGCTTTATATAAAGACAAATTACTCGATGTGGCCAGTGAGGCATACAGGAATAATACAGCCGCTTTTACCGGCTATCTTAACAATCAGATCACCGGCCAAATCCTCTTTTATATTCTCATTTCCGCCGTTTTGCTCTTTTTTAGTACCTCCTTAAAGATTAAATCGGCGGATATAGTAAGCTTCATCTTTACTCTTCTTTATTTATTAAGCTCAATTGAAACGATCATGGTGCTGCTTCCGTCGCTGGCCCGGTCAAGAATTGCGTCCAGGCATCTGCTAAAGTTAAAGGACGAACTTGAAAATGCCAGATTTGACAATCCTGTCCCTAAGAAATATATTTTGAGGAGCGAATTCGACCAGCTGTCGGTTAAAGGCCTTGAATTCCGTTATGGCAGTCAAAAAAACGATTTTGGTATTGGTCCGATTAATTTCGACGTCTTGAAAGGGGATGTCGTTTTTATTTACGGAGGGAATGGCAGTGGAAAAACGACGTTTATTTATTCGGTCCTTGGTCTTTGTTCGCCTACTGCCGGCGAAATTAAATTGAATGATATCGTCATAAACGATCAAAACTATCCTGAATACCGGACGATTTTTTCTGTTGTCTTCAGTAATTTCTATCTGTTCAATGAAATTCTGGGGATCGAGCATTTCAAAGAGGAGAAATTTAACTATTATCTGCAATTATTTGAACTGGAGAAAAAAGTTAAAATGAACGGGCGCGCCTTATCGACTACGGATTTGTCGACGGGCCAAAGGAAACGTCTCGCACTTATCGTTATTTTAATGGAGGAAAAGCCGGTATTAGTAATGGATGAATGGGCCGCCGACCAGGATCCTCATTTCAGGAAGAAATTTTACATGGAGATCATCCCATTATTGAAAAAAGAAGGCGTCACTATCATCGCTATTACGCATGATGATAAATATTATCACGTTGCCGACAAATTATATAGGATGGATTATGGCAAATTGACGGAAGAAAATGTGATGGTCCAGGAACGTGCCGAAATAATTTAAGAAACCGTGAAAAAACCTCAGTTATTTTTGATGCATTTTGCTGGAGGGAATTGTTATTCTTTTAAGTTTTTGATCCCTCTGCTACCTTCATTCGAAGTGTATTCCTTGGAACTTCCCGGGAGGGGAAGGAGAATTAAAGAAACGCTTTTAAGAGATTTTGACCATGCCGCCACCGACATTTACAGCCAGATTTTCTTCAGATTGAATGGAGCGGATTTCTTTTTATATGGCCATAGTATGGGCGCTTATTTATGCCTTAAAGTGTGCAGTATGCTTGAAAGTGCGGGTAAATTCCCGGCATGCCTCTTTGTGAGCGGAAATGCGGGGCCCGGAGTATCGGAAAACAAGCGAAGGTATTTGCTGGGAACGAAGGATTTTATCCGGGAGCTGGTGAGCCTGGGCGGTTTCCCGAGAGAGGTCATCGACAATGAGGAATTGTTCGGTTTTTTTGAGCCCATACTCCGGGCCGATTTCGAAATTGCGGAAAAGAACGGCATGACAAATATTTCTCCTGTCAAAGCGCCACTTTGTGCGATGATGGGTGACAAGGAGGAAAATAGGAATGAAATATCCAATTGGTCAAAATTTACTCGTTCCGCATTCAGCTTTCAAATAATGGAAGGAGACCATTTTTTTATCCATCATCATCCCCAACGGATTGCGGCGATCATGGATGACTTTGCCGTCAAGATCTCGTCACTCCGTTCCGCAGCGACGGCGCTTTTATCCAAACTAAATCAAGATAAGAAATGAAAAAGATAAATATCAATGTTATATTTCCTCTTATGGCACTGGGCATATTGACCTTCGTATTGTCCCAGTCAATATTCAGGATGCCCCCTCTTGGAAAATTTCTCAACCCGTTTATTGGTATAGTTCAAAATGAAAATGAGGCCCTTGCTCAAAAAAACGAAACTATCATCGGTAAAATGGGAACTATCGAGCCGGTTTCCGTATATTTTGATAGCAGGAAGGTTCCTCATATCTATGCCGCAAACGAGGAAGATCTTTTTTTTAGCCAGGGTTTTGTCACTGCTTACATGCGATTATGGCAGATTGATTTTTTAAGTTTTGCATCCGCAGGAAGGTTGTCTGAAATATTCGAAGACGGTTTTCTGGGATATGACCGGAATCAAAGAAGAATAGGTATTCTTGACGCGGCAAAGTCGTCCCTTGCCATGATGGAAAAAGATCCGGAAACTTACAAAGTCATATCTGCGTATACAAGAGGCGTCAATGCTTATATCGGACAGTTAAGTTATAAAACGCTGCCTCTGGAGTACAAACTCCTGGGATACAAGCCTGAGCCATGGACAAATTTGAAAAGTGTCCTGATCATGAAATATATGGCCAATACATTGTCAGGGTATGAAGAGGATTTTTCCATGTCCACTCTCATTTTGACACTGGGGGAGACCACCTTTAACAAGTTATTCCCCGATTTCTCCCCGCGTATAACACCGGAAGTAACGAATCCGCAACCCACCTCCCTGACCTCATTTTTACCGGTCAAAAAACCCGGATACCTGGATTATGGATTTTTATCGGGCAGCGCTATTGTTCCTGATAGTACATACAATCCTCACCTCGGCAGTAATTCATGGGTCGTTTCCGGTAAAAAGACAAAATCCGGATTTCCTATCCTTTGTAATGATCCCCATTTGGGCCTTTCCCTCCCTTCTATCTGGCTTGAAATGCAACTCATAGCTCCCGGCATCAATGTTTACGGTGTGTCCATACCCGGCACGCCTGCAATAATCATCGGATTCAATGAAAATATTGCGTGGGGATCCACTAATGGCATGGACGACGTGAAAGACTGGTATAAGCTGAAAATTAAGGGTAACTACGAGAAATATGAACTGGACGGGCAATGGAAAAGTCTTGATTATACCATCGATACCATAAAGAGAAGGGACCAGGCTCCATTCTATGACACGATATATCATACAGTATTCGGCCCGGTCGTATTCGACAGAACCTTTTTAGGCCAGCACCCTGAATTTCTGAATTATGCATTGAAATGGGAATTACATCGTCCTTCCAATGATATTCTCTCCTTTATAGACTTGGACAAGGCCAGAAACTATCAGGATTATAAAGAGGCGTTGAAACATTATATGTGTCCTACTCAGAATTTCACCTTCGCATGTAAAGACAATACGATTGCCCTCATCCACCAGGGCGCCATGGCTGTTAAAAGCTCGGGGCAGGGGAAGTTCGTCATGGATGGGACGACCAGTGCCCAACTTCATCCTGGCTATATTCCCGAGGACAGTTTGCCACAGGTTTTGAATCCATCCTGCAATTATCTATTATCTGCCAACCAACATCCGACCTCAGCCAACTACGGCTATTACTATAACGGCTATTACAGAGAGAACAGGGCCAACAGGATCGGCGAACTGCTTGAAAACAACAACCAGTTCGATATTAAAGAGATGGAGGCCATGCAATTGGACAATGTTAACGTTTTCGCGACAGACGCGTTGCCGGTTCTGATAAAGAATACCAATGTGAGTAAATTAACGGCAGAGCAAAAAGATGTGCTCCGAAATCTCCTTTCCTGGAAAGGGACCTATAATGCCGACGATTTGAATGCCCAGTTTTTCGAATTATGGTGGACAAACATTAAGGATCTTACCTGGGATGAATTCGACATGTACTCATTTCAAACGAAACGGCCGGATGATTATATACTATTGAATCTGATTGAAAAAGAACCGACGAACGTATTTTTTGACAAGCAAGGAACGTCCATGAAAGAAACGGCACAGGATATAATTGCTGAGTCTTTTGTTTCGGCTTTTAATAAATACTGTGAACTGAAAAAGGAGGCGGGTGTAAAATGGGGTGATTTTAACAAGGTCAATATCATGCATCTGATGAAAATTAAAGCATTTAGTTGTATAGGTCTTATTTCCGGAGGGCATCCAGAGGCCATTAATGCGTCGTCCGGCACCTGGGGACCTTCGTGGAGGATGATCGTGGAATTAAGTGATCAGGGACCCAAAGCTTTCGGAATATATGCTGGAGGCCAGTCAGGGAATGTTGCCAGCGCGTTCTACGACGACTTTGTAGGTGATTGGAATAAAGGGCATTATTATCCCCTGAATTTTTATATGTCGAAGGAAGAAGCGCAGAAGAAAGCTGAAAATACCTGGATAATAAGATAAATAACTATTGTGCATTCAATGAAATTTTATGAAAAAAATAATTATTGGGGACAATTCGAGGGCTTTTCTTATTCTGCTTCCTATCCTTATCGGAACGGAAATGATAGACAGTATTCCATGGTGGATTTTTGTTATTCCTGTTATGATCTTTGGGGCGATCACGTCGCTTTATAAATGGCAGGTCTCCGGTTTTCTTACGGGATTTATCTGCGGATTTATCATTTGGTTCGGCACCAACGTCTTTTATGACAGCACATTGCCTGGGAAAGTTTTCGGCAGGGTAGGGAGCATGTTTTCTCTTCCCGGCATTGTTGTAATATTCTGCAGTGGTCTGGTTGGCGGAATATTAACGGGAATCGCCCTACATGCAGGAAGAAATTTATTTATCGCGGAGGCGCTTAACGAGGACAAAAAATTTGGTTGAGCTTCTATCTCTGATTTGCAGGAAATTTATTTTATTTTTAATCTATAAATCATGAAAGAAGAAAAAGACATTTTCACGAAAATAGAAGAATTTAAGGAAAATATTCTTCGGATCGAGGAAGGCAAGCAAAAAGAACTGCAGAGAGATATCAACAAAAGAAACGTCCGGATCCTATCATTTTATAACCGGGAACGAAGCGTCTACGAGTTTGCTATTGATCAATTGGAATGGCTGTTGACCGACTAAGGCTAACAATTATACTTAATCTTATGAAAAGGAAAAAAATTCGCGTAATTTCTATTGGAGGCATTGGCGACGTTATACTGAGTACGCCCATATATCAATTTTTAAAAAAGCAGAAATATTGCAAAGTTGTCGTTTTTTGTGTCAGGCCGGAACATAAGGAAATATATCAGGGTAACCCGCATATCGACGAGTTGAGAGACATCCGTTTTATTTCTAATCCTGTATATTTTATACAATATTACCTGAAGCTCGCAAGGTTCTATACCTTTTATTATGGCCAGCTGGCTCCCAGCCTGTCTTATAAGACGCAAGCGGCCGTTTTAATGGGAGAAATGATGGATGTGAAAGTCGAAGATACGAGGGTTCAATTGTATTTGACTAAAGAGGAAGAAGAAAAAGCGGCCAAAATGATGTCCGGATACAGAAATCCCATTATCATACATCCCGCCTCGTTGACGTCGAAAAATCAGGAATGGCCGATGGAAAATTGGGAAACATTGATAAAAGAATTGCCTGATTATACATTTATCCAGCTTGGATCCGGCGAAAACGAAAAGATCGGGGGTGCCATAGATTTAAGGGACAAGACCACGCTGAGGGAGGCGATCGCCCTTATTAAATATGCTAAAGGATTTGTTGGAATAAATTCCGCATTTTCCCATGTCACGAATGCATTCGACATTCGCGGAGTAGTTCTATTCGGGCCTTCCAATCCGGATATATGGGGACATTCCAACAATATCAATTTGTATAATAAACTAAGATGCTCCCCCTGTATCGATTTATTACTGGATGCAAGCTGTCCTTATGGGAAACCCTGTATGCACAGCATCACTGTCCGCGAAGTAAAAGAGGCCTTACTGACGCAGTTACAGGAAAAAAAATATGCCGAACTAAAAGTAAATCACAATCCGCTGTATGTTTAATCATTATATTAAGATCGCTTTCCGCTATCTGTTGAAAAATATGAAGTTCAGCTTTATCAATATCGCCGGTCTGTCAATCGGCATATTATGCTGCCTTTATATTATATTATTTGTCCAAGATCAATATAGCTTTGACAAGCATCTCAGTGATGCGAAAGATATTTTTCGGGTAACGTCCTCCTTGAGGCTGCCGGGAGAAAAGGTGAATGATATGGCTACTTCATCCCCGCCGGTTGCTCCCGCGTTGAAAAATGATTTTGGCGAAGTCCTGGATTTTACCCGGGTGATACCTACGGGAATGGTTGGGATAGCCCAGCATTTGCTCAGATATAATGATAAGTCTTTTTATGAGACGAATGCCGTCTATGTGGATTCGACCTTTTTCGACCTGTTCACCTATAAGTTCATCGAAGGAAATGCGTCGGAAGTTTTAAAAGAACCCTATTCCATTGTCTTGTTAAAACCAACCGCTGATAAGCTTTTCGACAAAAGCGACCCGATCGGCAAAACGATCGAAATAGATAACTCATTTGGAAAACAGAAGTTCAAAGTGACCGGCGTGGTTGATGAAAGTCTGGGTAAATCCTGTATTCATGCTAATATGTTTATTACCATGAATAGCGGTGATTTCGGTAATTTTATCCGGAATAACGATACCTGGTCGGGAAATAACTTTGTTCAATCCTATATCAAGCTGGTACCCAATAGTAACGCGGCGCTACTGGAAAAAAAATTGCCCGCATTTTTGAAGAAATATGCACAATCGCAGCTGAAAAGCGCCGGCATGGAGAAGGAGCTGCATCTTCAGCCAGTGACTTCGATCCATACGACGAAGGGATACGATGCGGAAATGGATAAGACCGTAAGCCCTTCCTTTTTGTATATCTTATTGTCGATCGCTGCGCTGATCCTGGTCGTGGCGTGTATCAACTTTATGAATCTGACGACCGCCCGTGCCTCAAAAAGGGCAAAGGAAGTAGGAGTAAGGAAAGTCATCGGCGCTGAAAGAATGGATCTTGTCAAACAGTTTCTCGGCGAATCCTTTTTGTTATCTTTGATGGGAGTTATCGTCGCCTTACCTTTATTATGGTTGGTGCTGCCCTACCTTAATAGAATGACCAGGTCAGATATACATTTTTCCTCTCTGATCGATTACAGGTTTTTTCTCTTCCTGGTTTGTCTTATTGTTATAACTGGCCTTGTTGCAGGTAGTTATCCATCGTTTTACCTTTCTGCCTTCAGGGCGATTAAAGTTATAAAAGGTGATTTTTCAAATCATGTTTCCGCTGCGGGAATACGCCGGTCGTTGGTAGTATTTCAATTCGTCTTGTCTACAGTCCTTATTTCAGGCATCATCATTATTTATTACCAGTTGAATTATATAAATACAAAAGACCTGGGATTTGAGAAGGATCAGAAACTTATTTTCTCATTTCACACGGAGGAGACGAAAAGGGAAATGCAATCCTTTATTGATGATCTGCGGAGTTTATCTGAAGTGAAGAATGTCAGTAAATCGGATAGTTATCTGGGACAGCCCGGATTTCATGATGTGAGCCTTTATCCGATCGCGGGAAGCATGGCCAATTCAATTGGAGCCCAATATATATCTGATGATGAATATTTCGTCAGGGCGACAGGAATCAAATTAATAAGCGGAAGGGATTTCAGATCTTTTGATTCAAGTAGGATATTGGTGAATGAGTCATTTATAAAGAGATTGGGCTTGAAACCTGAGACGGCGCCGGGAACCAGGCTGCATACGCAGGGAAATGAGTTGCTTGAAATCGTCGGCGTGATGAAAGATTTCAATTATAATTCTCTGCATGAGGATGTGAAGCCCTTTATGCTCGTGTATGATCAGAATAATAGTGATTTTTCTGATATTATTTTGAATGTCAACAGTAGAAATTATAAGATTCTGTTAGGAAATCTGGAATCCTTTTGGCATAAAGATATACCGAATACGCCTTTTGAATATGCGTTTCTCGATCAGGAGGTTCAAAAGCAATATGAGACAGAGACCACTCTGGCCAATATCATCAATTCGTTTACCCTGGTAGCCATATTCGTTTCTTGCTTAGGTTTGTTCGGATTGGTGGCTTTCAGCGCAGAGCAAAGAACAAAAGAACTGGGCATAAGAAAAGTCTTGGGCGCGAGCATTGCGGGACTCACTACTCTGCTATCCAAGGATTTTCTTAAGCTGGTTACCATCGCCATACTTATTGCAATTCCAATTTCCTTGTGGGTAATGAATAAATGGTTGCAACAGTTCGCCTACAGGATCGAGATAAAATGGTGGATGTTCGCTTTCGCCGGGCTGCTGGCCATATTTATAGCAATGTGCACAGTAAGTTTTCAGGCCGTAAAGGCTGCCCTATCCAATCCTATAAAAAGCCTCCGTTCTGAATAAAACGAGTTTGTAACTCCTCTCATTTATTTTAACACCTATGAATTTTAAAAATCATAAAAAGTGGATGGTAAATCCATTTCGGGGATTTATTGACGCCTGCAGGAAGTACATGATAAGAGGTAACCCGGCCAGAAATACCTTTACAGAAGATTTTATTCGGAAAAACAACTACCGGCTGACAGGCGGCCAGAGAAAGGCACTAAAAAAAGAGTGGACCTCATTTGTCGGTACGATTGAAAGTTATCCCAATAAATTTTTCGGGCGTGGAATTGTAATTTGCGCGGGCGGAATGAGCTATACCACTTGCGCCTGGGTGTGCATATCCGTTGCCAGGAAATTGGGGTGTACGCTGCCCATCGAGTTATGGTATGACGGTCCGGAATTGAACAGGACTTTGATCCGGCAATTTGAAAATCTTCAGGTGAATTGCAGGAACTGCAGGGACTATACGAAATCGGCAATACAAGGGTTCGCAATGAAGCCTTTTGCCATCTTAAATAGTTCTTTCAGGGAAATCCTCTTGCTGGACGCAGATAATAACTGCACCAAAGACCCTGCCTATTTATTCGACAATAGCGAATATTTGCATCACGGCGCGGTTTTTTGGCCAGATTTCTGGAAAACGTCGAAGGAAAACCCTATTTGGAAGATTATAGGATCCAAACAATTCGAGTTACCGGAACAGGAGAGCGGTCAAATCGTTATCGACAAAGAGAAATGTTGGAAAGAATTGAATTTGTGCATGTATTTTAACTATCAATCCCAACATTATTATAAAATGCTCCTGGGTGACAAAGATACTTTCAAGTTCGCATGGCTTGCTCTCGGGCGCAATTACTATATGATACCTACTCCACCCGGACTCTGTGGATTTTCGGATCAGGGAGATGAATTCTATGGTTTGTCGATGGTCCAGCACGATATGAATGGATCAGTCCTATTTCTTCATCGAAATCTTCTTAAATGGGATCAGACCAGGGACGATGAGATATTATGGACTAAAATAAAGAGAAGGCGAAAGACCTTAAAGCCAGTAAGATTTAAACCCAAGTGGGTTGTCGTAGGAGATTCCAGTCAACATTTTGTCGATATGGAAGGAGATGTGGAAATACTCTCCTTTTGCGATCTTTTTGATAGATATGAGGAACAGTGCCTGGAGTTCCTGAAAGAGCTGCGAAAATCGGAACCTTATCTTCAGTTTATCCTTTATCTGTATTTTCTCAAGACAAGATCCGGGTACTCGGAGGATATGAATCTGTTTTCTGAATTCCATTACCTGTCCCACGCATTGAAAACCTCTGCTTAAAAATTGTACATAGATGTTTCTTTTAGATAAAAACCTGACTATTTTCGATAATTTTAAAATTTTGAGTCAAACTGTTGGCTGTATTTATGAACGGGTTATCGAGGACTATCATATACTTGATTCGATCGAACAACCCATGCGTAATCCTTATCCTGATGAAAAGATAGAGCATTTGTTTTATCTAAAGTGTTGGATTGATACGGTGCAATGGCATCTGGAAGATGAAGTGCGAAATCCGGATATGAATTCAAATGAACTTTTGAAAATTAAACGGAGCATAGATTTTCTGAATGGACAGCGTACCGACAAAGTGGAATTAATCGATAGTTTCTTCGTTGAAAGGTTTAAAGAGATCCTCCCTCTCCCAGATGCCCGTATAAATAGCGAGAGCCCTGCCTGGGCATTGGATCGTTTGTCTATCAATTCTTTGAAAATATACCATATGAAGCTGGAGACGTTGCGCAAGGATGCGAATGATAGCCATGTCCAAAGATGCAAATATAAGTTGGAAATACTGCGCGAACAGCAAAAAGACCTGTTCCTCAGTATTAATGAATTGCTTCAGGAGATTTCTGAAGGAAAGAAATATATGAAAGTGTATAAACAAATGAAGATGTATAATGACCCGACTCTTAACCCGGTGTTGTACAAAGATGTAAGGAAAGACATTTTATAGAGTCTGCTCTGCCAAAAAATCGATGATCATGGAAGAGGTATATTCATTGCATGGCAGGAGGGCTGTTGTGTCCTTTTTTTCTTGGTCATCCAGATCGCTAAGCAGGAGTATTTCTTTTCCGCCTGCTGTTTGTCTTATGATCAAACAGTCGATCAATGGTGCGGCGCCCCACCAATGTTGCGCCGTTTGACCGGCTATTTCATATTTCCCGGTATAAGTGACCAATCGTGGTATTTTATCGGGAGAGACCCCAATATTTAAAAAATGGTTATAAATGGCCGACGCACAATGAAGCAGGCCTGTACACGGGCCGAAAACAAGTTTAGTATAATCCGAGCCGATAAGGCACAAGTCTTGTCGCAGCGTTAATTTTTCAGAAAAGATTATTTTTGATACTTTTTCTTCTCCCAGCCATTCACTGTAAAACTCTCTCTTTCCAATGTTTTTTTCGTCGAAGATCAGTACTTTACTTCTCTCTATTTTGCAAAGATAGCTAAGCACTTCAAAATAAACATCCATTTTCAATAGCTTTGCCCGACTTGATGATGAATCGAGCACTATAAAGATTCGTTCATTCTTACTGATGCCATTCCCCTCCAGCCATTTATTGGCCCATTCCTTTTCTTCGGGCGAGATATAGAGATGGTGTGTATATTCATAACCTGCGGCATATTCCGACAGTTCTTCATATTCCGGAAAAACCGTATCAAGTTTTCCCAGCCGGAACAATAACATCTGGTTGGAAATAGATAAAAAGATGGGCGAAAACTGATTGATATCAAGGAAACATTTTTGTATTAATATTTCCAGCAGCTTCCTTTCCTCATAGGTAGCGCAAAAAACGATATCGTAATTGCTATAGTCTATTTCGGACCAGTCGAAATCACTGTATTTGTTGATATAGGGATTGTTTTTCAGGAGTGCTGTATACAGATAGGTATATCTTTTATCGCGCCAGTTTATATCGATCGACGCATTCTGGAAAAAGGATTTCAATAATTGTAGTCGCCCTACAGTCAGGCAGCTGTCCCCGATAAAGTGTTCCTTATTATCATAGAGCAGGAGCACCCTTTTAATCTTGTTTTTATCTATGCTCCTGTTATTGGTCAGGACTTTCTCAAGTGCTGATTGTGTAGCTTCTGTCTTCAAAATTTCAAAAATTTCTGTTGCTTGTTTTGAATTATTGCTGAAGATCAAGATAGCATATTATTCGATGTCGCATGTGGGGGGAGATACCCATTTTTATTTCGGTTCTTACTAAAAGGTGCTTATCTGTCAAAACAACGTCTGCACACCCCATTGCACCTTCGTCTCATGGTCCAGCAGCCACTTCTTTCTCCACAATCCCCCTCCATATCCCACCAGATCCCGCTTTGACCCGATAACCCGATGACAGGGTACTACAATGACGATATTATTCCTGCCATTGGCAGCAGCGGCGGCGCGGATAGCCTTGGTATCGCCTAACTGCCGGGAAAGCTCCAGATAGCTGATGGTCTTGCCGAAGGGAATGGATAGGAGTTCCTTCCAAACCTGTTGCTGGAATTCGGTGCCTTCCTGGGTGATAGGGAAATCAAAGACTCTTCGCTGCCCCTGGAAATATTGTATCAGCTGTTCAATACATTGAATGACGATCGGAGTGATTGGTCCCTGCAGATTGACCGACTGGTATTCTTCATCGCTGAGGTGATCGATAAAGCTGATCTCACTGATATGGGTATCCGAACCGCCTATACGAAGGAGACCCAGCGGTGATTTGTAATAAGTTGAAGCGACCTCCAGCGTGGTTGCCATATTCGAAGGGGTTAAATGCTCATCCCAGCTTCCAACCATTTTCCACTTTCCTGTCCGGGCCAATTAAAACTACTTCTTTTTTGTCAGTATACACACCCAGCACAAGGCATTCGCTGAAAAAATTAGCGATCTGTTTGGGCGGGAAATTGACGATGGCGAGCACCTGCCGGCCGATAAGTTCCTGCTGTTCATAGAGGTCAGTGATCTGTGCCGAGGACTTTTTAATCCCCAGTTCGCCGAAATCGAGGGTCAATTGCCAGGCCGGTCTTTTTGCTTTGGGAAAATCGTTAATTTCAAGGATCGTTCCGACACGGATATCTATTTTTTCAAAGTCGGACCACTCGATAGGGGTTGGCATACTTATAGCGCTTTATTGGTAATTATAAATATACACTTTTATGAAACGTACAGCAACGGCCGTCTGGAACGGCTCCGGAAAAGATGGTAACGGAAATTTAACGACGCAAAGCACGACCCTGAACAAAGCGCAGTATTCTTACAAGTCCCGTTTCGAAGAAGGGGTGGGCACCAATCCTGAAGAACTGATTGCCGCAGCGCATGCGGGCTGTTTTACCATGGCGCTGGCCTTTGGCCTGCAGTCAGCCGGGATCACCCCCGAGTCGCTGGAGACCACAGCGACGATCACCCTCGATGTCTCGGGAGCTGCACCGACGATCACTCAATCGGCGCTGGTACTGAAAGCGAAGATCCCCGGTATCACCAATGAAAAATTCCAGGAGTTCGCCAAGGGTGCAGAGCAGGGTTGTCCCATCAGCCGGGTGCTCAAGGCGGAGATCACGCTGGATGCCTCGCTGGTATAGACGGCTGGCCCTTGTCTACCGCGGCAGGCGACGATTTAACCGCTGGTAACCATAGATCTAACCGCTGGTAAGCGCAGAGGTCCGGTAATACGCTTTTGCAATTTTTAGCACCTTCGGGTGCTATTTTTTTTGTTAACTGCCGTACCTTCCCTTCTGAAACAATTTTGCGTATAACCCAGCAACTACAACATGAGTTCAAAAAGTACATCCAAACAGAAAGGATCCTTGTCTTCCCGCCGTGAATTCCTGCGGGGAACAACGATGGCTGCCACCGGATTTTTTATTGTACCCCGGCATGTGCTCGGGAGAGGTTTCCTGGCACCCAGCGACCGATTAACGATTGCAGCCATTGGCGCCGGCGGTAAAGGCGGCGACGATCTTAAACATTTTTACGGCAGCGGCAAGGTAGACGTTGCCTATTTGTGCGATGTCGATGACCGCTCGGCCGCGGCATCGGTGAAGAAATACGACAAGGCCAAATATTACAAAGATTTCCGGGAGATGCTGGATAAGGAGCATAAGCATTTCGATGCTGTTTCCGTCTCCGTGCCGGATAATGTGCATGCTGTCGCTGCCATGGGGGCCATCCAGTTGGGTAAGCATGTCTATGTGCAAAAACCCATGACCCACGACATTTATGAGGCCCGCATGCTGACGGAAGCAGTAAAGCGCTATAAGGTAGTAGCCCAGATGGGTAACCAGGGGTCTTCAGAGGATGGTGTCCGGCTCATGCAGGAATGGTACAATGCGGGGTTGATCGGTGATGCTACGGCAGTCCATATCTGGACCAACCGCCCCGTATGGCCTCAGGGCGGCGGGACACCGACAAGCACCGACCCTGTCCCGGCGGAACTCAACTGGGATCTGTGGCAGGGCCCAGCGATGGCTACCGACTATCATAAGGAATACCTGCCCTTCAACTGGCGGGGATGGTGGGCTTATGGCACCGGCGCCCTTGGCGATATGGGTTGTCACCTCATCGACCCTCCCTTTAAGACCCTGGGTCTCGGTTATCCGTCCGAAGTAGAATGCAGCGTAGCGGCTACGGTTGAAAAGATGTGGACGCCTGCCTTTCATCCCGAAAGCTGCCCGGTGGCCTCCTCGGTCAAAATGAAATTCCCGGGCAAACCCGGCAAGCCTGATATTGACTTGTATTGGATGGATGGCGGCCTGATGCCGGACCGGCCCGAAGAATTGGGACCGAATGAGGCGATGGGCGGGCCCGATGGCGGCGCGATCATTACCGGCACCAAGGGAAAGATAATGTGTAACTGCTATAGCGAGAATCCTACGCTGCTGCCGACGTCCCGGATGCAGGGATTGAATGTGCCGCAGACGATTGCCCGCGTACCGGAAGGCCACTACGTCCAATGGGTGAATGCCTGTATTGCCGGCTATGGCAAGAACACGCTGAGCTCGCCGTTCGAGTATGCAGGACCGCTGACGGAGACCATCCTCATGGGTAACCTGGCATTGAGGAGCTATATGATCAAGGGCGCCAATGAAGATCACTGGCCCGGTCGTAAGAAGCTGCTATGGGATGCCGTCAACATGAAGATCACGAATTTCGACGAGGCCAATGCCTTTGTAAAACGGCAATACCGCCAGGGCTATAGCTTAGGTGTATAAGGTCGCCAGCTGAATATAGTCAGGCCGCCTCCTGTGGGGGCGGCTTTTTTGTGTGGGTATGCGTTAATCGTTCAGAAGCTTGGCCAGATCGATCAGCTCTTTCTGCTTATATGCGTGTCTTTCGTCATCAAAGCATTTACTGAATTCTTCCAGCGCCGTCTGGATGATGCGGTTGTGCGAGAGTGGTTTGAAATAAGAAGCAACCGGCGGTACAGAGACCCGTTTGAAATAGCTTTCTACGTCCTTGTGAGAAAAGACCTGCCCGCTCATCGGATCGATAAAGAATTCGATACGCTGCTGAGGACTTAGCTTTTCCGGGTTTTCGTCGTAATAGGGTTTGATATAAGCAAGCACGAATTGCCGGGGAATGTTGATGGCTTTGACAGGGATATCCAGCAATTCACTCAACAGTAAATACAGAATGCCATTGGTGATAGCATTTCCTCTTTTGGTCTCGATCAATTTATTGATCAGGAATTCCTCCGGATGCTGGTAAGCCACCTCGGTTCCTTTCAAGCCATAATAATTATACAGGATGCTGGTCAGGACATTGACCTGCTCCAGCGGTGTGAGATAGCTGTTCAGTTCCAGCCAAATATTGCGCCGAAGCTTTTCTACTTCCTGCAATACGGGGGTCGTGACCAGGTCAGGGTATTGAAATTTGGCGACCAACAGCGAGGCTGTCAGGAGGTCCTGGTAGCTGCTGCCCTTCCAATGCTGGAAATCTTCCGTCAGATCGTGATAGTGCAATTTGTGGATCAGCAGCTCGATACGTTCCTGCACTTCGTTGCTGATCGTATTTTCCCATAAATTTTCCAGGTTGGGAATGATACCGCGGCCATAGCTGACGATGCGAGTACTGACGGAATCGAAAACTTCCAGGTCAGGGTCATCTATCAAATGGAACAGCGCTTGTATTTCTTTGTTTTCCTGCATGTAAGGGGTCATTCTATCTTATTGTACGATGAAAAGATCGTAGAAGTTTATAAAACTTTGATAAGATTCTTATCCACAATAACGGCAGGATTGTTCATTAATTGCCTTTCTTTTTCCTGGGCACTCGTTTGGGCGGGTTGGCTTTTACGTCTTCTATGATCGCCTTTACTTCTTCCAGGGTCAGGTCTGCCGCAGTTTCCTGCTTTTCCTTCGGCAGTTTATAATTTCGCAGCCCTTGTTTGATATACGGGCCATAGGGGCCCCTCAGCAGTTGTATTTTTTCTTTTTCGAAGATTTTGATCGTGCGTTGTTCCTTAGCCGTTCTTTTTTCGACAACCATCGGGCCTGCGGTTTCAAAAGAAATGGTATAAGGATCGTGTTCTTTGCCCAGGGAATAAAACTTACTGTCGTGAGCGATATAGGGACCGAAGCGACCGATGTTGACCGTGATATCCGATCCTTCGAATGGACCCAGGTTACGGGGAAGGCGGAAGAGTTCCATGGCTTCATCGAAACTGATCGTCTCGATGCTTTGGGTATTCTTCAACTTAGCAAACTTGGGCTTTTCCTCATCGTTGACATCCCCGATCTGAACCATGGGACCATAACGACCCATCCGGGCAACGACTTTTTTTCCGCTCTGGGCATCGACGCCTAATTCCCGCTCGCCTTTTATGCGTTCGGCATTCTCAATGGTATTTTCGACATCCTTTTTAAAGGGGTTATAGAAATCGTCTATCATCTTACTCCATATCATTCTGCCCTGTGCTACTTCATCGAACTCTTCTTCGATGCGGGCCGTGAAATGGTAGTCCATGATATTGTCAAAATACTGCTTGAGGAAGTCTGTCACCACCAGACCAAGGTCAGTCGGGAAGAGCTTGGATTTCTCCGCGCCGGTATTTTCCTGTTCCTGCAGCTTTTCAATCTTATCATTTTTCAGCACCAGGATACGGAAATCCCTTTTGACACCTTCTTTGTCCCTTTTTTCCACATAGCCTCTTTTCAGGATGGTAGAGATCGTGGGGGCATAGGTCGAAGGCCGGCCAATGCCGAGCTCTTCCAACTTCTTGACCAATGAAGCCTCCGTATAGCGGGGTAGAGCACGGGTAAATCGTTCGACGGCCCGCATTTCCTTGAAAGGGAGCTGCTGACGGACGGCCAGGGGCGGGAGAACGCCTTCCTGATCCTCTTCTTCGGTGCTATCCTCTTCGTCCCGGTCTTCGCGGTATACTTTCAGGAAGCCATCGAATTTCAACACTTCGCCGCTGGCGGTCAGTTCTTCTTTATTAGTAGAGATCTGGATCTTTGCAACAGTCTTTTCTAATTCTGCATCTGCCATCTGACTGGCCATCGTCCGTTTCCAGATCAGTTCGTAAAGGCGGCGGCCATCGGAGTCTTCCACCGTCATGGCATCCATATAGGTAGGGCGAATGGCCTCGTGCGCTTCCTGGGCCGACTCATTCTTGTTCTTGAACTTCCTGGCCTGGTGGTATTTGTCGCCGTACTGGCTGCGGATTTGCTGAGAGGCTGCGTCCATCGCCAGCTCGCTGAGGTTGACACTGTCGGTACGCATATAAGTGATCTTACCGCTCTCGTACAGTTTTTGGGCCAGCAGCATGGTGCGGCTAACTGAATAGCCCAGTTTACGGCTCGCTTCCTGTTGCAGGGTGGAGGTGGTAAAAGGGGCGGCCGGTGTTTTCTTACCGGGTTTGACCTGGATATCGGTGACCGTATAGTCGGCGCCTACGCAACTTTGCAGGAAGACGTCGGCATTTTCAGCAGAAGCCTGCCGTTTTCCCTCGGCAGAAAAGGTTACGGCTTTGCCGGTAACGTCTTTGGCAGTGAAAAAGGCTTCAATTTTAAATGCGCTGACCGCGACGAAAGCATTGATTTCCCGTTCCCGTTCGGCAATGATCCTTACCGCTACGCTCTGGACCCGCCCGGCGCTGAGATTGTTTTTCATGCTCATTTTCCGCCACAGGACCGGGCTGAGCTCGAATCCCACGATCCGGTCGAGGATCCGGCGGGCCTGCTGGGCGTTGACCAGGTTCATATCCACCGTCCGGGGCCGGCTGACCGCTGACTCGATGGCGGTCTTGGTGATCTCATGAAAAACAATGCGTTTGGTCGTTATCGGGTCCAATCCCAGTACTTCGCATAAATGCCAGGAAATAGCTTCCCCTTCACGGTCCTCATCCGTCGCGAGCCATACTTCGCCGGATTTTTTGGCGCTCGCTTTTAACTCCTTGACAACTTTTTCTTTATCTTCGGGAACTATGTAACGGGGTTTATAATTGTCCTTGATGTCGATACCCATATCACCCTTTTCCAGGTCTCTGATATGCCCGTAGCAAGACTTCACCTCAAAATCTTCTCCCAGGATCTTCTCAATCGTCTTGGCCTTCGCCGGAGACTCCACTATTAATAAGTTTTTCGCCATTTTAGTCAGAAAGGGTTTGAAATCGGCTCGGAAATTTTGGTCCGGCCTGCCCGTCATGCGTGCAAGTTTACAGTATAACCACCAAATTAAAAAATTAGTAGAAGCCGGGAGCCGGGCATGGCCGGGATTTCCCTTTTCATTTTGCATTGTCTACCAGCCATTTATGTGCCAGTAATTCGCGGCCGTTATAAGTTTATGAACAAGTAAGGCCTTCCCCTGCCCAAAAAGCCTTAATTTGGACATCCAATCACCTGGCGTGCAGTGAACCGGTCGACATCTTTCTCTATATATCCCCTGGGCGACTCTGCCATTACCATTGACCTGGGCAATAGCATCGATGAACAGCTCAACAGCCGGGCCCTGGCCATTCATGACTGGTTGCAGGCCCATCGTTTTCCCGGTCTGATAGACATTATTATAGCCTATAGTTCGGTATCGGTTTTTTATGACCCGGCCATTGTCCGGACTAGTAAAGTTAATGCACCTGGCGGGGCATATGGCTGGTTGAACGGATTGTTGGAGCGAGCCGGGAAGGAGGTGTTGGGGACTGTGATCCAAAATGAGCGGACTGGTCGGCCTGCGGAAAATGGAACGAACGGACATTCCTTCCGGATACCGGTCTGTTATGATAGGGAATACGGGCCTGACCTCGAATGGGTTGCCAGGCAAAAGGGCTTATCCGTGGAGGAGGTGATCGGGCTACATCATTCCGGCCACTACCGGATCTATATGGTCGGATTCCTGCCCGGCTTTCCTTACCTGGGAAAAATAGACAGCCGGCTGGAGATCCCCAGAAAGGACAGGCCGGTACCGGTCCTCAAGGGTGGTGTGGGCATCACGGGGCTGCAGACAGGCATCTATCCCCTGAGCAGTCCGGGAGGTTGGCAGATCATTGGCCGGACACCGCTGAAGTTATTCGACTGGCAGGTCGATCCACCCATCCGGTTTCAATGTGGGGACCATGTGGAGTTCTATCCGATTTCCCGGGAAGAATTTCAGGAATGGAAAAACACCTGACAGCAACTTTCTCTTGTTATTTGCCGTATTTTATTTAAATTGTCCATCTTCCATGATTGAGCTCTGCCGTAACCTATCCATGTTGGATGATACGTACTCCCTGGTCTTTTTTAAACCATTCTTGCACATCAAACATCGATTATGGCTTTCTCCATTATTAAACCCGGTTTACTGGATACGATACAGGACATGGGAAGGTATGGTGTAGGTAACTGGGGGATCAATCCCGGCGGCGCCATGGACAGTTATGCTGCCCAGGTCGGCAACCTGCTGGTCGGCAACGACATCCAGGAAGCCGTTCTCGAGATCCATTTTCCGGGCCCCCAGATCCTTTTTGAACAGAATACATTGATCGCCATTACCGGAGCGGATTTCTCCCCCATGATCAATGACGAGTTTATTCCCCGCTGGCAGCCGGTGGTCGTTCGCAAAAACACTGTGCTGCATTTCCCGGCGCTGGTGCAGGGCGGCAGATGTTATCTGAGTGTGCATGGCGGGTATTGCATGAATAAATGGTTGAACAGCTACAGCACCAATCTCAAGGCAGGCGCCGGAGGGTGGGGGGGCATGCCCCTGAAAAAAGGGGATGAACTGCCTTTTAAAGAGAATACCATTTATTTCGCCGGTCTGCTGAAAGAGGAGAGTAATTTCGAAGTCTTGCCCTGGCGGGTCAATACCGATACGGTCTATAAACATCCGCATGAAATAGGCTTCATTCCCGGCCGGGAATGGAACGGATTGACGGCCGCTTCGCGGCAGGCTTTCGGGGAGAACAATTTTTTGATCCATCCTTCTTCAGACCGGATGGGGTACCAGTTGAATGGCAGCCCGCTGACGCTCCAGCGACCGCTCGAATTGGTTTCTTCGGCGGTCAGCTTCGGTACGATACAACTGTTGCCGAATGGCCAGCTGATCGTCTTGATGGCAGATCACCAGACAACAGGCGGTTATCCCCGCATTGCCCACGTTGCGACGGCCCATCTGCCGAAGCTGGCGCAGCTCCGGCCTTCCGATGTGATCCAGTTCAAGCTGACAGATATAGAGACTGCCGAACAATGGTTGATCAACCGGCAAAAAGAATTGCATATTTTGCAGCGATCTTGTCTGGATCACTTAAATGAGATGGTGTGCTAAAAATTGATCTCAATTGCGACATGGGCGAAGGCATGGATACGGATGCGGCGATCTTTCCCTTTATCAGTTCAGCGAATATAGCCTGCGGCGGACATGCCGGGGATGCAGATACGATGCGGCGGACCATAGCCGTTGCCCTGGTGCATGGCGTGGCCATCGGGGCTCACCCTTCGTATCCTGACCGGGCCAGCTTTGGCCGAACGGATATCCTGGACTCTTCACCCGGAAAAGGAGATCGGTCCTTGCGATTGGAGGACCTGGCGGATATCCTGACCGATCAGCTGCGGCAGCTGCAAAAACTAGCGAACGACATGGGCGCCAGGCTTCATCATATCAAACCCCATGGCGCCCTATATAATCGGGCAGCCAAAGATGCCGTGGTCAGCGGGATCATTTGCCGGGCCATCAAAAATATCGATCCCACCTTATTATTATATGGGCTTAGCGGCAGCGAGATGCGCACCCAGGCTATTGCTCATGGTATCGCCTTTGTCAGCGAGGTATTTGCTGACCGGACCTACCAGCCTGATGGCAGTCTGACCCCGCGGACAGCCTCGGATGCCCTGATACATGACCCGGCGGTGATGGTCCGCCAGGTGCTGATGATGGTGAGGGAAGGTAAAGTGCGGACCGCAGGTGATGTGGACGTCCCGATTGCCGCCGATACGATCTGTCTGCATGGGGATGGGCAGCATGCCGTCGAATTCGCAGCCAGGATCCGTCATGAGCTGGATCAGGAGGGAATCGTAATCGGGATTTGACATAAAATTGACGCTTCAACAGCGAAGGAATTCACACTGCAGTAATCGCGCAGTCATTGATTTTTCAATAATTTTTGACTATTTGTAAAAAATACTTAGTTTTAATTAGTTGCTCATAGACGTTAGTCCTGCTCTAAGAATTCTCCTAAAATTAATATTGACCTTAAACTGCTAACTATGACTAAGCTCCCAACTGACATGGCCTCTATTTCCCATTTTCATCCCTTTCATCGCTTCTTTCTGTTATTGGTATTGGCGTGTAGCCTTGCGGCATCGGCAAAGGCTCAAACCAACAGTTTTCCCTTGTATTCTTCGGGCGCCTATTCCGGCGGTACCGGGGATAACACCAATGTCTCCACTCCGCAGTTGAAGCTGCAGTCTACATCGGGCTATATCCGGGTGACGCATTTGAGCGCTAGCGCCAGTATCTCTGCCGTGTATAATTATGAGACCGGCAAGGACGCTTACTGGGGGGAGGTCGCAGATGTCGGCAATTACTGGTTTCGGGGAAGAAACCTGCTGGTGCAGGGGGGCAAGGTAGGAATAAATGTTGCCACCCCTCAGTATCAGCTGGATGCAGCGGGGCAGGTAGGCTGTAATGCTTTTATACTCACGAATAAATATCCTGGCAGCAGTACGAGCGATCTTTCGCTGACAGGCTACTTCAATACCAGTGCCTACGATATGATAGCGATTCACAACGGGTGGGATCCTAATGGCCTTTTTATTGCAGGATACAATGCCAGTAATGCAACCGCCGCGGTCTGGACAGGCCTCGCCACGAAAAAAGTATATATCGGGACGCCGGCTTTCAATAATATGAATTACATGTGTGTGAATTTAATGACCGGCGGGGTCGGCATCGGGACCATCAACACCAACGATCCCAACAACCGGTTATTCGTAGAAACAGGCATCCGCACCCGTAAAATAACCATCGACCAGGCGACATGGCCGGATTATGTATTCTCACCGGATTACCGGCTACTGCCGCTGGATAGTCTTCGCTCTTATATCGTTTCAAACAAACATCTACCGGAGATGCCTTCAGCGGACAGTGTAACTAAAAATGGCGTAGAACTCGGTGATGGCGAGTCGCGGCTGCTAAAAAAAGTTGAAGAATTGACCTTATATATTATAGAACAACAAAAAGAGATAGAAGAAATCAAAGCTGAGAATACGGAAATGGCTACTCAGATAGAAATCCTTCGTAAGAGCAAGAACTGCAAATAGTGACTTAAAAATTTGATAAGGATAAGTACCCTTACTTGTGACATGCCCATTTTAGCATTTCCTTTGCAATTTCTCCTGAAATTTCCCGTTATTTGCCCAGTTCCCACTCCAACACAACGAAAGGATTTCTCTTTCACTCTTAATGAACTGACTATGGCAACAACTAGCGAGCCGGGCCGGATCCAGGGCGGCTATACGTATGATTCTTTCACCGGGGTTGGCGAACGCGTGAAAAAGCCGACGGAATCTCATTTTCTCTGGTGGTGCGCCGGCGCCTACCAGGACCTGCTGAAGGAATGCCCCTCCGAGCAGACGAAATATGCCGGGCTGGGCGGGGTTTTGTTAGCCACTTTTGTACTGGCGGCCTTTTCATCGGGCTATGCCATCTACAGTGTTTTTAATGACATCACCTGGGCAGTGATCTTCGCTATCATCTGGGGCCTCATCATCTTCAACTTCGACCGGTTCCTGGTCACGACCATGCGGAAATATGGCGTATCGCGGCGCAAGCAAATCTGGATGGCCGTGCCGCGGCTGGTGCTCGCGCTGCTGATCGGCTTTACAATTGCCCGGCCGCTGGAACTGAAGATCTTCGAAAAAGAGATCGACGTACAGGTGACGGCTAACCGGCATAAACTGCTATTACTGAATGATAGTCTCCTCCAGGCCGAGAATCACAGCGTGCTCACCGCAGCGCAACAGGAACGAGACAGGCTGACGACCCGGCAATCAGCCCTGGAAGACACCTTACATCGCCTGCAGCAGGCCTATGTACAGGAGGCGGATGGCACAGGTGGTTCACAGCGGCGGGGTATCGACAAACTCACCTTATTGAAGAAAGAGGCCTACAACACGGCTTTACAGCAATCGACTCCTCTACTGGAACAACTGCGGCAACAGATCAGCTACCAGGACAGCATTATCCGGCAAGCCAATGCCGGTCGCGATGTCAAAAACAAACAGTACGAAGCACAGGTGACCGCGGATGTGGGGTTCCTGGAAAGAAATAAGGCGTTATCCGACCTGTCGACCCGGGAAAGCAGCGTGTGGTGGGCCAGCCTACTGATCTCGCTGCTGATCATCCTCATCGAGACGGCGCCGGTCCTGTCGAAACTGATCATGAGTACAGGACCCTATGATCTGGCGCTTGCTGGTATGGAACTAAAACAGATGGCGGCGGCGGAAGAAGATATGCGCCATGACCGGGAACAGGTCTATGAAAAAAGAAAGGCCATCAACGGAAAAAAGAAGGAGATGACGGACGAACTGTTGGAAAAGCTGTCGGCCTTGCAAAAGAAGCATGTACAGGAGGAACTGGATCAGTGGGAGCGGGGAGAGGACAAGATCCCCAGGCGGATGCCGCTGGAGGAGATCGCCCGCCGGATCAGACAGCGCTACGATTTCCGGGAAGACGATATCCTATAGTATTTATTCCCGGCTAGCCTCTTTGTTAATATAATTTTCCGCCACTGCAGTCAGCAATTCATCCATCTCTTTTTCTTCTAAAAGAGATAATTCCAGGAGCTCTGCGATGTCGTCATGATCCAGGGTGCTGGCATGTTGCGCCAGGCTTCCGTAGCTGGTGATCTCATAGTGTTCCAGTTTCTGCGCTGCTACGACGATGCCCGCATCCCGGGTAGCGGTCCCGGCCCGCGTCCCTTCGATCACCATTTCCGCCTCCCGGGTAATGCCCAGGATCGCCTCTGACGTGTGGGCCTCGGCGCCGGATCCCAGCAATTTAAAGATCATTTCCAGGCGGTTGATCTGCATCCGGGTGTCGTCGAGGTGACTGGCCAGGACATTACTTAACTTTTGGGAAGAGACTGCTTTTTTCAACATCGGCAGCACACGCAGCTGATGCTGTTCGGCTGCGTACAATTCTTTCAATTCATTCAAAAAAAGCTCCTCCAGCTTTGAATCCTGCCCGTCTGGCGACCCCGGCTCCTTTTTGTCGATTATCTTTTCCATATAGCTGTATTTAAGAAAGAAAGTCAAAAAGCCTGCCTTTATTGCCGTGGACGACAGTCGGCGCGAAAACTCAGCGGTGCGAGTCCTGGACGTGGCTCGGATTTTATACTATTAGTATAAATGAACATATGGAAAATCTAAAGACAGAGCTGATGAAAATCCGGGTAAATGATGAAACGGACGAATATGTTGCGGAAGAAAAGGATCACGGAGATCTGGTCGTCTACGATATTTCCCGGGCAGGTCATTATCTCCTAACCCTTTCCCGTGATGGCAGCATACTATTCATGAACTTCGATGCGGATGAAAAAGATAGGGAAATCTTTAAATTATCTCACCTGAATGCATTCATCGAGAAGATAAAAACCCTTTCTTAGGGGATCGGACCCAATGAGTTGTGGAAATTGCACCCTCCCCGGCTATTCTGGGAGGGAATTTTTTCCACAGTGTAAAGATCCATCTGTATTACAAGGTATCATGCTTTTTGACCTTATGCAGGGAGCAGAAAGGTCTGCGGGAAGCCAGCGCATTGAGGCGGCGGATCGTATTTTCATCAGGCGGAGCAGGAGACGTGATCAATTTGACCACTCCTGACGTTTTCCGGCGTGATTTCGTGCTGAAGGCCATCTTAGAGTGATCCGGAGCGATAGATAGCCAGTTGGGCAGTGAATTAGTCGTCATATAAATTTGCTTTCAATAATTGCAATACCTATATTCAAAAACAATACCACGGCCAGGCGAAAAGATCCTCATGCAGGAAGAAGACAGGCAATATTCCGGTTATAACATTATACTAACTAAAAAAAATCGGAAATTAGGAACTTTACTTATCATTACATCTAATTGATTTCATCCATAAGTGCTTAAGAAAGAAAACTTAATACGGCTTGTAGCAGTGATCGCCTGCAGTTGCTTGTCTATGTCTTCTTTCGGTCAGTTGAAGGACAGCACAGGCAGCGGTAATCGCTTTCAACGCTTCAGAAACAATAACATTTTCCAGTTTTTCTGGTCATCGATCTCCAGGGGGCGGCCCGATTCGGCGGCGCTGGCGACCGCCTTGAACACTAAGAGCGAAAGCCCCTTTAAGCCCTATGAAGGGAAGATCATCCGGCATATCTATTTGCGTGGATATGGATTCGAACAGACTTTTACCGATACAGCCAGACACCTCCAGTATTTTGGTACCCAGGTATTGAATCACCTGCACCGCAAGACCAGAGACTGGGTGATCCGCAATAACCTGTTCATTAAAGAGAATACCCCCGTCAATGCCTACAGGCTGGCCGACAATGAACGGTGGATCCGTTCACTGAACTATATCCAGGATGCCCGTATCCTGGTCACGGCCCTGCCGGATAACCCGGATTCGGTGGACCTCGTCGTCGTCGTCAAGGACCTCTTCAGTATCACTGGCGGTATCGGCGAACTGAATGCGGGGCCTTTCGGCCTCCGTAGCAGTGTCAGTGAAGCGAATTTCCTCGGCATGGGCCAGCGGGTCCAGGGCGGGCTCAACCTTGAACAGAACAGGACCCCGCATTTCGGGCCCGCGCTGCTGTATAGCAAGAACAATATCGCCGGGACCTTCATCAATGTGACCGCTTCTTACACGCAGATCAACTCGGACCTCTATCCCTATCAACCCGACGAGACAGCCTGGTATGTGCAGATGGATCGACCCCTGTATGCCCCCTACGCGCATCTGGCCGGCGGCGGCCGGATCGGGACCTTTGAAGACTATAATGTGTATCATTTCGTGGACAGCGTCTTTTATAAATATCGCTATCATACACGTGACGGATGGATCGGCTGGAACCTGGGGTCAGAAAAATTTCTCAGCAATACATCGGTCCGGGACCGACGATTTCTGGCTTTCCGGTATTTCCGGAATAATTTCGACACGGTACCTTATCAGGTCGGCAATACGTTCAACTGGCGGTTTAATGACCGTGAAGCGGCCCTCACCTCATTCACCTTCTTCCGCCAGGACTTCTACAAGACGAACTATATTTATGGCTTCGGAACAACGGAGGATTTACCGGTAGGGTATAATATGGCTATCACCAGCGGCTGGTACCGGCAATTGTATCTCAACAGACTGTATTCCGGGATCGACGCCAACTACTACACCACCACCAAGCGGGGAGGGTTTTTTCAATATTTCCTTCGTTCCGGTGTCTTCATGTACCAGGGGCACGCGCAGGATGCCAGCATCCTGTTTGGAGGCAGCTATTACAGCCCGCTGTTCCTGTTCCCTACAATGAAGATCAGGCAGTATATCAATTTCAGCTATACGCGACAGTTCAACCGCATCGGTGTCGATCCGCTGACGATCGACAATGTCTTCGGCCTTCGTTATTTTACCGGTGATTCTACTTATGGTTCCCAACGGATCACCCTTCACTCGGAAACGACATTTTTTACGAATTATAAGTTTCTGGGTTTTAAGTTCGCTCCCTTTGTATTCGGAGACGTGTCGCTGCTGACGCCGCAGAACCAAAACTTTTCGAAGTCGGGGATATATGATGGTGTCGGCGCCGGTATCCGGTCGCGTAATGAAAACCTCATCTTCAATACGATCGAACTGCGGGCAGTATATTTTCCAGTCCCCACGCCGCAGAACAATACCTTCAAGATCATGCTGAATACCGGTCTCCAGTTCCGGTATAACAATAACTATGTCCGACAGCCGGACGTGGTTTTCCTCAATTCCGATGGATTGAACAGTATTTACTGATGATCGTTTGCCAGCGTCCTCACGATATAATGGGCAACCTTTTCCGCCCAAATGCGATACGTGCCTGCCGCCGGATGAAGTCCATCCGCTGTAAACAATACAGGGTCAGACCCCGCAGTCCGTCCCCGGGTAGTAATATCGATAAAGGTCACATCATATCGCCGCGTAATCCCGGCAGCTCTTGCATTGAAGGCATCGATGTCGGCAGCGACATCGGCGATCGTCCGGCCTTTTGCATCAGGCAGGTAGGTTTGCGCGAAAGGAGATACGCTCCAATCAGGAATGGACAGGACGATAACCTGGCCCCCCAACCGGATCGCTTCCAGTAGTAGTCCTTCAAACTGCAGAGCGTATTCCTCCACGTCGCGTCCCCGGTATTGATTGTTGACGCCGATCAGCAGAGTGACAAAATCGTAGGGCGGCCGTGAGCTCTCTCCGACCAGGCCCTGCCCGGCCATGGCGCCGGCCAGTTCATCCGTGGTCCAGCCCGTCCGCGCGAGAATCTCTGGCGGACGGAAAGACTGACCGGCGTCCTGCAGGAGACGTACTGCCAGGTCAGGGAAGCGATCATGTGGCGATACTCCTTCCCCGATCGTATACGAATCTCCCAGTGCTAATAAAGAATAGGCCATAGACCAGGTTTGTGCATGGCTGCCGCTAATTATTCGCGCTACTGCTTGGTCCGCCGCTTGGGCCACTGCTTGGACCACCGCCACCCGGATGAACACCGCCGCCGGCAGGTGAGCCACCCTGCGGCAGGGCTTCCTGCATATTCTCCTGTTCAGCCTTGTTGCTTTTCCGTTTCAACATGGACATGTCGAATTTGCCGAAGCGCCAGTTGAACTGCAGCCGGAAAAATTGCGGATCCCTTCTGCGATCCGACTCCTGGGTAAAGGTGGAGGCATACGTATAAACATCGCTGACCCGGGTACGCAGAAGATCGCTGCCGGTCAGGGTGATCGATGCCGCATTGCCCTTCAGGAATTGGTATCGGATCGAGGCATCCATACCACCCGTAGGCCGGTTGTAACCCTGGGCATTACCGCTGGTTGTACCGCCACGGCCGCCCTGACCGCCCTGACTGCTGGTGCTGGAACTGCCGCCGGGCGGAAGTTCGGTTTTGGAGGTATAGTCGCCGCTGAGCTGCAAGGTCAGGTGCTTGGTAATGGTAAAGCTGTTTAAAATTTTGGCGAAGACGCTGTAGATCTGACCTACAGGGGCTACTGCATCAGCGCCGGTATCGATGGTATTGATCTTCGACGTATAGACATTCAGGTTGGTTGTCAGATCCCACCACTTGCTCATCGTATTGCGCCCGATCAGCTCCAGTCCACCAACAAAGCCGGATTTTGCATTGACATACGTATTGACAATGACGTTTTCATTCGTCACCGGGTTGAGCTGGGTCTCGGCGTCGCGCGTGATCAGGTCAGTGGTATTTTTATAGTAAACAGAAGCGATAAAGGCGTTGTTAGCTCCATAATTGATGTTATAGGCCAGCTCGTACGAGTTGGTGAACTGTGGCTTCAGAGCGGGATTGCCCCGGGTAAGGTTCAACGAGTCGGAGTAGTCGGTGAACGGGAACAATTGGTTGAAGGACGGCCGGTCGATCCGCCGTGTATAGCTGAACGTCACATTCTGGTTATCGGTCACCTTCTGCGTCAGGAAAACACTGGGAAACAGATTAATGGGCAGATGATTGCCATAGTTACCGACCGTATCCTTTTGCAGACCACCCGGGTCAACCGTTGTATAATCTTCTACCCCGGTGTATTTATATGCTTCCGCCCGAACACCCAACTGATAAGTGAAACCGCCGACCACATTGGAATAGGTGGCATAGGCTGCAGAGACCTGGTCCTGATAGTGGAAGCCGGAGGAAAGCAACGCTTCCAGCTCGTACTGGCCGCCTGATCCGAGGGTATCCAGGTCCGTCAGGCTGTAGATATGGCGGATGGCGACACGGGCTCCCGCCTCGAATTTCGACTTTTCGGTGAGCGGCAGGGTATAATCCGTCTGGGCGGTAAAATATTTGTTGGTGCCGTTGACGGTCTGCTGCTGATCATAAATGGAGCTCAGTGGGCCTCCCTTTACGTCATAGATATTCGAAGTGTTTAAATTATTGTTGTTGTTGGTACCCTGGTTGTAGTTCACGTCCGCCGTCCATTCCTCGCCGGATTTCGGGAAGGTATGTTTGTAGCTCATCATCACGCCATGGTTGTTGAACAGCGAATTGGAGGTTGCGAGCTCGTTCGTATAGGAATAGGCCCTGGTCCCGTTGCTGTACAAGGTATCGATATTAATAGAGCTCTGCGTATAGGGTGTAAAAGTACCGTGTACGATATTGCCGCTGATGGATAAGGTATTACGGTTATCGATGAGGTAATCCAATCCGCCACGGGCGAAGGCGAAGTAACCTTTATTGACTGCATGATTATATTCCTGCAAACTGTCATTGGGTGGGGGAGGATTCGGCGGCGTAGCGGGCTGGTTGAATGTATAACGGTCAATCGTTCCGTTAGAGATTGATTTGCGCTGGTTGAAATTGCCGCTGAGGAAGACATTGAACTTTCCCTGCTTGGCATTGAAATCGCCGCCCAGGTTGAGCTTGCCGCGATCGTCCACGCCTCCGCGAAGATTGCCGTTATAGCCGGCTTTCCGGTTCTTCTTCAGTACGATGTTGAGGATACCGGCCTGTCCGCCGCTGGCATCGTATTTGGCGCCGGGGTTGGTGATGATCTCGACGCTCTGAATAGCATCGCCGGGTATCTGGTCGAGGGTAAGCGTCGTCGGCCGTCCGTCCACGAAAATAGTGGGGGTACTGTTACGAAGGGTGACATTACCGTCGATATCTACCTGAAGGGAGGGAACGTTCCTCATGACATCGACACCGCTGCCGCCGGGAGCGGCAATATCTTTTTCGACATTGTATACTTTCCGGTCGACACCCATGGTCAGCAGCGGTTTGGAGGCCGTGACAGTAGCTGCCTCCATCGTCTGGCTGGCTCCCTGGGAAAGTTTGATATTTCCCAGATCTTTATCGAGGGCATTCATGGCCGCCAGGGCCTTGGACATCTGTTGCTGCTGCGCATCGTCATCCGGTGAGCCCGGCGTGGCCGCGGCGCCATTGCCTCTTAATCCCTTGAGATCGAAAGCTACTTTCTGGTTATAGGGATCGTAGCCGATGGCGGTGATCCTGAGGCTGAAATTTCCCAAAATAGGCAGGTTTTCGAGGCTGAAATCACCGCTGCGTTTGGTGATCAGGCCGGAAATAACGCTGTCCTTAGGAGTATGTGTTACCGGATCGTATTTAGTCAGAACCAGTTGTACAGAGACGCCGTCCATTCCCTTATTCGTCTTCGAATCCACCACTTTCCCATAGAAATGGCCTATGGAAGGGACCTGCGCCCCGCCTCTTCTTCCTCCGCCCATGCCGGCAGGAGGTACCTGGGCATAGCCGGCTAATGATACTGCACTGACCAAAACCAATAGCCAAATTTTTCTCATGATCTTAAGTTATTCAGTTTGGCTGCAAAATTCCGTTCTAAAGTTTTAGCAATCGATGTCAATCTATACAGACGGCATAAATTAGATGTAGAAGGGGTAAAAATCTAACTATGTTAAAAAGCAGTAATCCAATGGCAAAATCCAGCTATTTTTTGAGGAGCAATGTGAAAAGGATCTGCAACAGGCCGATGAGAAATCCCAATATGGCCCCGATGACTTCGACGAAGCGGAATTCTTTGGTGAGGAATTCATTAAGCATAGCCTCCAGCCGGTCATTGGAAAAGCCTGCTATCTTCTCCACGACGATCTTTTCCAGGTCCAGGTCTTCGCGCAGGTTATGTACATAATTGCGCATGATGAGAGGGAACAGTTCTTCCAGTTCTTTCATGAAGACTGATTTCAACTGGTTGATGGTTTTGTCCCCGATGAACATGGCGATCATCGGCATGGACTCCTTCAGTTTGTTGCGAAGAAAATTGTCGATATGCTGTTCGACCAGCGGAAGGATACGCTGTACATTTCCGGGATCGGTGATCTTCTGTTCGATATCGTCGAAAGAAAGCAGTTCCTGGCCTACGATGCGGCCCAGGCTGACGGCTATCTGCTGTTGTTTTTTGGGGAAGACACCCTGCAGGGTAAAGCCCAGGATCTTCTTAGGCTGACGAGGATGAAACAGCAGCTTCAGCGCCATCCAGATCGTCAGCCAATGGATGAAGGCGGAAATAAAAGGAATGGTATAGAACCACCAGGGAATTGTTGTCATCATCGTTATTTTGCGACCGCAAAGAAACACTAATTTGGCCGCCTTGCCGCATCCACTCAACCCTCAAACAAAAAAATCGGCAATGTTTTTGCCAAAAACCTAAATTAACGTAATTTCGCGCTTCAGCTGGTGGTTGTAGCTCAGTTGGTTAGAGCATCAGATTGTGGTTCTGAGGGTCGTGGGTTCGAACCCCATCATCCACCCCGCTTAAGCTCCGATAGAGGTGAGAAAATTCACCTGATCGGGGCTTTTTTATGAAATGCCGGCCAGGGCCGTCTTCCGCTTATCCAATTTATGGCAAACCTGATGTTAATATTCGCCGAAAGCGACAACATACCATTGCTTTAATCGTTATTTTTGAATAGCTATGTTAAAAGTGCTTAAGTATATGATTAATAAAAGAAATCTGCCGATCGTCCTGTTGATCCTGGGTGGTGGGGTGTTTGTCGCTTTCCGGACTTTGGGATTTGGAAGCAACCCGCCAACGAAATATGAAAGGATTTTACATAATGTAGGAGAATATCTGGAGGAGCTGCATTATAGCCCCAAGCCCATCGATGACAAATTTTCCAAAGAAGTTTTTGACAAATACCTGGCGGATATCGATGCCGACAAAAATGTCTTTTTCCAGACGGATGTAGCAGATCTGCAGAGCAAATATGGCAATGAAATAGATGACGAGATCCTGGGCAAGCCGATCATGTTCGTACCTGCAGCCAACGAAATTTACAAAAAGCGGCTGGCGGAAACGGCGGTGCTCTACAAAGAGATCCTTGCTCAGCCCTTTGACTTTTCAAAAGATGAAGATTTCAATCAGAATTATGACCAGGTACAATATCCCAAAAATGAGGCTGAAAGAAGAGAGGCATGGCGCAAACAGCTGAAGTACCTGGCCCTGGAAAGATATTCCGACCTGCTCGATCAGCAGGAGGCCGCTAAAAAGACTGCGGGCTATGTGATGAAGAGCGATACTCAGCTGGAAAAAGAGGCGCGGGAACGGACGATGAAGGTCATGGACAGGATCTATGATCGGCTCACCCTGAAGGTCACCGATGATGACCGGTTCAATATGTTTGTCGAAAGCATCGTTCAGTCGATGGATCCACATACCGATTATTTCCCGCCGATCGAGAAAAGGTATTTTGATGAGCAGATGAGCGGCCATTTCTTCGGTATCGGCGCTTCGCTGAAAGACGAAGATGGTAATATAAAGATCACTACGCTGGTCAGTGGCAGCCCTGCCTGGAAATCCGGCAAGGTGGGCGTCGGGGATATCATCGTCAAAGTAGCACAAGGTGACGGGGAAGCGGTTGACCTGACTGGGTACGGCGTGGAAGATGCTATCAAACTGATCCGGGGTAAGAAAGGCGCCGAAGTGCGGCTGACCCTGAAAAAGACGGATGGGACGACGAAAGTCGTGTCGCTGATCCGGGATGAGATCGTACAGGATGAACTGACCTTCGCCCGCAGCGCTATCGTCAACTCGCCCAAGGGGAAGATCGGGTATATTTATCTGCCTGAGTTCTACGCTGATTTCGATAATCCGAACGGCGCCCGTTGTTCGATCGATGTAGCCAAAGAGATCATCAAACTGAAAGCAGAAAAAGTGGACGGTATCGTCCTTGATTTGAGAAATAATGGTGGTGGCTCTCTGGCCGATGTCGTTCAAATGGCCGGACTGTTTGTCGAGCAGGGACCCATCGTCCAGGTACGGGACCGCGATGGCAAGCCGCAGATCTATCCCGACCATGACAAGGGTGTATTGTACGACGGTCCGTTTGCGGTCATGGTGAATGAATTAAGTGCTTCTGCATCCGAAATATTTGCGGCGGCTATCCAGGATTACCACCGCGGTATCATCATCGGTAGTACCTCTACCTATGGTAAGGGTACCGTACAGCGGCCTATCGGTCTGGACAAGACCCTGGGATTCTCCGATCAGAATAGCGAGTTGGGGTATATCAAGCTGACCTTACAGAAATTCTACCGCATCAGCGGCGGGTCTACGCAGCTGCGCGGTGTTTCTTCGGATATCGTGTTACCGGATATCTATCCGGACCTCTATGAATATGCGAAATTCCGGGAGAAAGATAATCCCGATGCGTTACCCTGGGATGAGATCCAGAAGGCGGACTATACTCCGTGGAAATACGCTTATGATATTCCTACCATCAAGGCCCTGAGCGATCAGCGGTTGAAGAATAATTCCTCGTTGAACCTGATCCAGACGGATGCCGAATGGTTAGGCAAGACGGAAGACAAGGTCTTCTCCCTCAATCTGAAGAAATACCAGGATGAGGAAAAGCAGATCAGGTCTACGGTGAAGCAGATCGAGACCCTGAGTAAGCTGCCTGCCGGCAATGAACTAACTGTTAACGCTTTGCCCGAAGATGCTCACAAATATGATGGGGATCAGCTGAAGGCTGACCGTTTTCAGGCATGGCTGAAGGAAAAGAAAACAGATATGTGGCTGGGTGAGACGGTGAATGTGCTGGATGATATGATCGCAGAAAAGAATCTGGTCTACAACAAGTAAGAAGATATTTGCCATAGTAGAAGGCCGTCTCCACCAGAGGCGGCCTTTATTTTTGTTCGAAGTCGATATAAGACGCCATCAAAACGATCACGGAACCTAACAAGGCAATCAATCCCAGTGAAACCCGCAGGTTAAAGGCCTGGGCAATGAACCCGATAAAAGGCGGTCCGACAAGAAAACCCAGATACCCGATGGTGGATACAGCGGCGAGGGCGACGCCCGGTGAAAGCACTTTCGAGCGGCCGGCGGCACTATAGACCAGGGGCACGACCGAGGAGACACCTGCGCCTACCAGGAGAAAGCCGGCCAGGGCCGGGAACAGCCAGGGGAAAAGGATCGAAGTTAGCAGCCCTGTTGTCGTCAGTGTACCGCTAATCTGCAGGATCCTTTTAATTCCCAATTTAGTGGCCAGCCAGTCACCAAGGAAGCGGCCGGAGGCCATGGTAAACATGAAGGCAGTATAGCCAATAGCCACCAGTCCATGGGGCGGCTGGATCACCTTTTGAAAATAGACGCCGCTCCAGTCGAACATGGCGCCTTCGCAGATCATAGAGCAAAAAGCGATGATACCGAGGTTGATCAGCGACCTGTCCGGCCACGCGAAGATCGGCCGGTCTTCATCTGCGTTAACGTCCTGCGCCAGGAGCTGACCGGAGGTCACCGCCACGATCAGCCAGGCCAGCGAAGTGATGACAATAAAATGCTGCCAGGGAAGCCAGCCCAGCCGGATAAACAGGGTGCCGATAGCGGCGCCGGAAAAGCCGGCCAGACTCCATATCCCATGATAGGATGCCATAATGGTTCGGTCATATAAGGCTTCCGTGCCGATCGCCTGGGTATTCATCGAAATATTGAGGAGGTTGCCGCCCATGCCGAACACAAAAAGGCAGGCTACTAATTGCCAGGCGGCGCCGGCCAATCCCAGGAAGGGCAAGGTAATGGCGTACAGAAGGGCGGCGAACAGGGCAATCGGCCGGCTGCCGAAGCGGGCGACCAACCAGCCGGCCAGCGGCAGGGAAGTCAGCAATCCGGCAGGGAGACCCAGAAGTACAGCGCCCAGGGCGGCATTGTCGAGATGTAATTTCAGGCGAATATCGGGGATACGGGAAGCCCAGCTGGAAAAGCATAGTCCTGCCAGAAAGAAAAAGCAGCCGACCGCTATCCGGTGCAGCCTGCGGGATGGTAAAGAAAGCTTACTGAGCAACATATTCACCTCAAAGATACCTTTCCTTGAGGATACGGATATGGTGGGCGACATGCCCCGGTATAATAAATCCGATGGTAAAGGCATTGAGTGGTCGCGCGTCAGCCGATCCCACAAAGCCCAGCTGATCGTCGGAAAGGGGCTTATAAAGGTATTCGGTGGCTTCTCTTACCGTTTCGAACTCTCCCCGCAGGTCTTTCCATCGCCGGGTATCCCCGCCGGCGTGCATACCCCAGAGCTGCTCATCGAAGCCGGGCAACGGCGCCGGGTCCATCCGGGAAAAACGCAGGGCGCGATAGGTAAAGACCCTTTCGCAGTCGATGATATGCTGGAGCATTTCACGGACGGTCCATTTGCCTTCGGCATAGGCGAAGTCAAATTTTTTCCTGGGAATGGTGTCCAGCAATTTACGGAAGCGAAGCGTATTTTTTTCGATAGCTTCTCTCACATCCTCCTCTTTCACCAGGTCGATATAGGCCTGGTAAGCGTCAGCTGAGATGATGTCGGACTTGGGGATCATGCCGGTGATTAGTCTTTCTTATTGGTTAAAGTCGAATATTCTCCTTTTTTGGTTTTCAGGGTAGAGGCCAGCTTCAACGCTTCATAGGCATTGACAATTCCGCCGGAGACACTCAGATCCGACAAGTTGACCAATTCGTCCTGCGTGCCGGGCTTCTTCACCTTGACGGTCAGCGGAACGGAGCCTTTCACCAAACAGTATTTTACCTGCTGCGGCGTCAGATTGGGATAGAATTCGAGGAGGAGTGCCGCCACACCGGTGACAACGGGGGAAGCCATGCTCGTACCCGATTCATTGCCATAGTTCTTTCCGCCGGGCAGGGTGGAATAGATCTTGACGCCGGGGGCGAATACGTCGACTTCTGCTTTGCCATAGTTCGAGAAGGAAGCCGTGTAACTATCAGTACCAGGTTCGGCCAGCGGGTCGCTGCTGGCGCCTACAGTGATCCAGTTGCTGGCGGTATAGGTCGAATGCCTGAAATGTGGATTGGGGAAATTGTCAGCTGTATCGACATCATAGGAATCGTTGCCCGCTGCGTGGACCAGCAAAACACCCTTGCTTTCGGCATAGAGAACGGCGGAATCCACCCATGGCTTTTGCGGAGAGAGATTCTTGCCAAAGCTCATATTGATCACGCGGGCGCCATTGTCCACTGCATAACGGATCGCCAGCGCGATGTCCTTATCGTGTTCGTCACCATTGGGTACGGCGCGGATCATCATGATCCGGACGTTGTCGTCGATGCCGTCGATGCCTTTGCCATTATTCCGTATAGCGGCAATAATGCCGGACACGTGTGTACCATGTAAAGGCTCTCCGGCCATGATATCGTTATTGCCATAGTACCGGTCGGTGAAATCTTTTTCGTTGTCTTTGACGATGTTATGGCGAGAATCCTCGGGCGCATTTACTTTGCTGGACTCCTTCTTATCTTCCGATTCCACCTCTTCATTAAAGTCCGACAGGAAGGCCTTGTTGGTCATGTCCATGATCTTATTGGCCTTGAAAAGATAAAGGAAGAGAGATTTGGCATTTCGCGTCTCCGTCGATTTGGTCTGGAAGGTATCGAGGTCGTTGCCGGTAAATTCAGCCCTTCCTATCGCCTGCTGAAGGATACTGTCACTCCTGATGCTGGCTTTGAGGGCCTGATGCAGCATGACCAGGTCTACGCCATTGTCGGATCCGTCGCCTATGACGGTCTTGCGGGCTTTGAGCCACCAATGGTAATTTTCCTTATCGGCAGGGCTGAGGCTGGCCGTATCGAGGTTCGCCACTTCAAATTGGGCTTTGTAGGCGTAGTAGACGCGAGCTTCTTCCTGGGAGTCATCCTTGACATTCGTGCCGTCCTTGCCGCCGATAAAATTCCAGCCATGCACATCATCCACATAGCCATTGCCATCATCATCGATGCCATTGCCGGGGATCTCTTTGGGATTCGTCCAAAGGATGTCCTTGAGATCTTCGTGCGTCGTGTCTACACCGGAGTCGATGACGGCGACGATAACCGTCTTGCTCTTTAGTTTTTTCAGTTTCGCGAATTCATACGCTTTGGCCAGGCTGATGCCATAATAGCCATCCTGGTCTTTATCGAGGAGGTGCCAGCCTTTTGGCAGATCTTTTTTTGCGGAAGTTCCCTGGGCAAACATCGTTAGAGGAAAAAAGCCAATCAGGACCACTATCAACCAACCCTTCAGGCTGCGCAAGCTGCAATTCATGTGTAATGTTTTTTATATTTATTCGAATCTCGAAAATAAGGAAAACTTGCCCCTCCCATGCTCATAAATTACAGGAACGGTTTTATAACCTTGTTAAATTTTCTATTTATTAAGGCTCAGCCTTAGCTCAACCCTGCGGTTGATCGCCCGGCCACCGACCGTCTTGTTGCTGGCAAGGGGGTGTTCCTGGCCCAGGCCTGCGGCGGTCAGCCTGTCTCCGGCCACTCCTTTTTTCACCAGGTAGGCTTTGACGGCGTTGGCCCTCTTCTGCGACAACAAGAGATTTCGTGCAGGGATACCCACATTGTCGGTATGACCTTCGATGGTCAGCAGCCAGTCATGATGACCCTGTAAAATGACAGCCAGTCGATCGAGGGCCGTGAAGGAACTGTCTGTCAACTGGTCACTGGCCACGTTGAACAGAATATTATGCGCAATGTAGTTGACAGAATCCGTCGCAGCGGGCGGGATCACTTTCGGCAGCGGACAGCCGTGATTTTCCACCGGACCGGCACTATCAGGGCATTGATCCTCTTCGTCGTTGACACCATCGCCATCCCTGTCGGGAATGGGACAGCCGTTATAACGGGCCAGACCGGGAACGGTGCGGCAGGAATCATGTTCGTCATCGATACCATCATGATCTGTGTCGGGCACGGGGCAGCCGTTGTAGCGCGCTACGCCGGGAATCGTGGGGCAGGAGTCATGTTCGTTGTCGATGCCGTCATGATCTGTATCGGGTACCGGGCAGCCATGGTATTTAGGAGTGCCGGGTATTAGCGGGCATTGATCCTCGTCATCCGGAACGCCATCTTTATCGGTATCTTTTTTCCTGGGTGGCGGCGGCGCTTCAGTGGACGACAGCCACACACCCGCACTAAGCCCAAACACCTGGTGGTGAAAGGTGCCGGGGTAGGGGGCATTGTAGAAACTGGTCAGGCCACGACTGTAATAGCCATTCAGCATGACCTTCCCCAGTTCGAAACCGGCTTTGGCATTCACGCCGATATCAAGCGTCTTATACGTATCCTGGCCTTTCCCTACGGTGACGGGATTGGACACAGAACTATATGTATCGGGAGTTTGAGTCAGACTTTCGTAGGTGATATTGCCGCTATAAAAAAAGCTGACATAGGGACCAGCACTGACGAAAAACTTATTTTGCGGATGACTGCGGGACAGCGGGATCTTATAGGTCAGGTTGAGCGGGACTTCGATATAGCTCAGGTTAAGGACCTCCTTATTATAGATAGTATCTGTGGCTAAGGCAGTCAGCGAGTCATTATTCTTATCGTATTTCCGGCCCTTGGTAATATAGGTGATGGCGGGCTGGAAGAACAGGTTATGGCCCAGCGGAACTTCGATAATAATACCTAACTGGAAGCCGGTGCGGGAATTGTAATATTTTTTCACTGCCGTGTCCCAGCCGGGTAAGCTGTTCTTTTCCAATACATTAGCGGAGTTCAGGCCACCCAATATCCCTAACCGGACCTGTCCCTGAACACCGACGGTCATCCCCATCAGCAGCAGGAGCAAAATCTTTCTCAAAACAGTAGAAGGTGCGTTAATGCCGACGTTCATGGTATATCAGGGATATCGGGCTATAACGTTGATTCGGATCGATTATTTTAGATCTCGAACTTTATCCCCTGCGCTAAAGGCAGCTGTGTCGAATAGTTAATCGTATTTGTCTGACGCCGCATATAAGCCCTCCAGGCATCACTGCCACTTTCCCTGCCCCCACCGGTTTCTTTTTCCCCGCCGAAGGCGCCGCCGATCTCTGCCCCGGATGTACCGATATTGACATTGGCAATGCCGCAATCACTACCGCCGGCCGACAGGAACTGTTCTGCTTCCCGAAGGTTCAGCGTCATGATCGAGGAAGACAGACCCTGCGGGACATTATTCTGAATAGCGATCGCCTGATCCAGGGTAGAATATTTCAACAGATAGAGGATCGGCGCAAAAGTTTCCTCACTGACAATGCCCAGATCCGGCGTGGCCTCAGCGATACTGGGCCGCACATAACAACCGCTGCCGAAACCGTCGCCTGTCAGCACTTCTCCGTCGATCAGGTATTTACAGCCTTGTTTTTTGCCGGTCTCTATGGCACGCAGATAGGCGCTGACGGCATCTTTATCGATGAGTGGTCCGACATGATTCCGTTCCTGCAGGGGATCGCCGATCCGCAGCTGCCGGAAAACACTCACCAGCTTGTCCCTGACCTTGTCATAAATATCTTCATGGATGATGAGCCGGCGGGTGGTCGTACAACGTTGTCCAGCCGTTCCCACCGCTCCGAAGACGGCTCCCGGTATGGCTACATCAAGGTCTGCATCCTTAGAGATGATAATGGCATTGTTGCCGCCGAGTTCGAGCAGCGCCCGTCCGAGCCGTGCAGCCACGGTCGTTCCGATAGCCTTGCCCATGCGGGTGGATCCTGTTGCCGAGATCAGCGGGATGCGGGTATCTTCGGATAACCATTGGCCGACTTCACGGCCACCGGTGATGAGGCAGCCGACACCCTCGGGAACGTTATTGGCCTCAAAGACTTTTGCAACGATGTTCTGACATGCCAGCGCACACAGCGGCGTCTTTTCGGAACCCTTCCAGATAACGGTATCGCCGCATACCCAGGCCAGCATACTGTTCCAGCTCCAGACAGCCACGGGGAAGTTGAAGGCGGAGATGATGCCGACAGGACCTAGCGGATGCCATTGCTCGTACATCCGGTGGGCAGGCCGCTCGCTATGCATTGTCAGGCCATGCAGCTGCCGGGAAAGACCCACGGCGAAATCACAGATATCGATCATTTCCTGCACTTCGCCGTAACCTTCTTGTAAGCTTTTCCCCATTTCATAAGATACCAGGCGTCCCAATGCGGATTTTTCCCGCCGAAGGGCCTCACCGATCTGCCGGACGACGTCACCACGTCGGGGAGCGGGCCAGGCGCGCCATTGGAGAAAAGCCTGCCGGGCGGTTTCCACCACCTTTTCATAACTTTCTCTGTCAGTGGAAGTTACAACGGCAATGCGTTGACCGTCAACCGGCGACCAGGATTCCAGTGCAGGACCGTTTGCCGCTATCCATTCTCTTCCGGTGGAAGTGCCGGGATTTTCGGCCTGTATATGTAGCTGTTGAAGAAATTCCATAAAAAAGCTTGCGATTTTAGCAATCGCAAGCAATTTAGGAAAAAACTAACCACTAACCAGTGGCCTCAACCTTAACTTAAAATCTACTATGAAAAAACTGGTCCTATGCCGGCATCTACCTTACCGGCATTATGAAATACGCAAAAGGCTGAGCAGAGGTTGCGTGGAATGCGATGAACGGGCCAGTATGGGCGTATTTTAGCCTTTTGATCGGTGAAATGATGAATTGTTACGGTGAATAGCTAACTAAGCTTATTTTCCATGGCGGCGAAAAAGCTTTCGCTATAGCTAACGCCGATGGGTATCTCCTTATCTGCGATCTTGATCTTACTCTTGCTGATGTGTTCGATCTTACTGATCGGGACGATATAGGAACGATGTGCCCGGATAAACTCCCGGGCAGGAAGTTTCTGCGCGATCGTCTTCAGCGTCATCAGGGTCAGAATGGATTTGCCGGGAAGATAGATCTTGATATAATCGTCCAACCCTTCGATGTAGAGGATCTCTTTCAGGTTGACCTTGACCATCTGGTAATCGGACTTGACGAAGATGTAACCTTCCTGCAGCTCCTGGTTGGTCAGGTAATCTACGTATTCTTTGGCCTTGTAAACGGATTTGAGGAAACGGTCGTACTCTATCGGCTTGAGCAGGTAATCGATGGCGTCTACATTGAATCCTTCTACTGCATATTCACTGAAGGCGGTGGTGAACACAACGGCCGTATTTTTTTTATTGATGATGCGGGAAAATTCGATGCCATTGATGTCGGGCATCTGGATGTCGAGGAAGAGGATGTCCACGGGGGAGGCATCCATTAATTTCTGCGCCTCGAAAGGGTCGGTAAAGACGCCCTTCAGATCCAGGAAATAAATCTTGGCGATGTATTTTTTCAACACTTCCAGCGCCAGCGGTTCGTCATCAATAGCTATGCAGGTCAACATTATACCGGAATATTTAAATGAACAGAAAATTCAGTCGTCTTATCGTCGATGATCAACTCGTAACGACCTTCATACAACAAGTCCAGCCTCCGTTTAGTATTGCTGATACCGATCCCCGTATTGTCCGCCAGTTTCAGGGAGGTATAGAGGTGCTTATGGTTGCTGATACTAAAATACAACGAATCCTTATTAATTTCTAATAATATCCGGATGGGTGAATACTCCCGGGTGCTGATGCCGTACTTGAAGGCATTCTCAACGAAGGGTAGCAACAGCAGGGGAGCGATCTGTCTGCCAACAGGATCTCCTTTGATCGTAAAGTCGATGCTGGTCTTGTCAGTCAGCCTCATCTTCTGCAATTCAATATAATGAGAAGTGAAGAGGATTTCTTTTTCCAGAGGGACTAGGTCGTTGCGTGCATCACTCAGTACATAGCGCATGATGCTGGACAGCTTCATGACGGCCGGGGCAGTATGTTCGGACTGAGTGGAAGCCAGGGCGTAAATATTGTTCAGCGTGTTGAACAGAAAATGAGGATTGATCTGGGCTTTCAGAAAGGACAACTCGGCCTGCAGCTTTTCATTGGCGATCTCTTTCGTTCGTTGTTCCGACCGGAGCCATTCGTTGATGACCTTGATACCGGTGCTCATGACGAATACCATAAGGAAGAGAGCGATATTACCGGAATTCACCAGCGGCGGGTTTCTCATGCGGGGTGGTCGTCCCGGCTGAGCTGACTGTGGCAGCAGATCGCCGAACAACGCATGATAGATCCGGGGCAGGAATCCATAGAAAACGAGCAGCGCCAGGATGATGAGGGAATAGGAAAGGAATTTCTTTTTGTCCAGCAGCTTCGGGATGATCAGATGCGTGTTGACATAGTAAAAGGTGATGATGAACACGCTGTTAATGATAAAAAGCGTGGAAAAATACCTTTCTGAAAAAAAGGAATACTCTCTTTCCCTTGGCCGGGGATAGAATACAAAGGGCAGCAGCAGGAAGCACGCCCATGCCGCAATATGAATGACGATCTGTACAGTAACTTTTTTCAAGGTGAACTCCTCAGTTTAAGTTGACCATAGCAAATTAGAAGGGAATCGGGTTTCCCGGGGAATTATTAGATGAATGGGGTTATGATACCGGTGAACGGGTGATCAAAAGTTAAAAACCAGCTTGGAAAAAATACGCAAGCCGTCGAAACCCATCTGGACGGCATCCCAGGGACCGCCAGTTTCCCCGTCGTAGGCGGATTCGTTGGCTCCCGCAGCGACGCCCAGGTCAGGATGTACATTGAATAGGTTATCGATACCGATAGAGGCGTAGAAGTGGTTGCTGAACTTATAGGAGCAGTAAATATCGGTAGTCATTTTTCCATGATAGTTGAATTGTTCCGGTACGAGCGTAGTGGTGTTGTTCAGGTATACTTCCGGAGGATAGGCATTGTCATAACCATACCCCAGCAATATGATCTTGCCATAGTAGGTCAGGTGGGCGCCCACCCCGAATTTACCCGCATCGTATTCCACGTTGAAATCTGATTTGATGGGTGGCGCGGAAGCTTTTACAAAATCCTGTTCGCGGGTACTGAAGAAAGTCTGCTGGTGGGTGTAATCGATATTGAGTGCCGGAGGAATGTTGATCCTGTTAATGTTCAGGTGGTTGATATTCGTTGCAAGCAAAAACTTCAGGGAATTCCGTCCGGTGAAACGAAGATTGTAATCCGCCACGAGATCCGCTCCGTAATTGGTGGTGTTGACCGCATTGGCGAAGAATTGGGCGTCGTTTACTCCCAGTTGTGTCAGCGCGGGAGCGATGGCCTGGATCGAGGTATCGAACTCCCCGGTCAGCACCACCCGGTTTTTGATTTTAACCAGGTAACCGTCCACTGTAAAGGTCAGGTTGGGGGCCGCCTTCCAGGCAAAACCGACACTGGCGTTGAAGGAATTCTCCTGTTTAAGCTTCGGAATCCCGGCCGCCTCGGTGATGGGATTGTCATTGGGAGCGATCTTGACTACGCTGATGGCCCCGGCCTGTACATTGGTTTCGGTATTGCTGAAATTGATCTGTTGCAGGGAGGGTGCGCGAAATCCCGTACTGACGGAACCCCTGAGGTTAAAATTTTTGGTCACTTTATACCGGGTCGAGAATTTGTAGGTATCCACAAATCCAAAGTCGCTGTAGTTCTCCAGGCGGACAGCGCCGTCTATCAACCATTGTTTGGTCACATCCAGCTCACCCTCCACATAACCGGCGACATTGGTACGGGGCGCATTCGTCTCGTCGGCAGGCTGAAAGCCCGGGAAACCCTGGGAACCTGCCGCAATGCCGGGGGCATAACTCAAATAAGAGGCTTCTTCCCCTTTGTAGATGCCATATTGCTCATAACGGTATTCCGCGCCAAAGCTCAAGATAAAGTTGCCCCCGGCTACATTGGAGTAGTTCTTGCTAAAATCCGCATTGACGGTATTCTGGAATAGGTAGAAACCGCCGTCGTTAAAGGTATTGCGGTTGATACCTGCCTCACCCAGCGAGGCGTTGAAAGTTTTCTTCCCAAAATAGTGAAAGTTATTGCCGCCTGCGGTATTGCTGAGATCCCAATCGAGTCCCCCGGGAAAGGTGCCTCTGAAACCAACGGCCAGTGAACCGTCGGTGATGTGCACATCCTCCTGAGGGTTGAAGTAGACATCGTTGGCGGAGGTAATGGTATTCGGGTCCGTATCCACGGGTGCTTTGGGGTCTACCAGGTGCATGATGCCGGGCACATAGAGCAGGTTTCCGTTCGCATCGGTTGGAAAGCGGTTGGGTGTGCCGGAAAAATTCCGGCTATAGGCGTAGGCATTGGAATTTTTATAGTTGTATATCCCGAATGCATAGAAAGTGGTTTTGCCTTTCCCGACCGGAACTTCGGAATTGAGGACGATCCCGCCGGAGGTGACGGAGGCATCCCCGTTGGCCCTTCTGACATTATTGATGGGAAGGGCATTGGGGTTGGCCGTGGCATCCGTGTCTGGTACCTGCCGGAAGGTCTTGCCCTGGGTCAGGAAGTTCCCGGACATATCCAGGAAACCGCCTTTTTTACCGATGGGAACCCCATAGTGCAGGCTCGCCGTAAACGTCTGCCCGTCAACCTGACTGCCGGTTACGTATTGACTGGGCTGAATGGAATTCAATGAATTATACTTGTGATCGTAATAGCCTGACCAACCGGCCGTACCAGTGAAGTGGTTAACGTCCTTTTTCAGGATAATGTTGATGACACCGGCGATGGCGTCCGAACCATACTGGGCCGAGGCGCCATCCCTTAATATCTCCACCCGGTCGATGGACGCCTCGGGAATGGCGTTCAGGTCTGTTCCTGAATTACCTCTTCCGCGGGTTCCGAACAGGGCCACGAAGGCCGTCTGATGCTGGCGTTTGCCATTGATCAGCACCAGGGTCTGATCGGGCCCGAGACCTCTCAGGGTGGCCAGGTCGATGGCGTCTGCTCCGTCGCCGCCACTCTGTTTATTATAATTGAAGGAAGGGACCGACACATTTAGTTGGCTCATCAGGTCGGGGCGAGCGGCATTTTGTCCGATGTCGCTGATTTTGATCACGTCGACGGGGACAGGAGATTCCGTCTTACTACGGCCTACGCCCCGTGACCCCACGAAGACCACCTGGGTCAGCTCCGAAGCGAGGGGCTCCAACAAAATATCGATCGAGGATGTCGACGGGACCGCGACGGTTTGTTCAACATACCCTACATTACTAATAATCAATATATCTTGTGGATTTACTTCGAGCGTGAATACTCCTTCCGTATTGGTGGAGGTCCCTTTTTTCGATCCTTTGATCTTGATCGAAGCTCCGGAGAGGGCGGTCCCGGAAGCTTTATCGGTGATTTTTCCGGTGATGGTTTTCTGAGCCAGCAGGAGGTGCGACGTTACAATAAGGGCTGCTAAAATGATGAGTCCTTTCATATACAGTTGTTTTGGTCTACAATGAATTTAGTATATTTTAACCAAAACAGGCTATATTTTAACTCTTAGATATCAGATTGTATTATTTTATGATTTGATTAATACTGTTCCTGTTCATTGGGGAAGTCCTTGCTTTTCACGTCGCGGATATAATGCTGGACGGCGGCGGTGATCTCTTCACCCAGCTGAAGGTAGCGCCGAAGAAAGCGGGGTTGGAATTCGGTGGTGATGCCCAGCAGATCATGCATGACCAGGACCTGTCCATCGCAATGCATCCCTGCGCCGATGCCGATGGTAGGAATAGTAAGGCTTTCCGAGACGACTTTCCCCAGCTGGGCAGGGATTTTTTCCAGCACCAGCCCGAAACACCCGGCTTCTTCCAACAGGAGGGCGTCCTTTTTCAGTTTCTCGGCTTCGGCTTCTTCCTTGGCCCTGACAGTATAGGTGCCGAATTTATAGATCGATTGCGGGGTCAGCCCCAGGTGACCCATGACAGGCACTCCCGCCGCGAGTATCCTTTTGACCGATTCGAGTATTTCCTCACCGCCTTCTACTTTAACAGCGTGGGCGCCGGTTTCCTTCATGATCCGGACCGCAGAAGCCAGGGCCTCTTTGGAATTGGATTGGTAGGAGCCGAAGGGGAGGTCTACGACGACAAAGGCCCGGTTAACGCCTCGCAAAACGGAAGACGCGTGGTAGATCATCTGATCGAGGGTGATCGGCAGGGTGGTTTCATGACCGGCCATAACATTCGAGGCGGAATCGCCGACCAGCAGGATATCGATGCCGGCGGCATCGAAAATACGGGCGAAGGAATAATCATAGGCGGTCAGCATGGATATCTTCTCGCCATTGTTCTTCATCCGTTGTAAAGTATGGGTCGTTACTTTTTTAATCTCCGTGTGAATGGACATGTCAGAAATTTTGCGTTTGGATTTCGGCCGGGCCGACTAAGGTAAAGAATATCTTAAACTTCCACACCCTGTTTCTTAAGGTCCGCATACAAGTGTTGGATAAGACCATCAGCCAGCCCGATCTTCGGAACGTAAATTTCCGGTGCATTGGCCCAACGCATAGCATTGATATAGATCAACAGCGCGGGAACGATCACGTCGGCACGGTCTTCTCTTAATTTGTAGATCCGCATGCGGTCTTCGAGGGAGAAGTTGGAGAATTCTTTATGATAATCTTTCAGCAGCTCCATTGGCAGCGCTTTGCCTTCCTTTCGTTTGGAAATGGAGAAGACCTTGTTGATATTGCCGCCGCTGCCGATGGCGATGATATTATTGAGGTAGTTCCTGGTCTCCCGCTTGATGTAGTCTTTCATCCCGTCCCACTGGCCGTCCGTCACCTGGTTTTTCAGCAGGCGGATCGTGCCGATATTGAAAGAGGAAGAAAAGACCAGTTTGTTGCCTGCGAAGAATGTTAGTTCCGTGCTGCCGCCACCTACGTCAATGTAGAGATAAGCGTGTTCCTTATCAAGGTTTTCCGCAATATGATTTTCGTAAATCAGTTTGGCTTCGCTGCCGCCGCTGATGACTTCGATAAGGATGCCCGTCTCCTTTTTCACCTGGTCGATGATGTCTCCGGCATTCGAGGCGTCCCGCATCGCCGAAGTGGCGGCGGCCTTGATATGATCCACTTTATACGCCTCACAGAGATGCTGATAGGCCTTGATGGTATGGAGGATCATCCGGGTCTTTTCCGGGGATATCTCCATTTTTTCAAATACGTCGAAGCCCAGCCTCAGCGGTACTCTCACCAGGTTGATCTTGTTGAATTCCGCCTTGCCATTATTCATGGTAACATCGGAGATCAGCAGTCGTGCTGCATTGCTGCCGATATCGATTGCTGTCAGTCGCATTTTCTTTGTAGGTTTCGGTTTCAGCTGTGTTCTTAGACTTCCGCCACAGTCGCCGTGATATGCTCAGGCTCCTGACCAGTAGACTCAAGGGCCTTCTCGAGGGCTTTCTGGTGCAGATAATTATAGATCTCGATCTGGGACCTCACCTTCACTTCCGAATCCCGTTTGTAGTTATTCTGCAATTCGTTGTCCAGCCAGCGCGCCTTCACATTGTCGGCCAGCTGAATGTCCAGGATCTCTTTCAATTCTTTGGTAATAGCCTCATCGAGAACCGGGCAGGTAGCTTCCACCCGGTGATCCAGGTTGCGCACCATCCAGTCGGCCGAAGATATAAATGTTTTTTCTTTTCCACCGTTGTGAAAAATAAATACCCTGGCATGTTCGAGGTATTCATCAATGATACTGATGGCTTTGATCGGGATGATGAACTTGCTGTTCTCCGAAAAAAGGCAGTAGATACCGCGCACGATCAGCTGGATGCGGACGCCGGCCTTGGCCGCTTCATACAACTTATCGATCAGATCCTCGTCGGAGATGGAATTCATCTTGAGGGTGATGGCGGCAGGCTTTTTCTCCCGGGCCAGCCGCGTTTCGCGGATGACCATTTTGACCAGTTCGCGGCGCAGGCTGGTAGGGCAGGGGATGAGGGTCTTGCAGGCCTTCAGCGGAGCGGTACCTTCTTTCCATTTTTCCAGGTAATTGAAGATCCGGTTGACGTCGGCCATGATATGCCTGTTGGACGTCAGCAGACAATGGTCTCCGTATATCCTGGCGGTCTTTTCGTTGATGTTGCCGGTACTGACGAAGCCGTAATGGATGGTGAAATTATTGATCCTTTTTTTGATCAGGCAGATCTTGGCGTGCACTTTCACATTGGGAATGCCGATCAGCACTTTGACGCCTTCGTCTTCCAGCCTTTCCTTCCATTCGAGATTGGCTTCTTCGTCGAATCGCGCTCTCAGTTCTAGCATCACCGTGACATGTTTGCCATTGCGGACGGCATTGATGAGGGCGTTGATGATCTTGGAATTGCTGGCCAGCCGGTAGCAGGTGATCTTGATGGTGGTCACGTTGGGATCGATGGCGGCTTCCCGCAGCATATCGATGACCGGATTAAAGGAATGGTAGGGATAATGCAGCATGACATCCTGTTCGAGCACCACATCGGTGACCCTGGGCGTCCTGACCAGCAGGGGATGGATGAAAGGCTTTTTCCGCTGTCCTCTCCGGGGGAACACATCCGGGAAATCCATGAAATGACGGAAGTTATGGATGCGGCCACCGGGTATCAGGTTGCCGCTCTTCCTCGACAGGCCCAACCGTTTGATAATATAATCCAGCAGTCCCTTGTCCATTTCCTTGTCATAGACAAACCGCACCGGCTTGCCTTTACGCCGGTTCTTCAATCCCTTTTCTATTTTTTGGATCAGCGTGGTGCTGATATCGTTATCGATATCGATCTCCGCGTCGCGGGTGACCTTGAATACCCAGGACTCATATGTGTCATAACCGAAATAGGCAAAAATATTCCTGAGGTTATAACGGATGATGTCTTCCAGCAGAATGATATGATGTTCGTCCAGCGCCGCTGATGGCAGCTGTACAAAGCGGCCGAGGACGCGGCTGGGAACCTCGATCAGAGCGTATTTCTTTTTCATGCTGTTGTCCTTGCGGGACAGCACGACGCCGAGATAAATAGATTTGTCCCGGAGATAGGGAAAGGCAGGAATGCTTTCGATCATTAAGGGTATCGTATTGGAGCGAACCTCTTCTTCGAAATACGTTTGGATAAATTGTTGTTGGTTAGCGTCCAGCTCCTTCTCCGTGACGAGGAAGATCTTTTCTTTTTCCATTTCTTTCCGGATATCACTCCAGATGGCATCGAAAGTATCTCCCTGCTCGAGCACGATATCCTGGATATCGGTGAGTATCTTAAGCGGTGAGGCTTCGATGTGCATATTGGCCTTCGACTTATTGCCACTCAATTCGCTCATTCTTTTTAGCGTGGCGACCCTTACCCGGAAGAACTCATCCATATTATTGGAAAAGATGCCCAGGAATCGGATCCTTTCCCGAAGAGGAACAGTAGGATCGGCCGCTTCCTGTAAGACCCGTCCGTTGAAAGAGAGCCAGCTGATATCGCGCGGAATCGTTTTTCTTCTCATTGGTTCTGTCATTGTTGCCCATTTTGCACAAAGTATTGCGGCAAAAGGGATTGGTAAATTAAGTAATTATTAATAAACTGCATGGGCCTTTTCGCGAGGCTGCGCCGGGCGGTGCTATTAGTCACCATTACCATGCCATTGGTCAACAAAAATTGCCGGGGCTATGATGAGGTGTTAAGTTTGACCAAAATAAACCATATGAAATATACATTGAATAGTGTAGTAGGCGGACTCTCGCTGCTGTTCCACCTCGCGGTTAGCGCGCAGGGGTCGGGCGGAAGCTGGGCCTATTATGGCCAGGATGCCGGTGGCCGGCGTTATACGGCCCTGCACCAGATCAATACCCGCAATGTCGGAGGCCTTAAACCCGCCTGGACCTATCGTACCGGGGAGCTATCGGGGTATGCGGGGACCTACGCGCTGGAAAAGGCCGCCTTCGAATCGACGCCGATCCTCATCGGGCGCACCTTATATATCAGTACCCCGAGTGACCGGGTGATAGCCGTCGATGCCACTACCGGCCGCGAGCGGTGGGTCTATGATCCCGGGGTGGATCTGCATGCGGACTTTTCCGAGATCACTTCGCGCGGGGTGGCTGCATGGCCGGCTGGCGGCTCACAAACGCGCGCGGGAGACACCCTCCGCATCTTCATCGGCACCATCGACGGCCGGCTGATCGGACTGGATGGTCACACGGGTCAGCCCGTCGCGACTTTTGGCCATCAGGGCACCATCGATCTTCGGCGTGGGCCGGGAGAAAATACATCCGAGATCCAGGAGACATCGCCGCCTGCCGTGATCGGCGACCTCGTTATTGTCGGCTGTTCCATCGGGGATAACGGCCGGTTCAATCAACCACCTGGTGTCGTCCGTGCATATAATGTCCACACCGGGCAGCTGGCATGGAGCTGGAATCCTATTCCCCAGGACCCTGCTGATAGCGCCTACGCCACCTGGATCGGGCCGAAGGCCCATCAGACCGGAGCGGCCAATGCCTGGACGATCCTCAGCACTGATCCGGCCCGCGACCTTGTCTTTGTACCGACTGGTAGTCCGAGTCCTGATTATTACGGCGGGTTGCGGCTGGGGTCCAATCTCAACGCCAACTCTCTCGTAGCATTGCGGGCCTCGACCGGCCGGCAGGTCTGGAGCTTCCAGGTGGTGCATCATGACCTCTGGGACTTTGACATCGCCGCTCAGCCCGTGCTGATCGATTGGGTAAAGGATGGCCGCAAGATACCGGCAGTCGTCGTCGGCACGAAAATGGGCTTCATTTACGTATTGGACCGCCTTACCGGCAAACCGCTCCTTCCGGTCGAAGAACGTCCTGTACCGGCTTCGACAATACCGGGCGAGCAGGCCTGGCCCACACAGCTTTTTCCCGTGCTGCCGGCCCCATTGGGACTGCAAAGCCTGACCATTGACGATGCCTGGGGCCCGAATCCAAATGACTCCGATCAGGCCGAGGCCCGGCGACGGATAGCGCAGTATCAATACAAAGGGCCGTTTACGCCCCCCAGCTTCCAGGGGACCATCATGGCTCCCGGCAATATTGGCGGCATCAACTGGAGTGGGATGTGCTATGATCCGGTCAACGGAATCCTGTATACTAATATTAACTGGGTTGCTGCCGTCATCACGATGTATCCGCGGGAGACCGTGGACAGCGTGAGAAAAGCTGATCCGGATGCCCTGCGGGGGGATCTTGGCCGGATGCAGGGTACGCCATACGTGATGCACCGGGATTACCTGCTCAAGCGGGACAGTCGGGGACTCGTCATGCAGACAAAACCGCCCTGGGGGACACTCGTGGCGATCGATCTGCACAATGGCAGTAAGAAATGGGAAGTGCCGTTGGGCTATATGTTCGACCCGGCGATTGAGCCGGAGGCCCGGAAATGGGGATCCATTAATATGGGCGGCGCCATCGTGACCGGCGGACAGCTTATCTTTGTGGCGGCTAGTTTCGACGGACATCTAAGGGCTTTTGACAGCCGGACGGGTAAAGTGTTGTGGGAATACGCTCTCCCGGCCACTGCCCATGCGATGCCGATGACGTATCAGCTGGACGGCCGGCAATATGTTGTCATCGCCGCCGGAGGCCATGGCAAGCTGCAGACCAAACAGGGGGATTATCTGATGGCCTTCGCGCTGCCGGGCCGGTAGTTTATCCACACTGTGGGAAAGAAGTTGAAAAAAGGCTAATTTCTTTTTGCGGATTGCTAATATTTTACGACTTTTGCACTCCTAAATTTTGTGTCATGGCTAGAGTATGTCAGATTACAGGGAAGGTTCCGGTTTCCGGAAACAGCGTATCCCATTCAAATATAAAGACTAAGCGCAGGTTCCTCCCTAATCTGCAGACTAAGCGGTTTTTCCTGGCTGAGGAAGACAAGTGGATTACCTTGAAGGTTTCCTCTGAAGGCCTCCGTACGATCAACAAAAATGGTCTGCTCAGTGTTGTAAAGCGACTGAGGGCTGAGGGAGTAAAGATCTAATCAAGTAGTAAAAGATTAAAAGTCCGAATTATGGCAAAGAAAGGCAGTAGGGTTCAGGTAATCATGGAATGCACCGAGCATAAAACCAGCGGGCTACCCGGAACCAGTCGTTATATCACGACGAAAAACAAGAAGAATACTCCGGAACGTCTGGAGTTGAAGAAGTACAATTCCATTCTGAAGAAAGTAACTGTTCATAAAGAAATTAAGTAATCATGGCAAAAGCTGCAAAAACCGCTATCAAGAGTAAAGACGCCAAAGCTGCTGCAGAGGCCAAGAACTGGACCAAAGTGATCAAGGCTGTCCGCAGCCCCAAATCAGGCGCTTACACCTTTAAGGAGTCCATCGTGCACAAGGACAAGATCAAGGAGTATTTGGCTCAAAAGTAGTAATAGGGTTAAGTAAGATAATAAAAGCTGTCTGAGGACGGCTTTTTTTTGCATTATTAAAGGCAGGTAAAAAGGCAAGGTTATGGGACTTTTTGATAAACTTTTCGGAAAAAAAGAAAAGGAAAGCCTGGACCAGGGGCTGCAAAAGACCAAAGAAGGATTCCTGTCCCGAATCACCAAAGCGATTGCGGGCAAAAATACCGTCGATGAAGAAGTCCTCGATAACCTGGAAGATGCCCTCGTCAGCGCCGACGTCGGCATCGATACCACCATCCAGATCATCAAACAGATCGAACTTCGTGTAGCAAAGGATAAGTATGTGAATACAAGTCAGTTGAACGAGTTACTTCAACAAGAAATCGAGAAGCTGTTGGTGGAACCCGCCGAGCAGTCCTACCGTGATTTCAACACTCCCTCGGGAAATAAGCCCTATGTTATCTTAGTTGTAGGCGTCAACGGGGTTGGCAAGACCACCACCATTGGTAAGTTGGCTTACAATTTCAAGAAAGCGGGGAAATCGGTATTGCTGGGTGCTGCCGATACGTTCAGGGCGGCTGCCGTCGAGCAGCTGACCGTCTGGAGCGACCGGGTAGGGGTTCCGATCGTCAAACAGGGGATGGGGTCCGATCCGGGAGCGGTTGCATTCGACACTGTGCAAAGCGGATTAGCCAGAGGCGCAGACGTAGTGATCATCGATACCGCCGGCCGGTTGCATAATAAAGCTTATCTCATGGAAGAACTAAGTAAGATCAGCCGTGTTATTAAGAAGGTCATGCCGGACGCCCCGCATGAAGTGCTGCTGGTGCTGGATGGGTCTACAGGTCAGAATGCACTGGAACAGGCCCGGCAATTCACGGCCGCTACGGATGTCACGGCCCTGGCGATCACCAAGCTGGACGGCACGGCCAAAGGCGGGGTGGTTTTGGCGATTGCCAACCAGTTCAAGATCCCGGTGAAGTTTATCGGGGTCGGGGAGAAAATGGAAGACCTGCTGGTCTTCGACAAGCACGAATTCGTAGACAGCTTATTCAGCGTAGAAAAATGAAGACAAAAACACTCAAAAAGGACAAAGTCAATATCATCACTCTCGGGTGCAGCAAGAACATGGTGGACAGTGAGGTCTTCAGCGGCCAGCTTCGTGCGAGCGACATCGACGTCGTTCACGAAAACACAAAATTGGATCACAATATCGTTGTCGTCAACACCTGCGGTTTTATCGATAAGGCAAAGGAAGAATCCATCAATACTATCCTCGACCAGGTTGCCCTCAAGAAGAAAGGACGGCTGGACAAAGTCTATGTGACCGGCTGTCTCAGCCAGCGTTATCGCGACGACCTGGAAAAAGAGATCCCCGAAGTGGACGCCTGGTTCGGCACCATGGAATTACCCCTGATGCTGAAGAGGTTCGATGTGGATTATAAGGCCGAATTAATGGGCGAGCGGATGTTGGCGACACCGCAGCACTACGCTTACCTCAAAATTGCCGAAGGCTGCAACCGTACCTGCGCCTTTTGCGCTATTCCCCTGATGCGGGGCGCCCATGTCAGCCGGCCGATGGAAGAACTGGTTAAAGAGGCGGAAGGATTAGTCAAAAGAGGGGTAAGGGAAATCCTGCTGATCGCACAGGAGCTGACCTATTACGGACTGGATAGGTACAAACGCCGGATGTTGCCGGAACTGCTGCACCGGCTGGCCGATATCAAAGGACTGGAATGGATCAGGTTACATTATGCCTATCCTTCTAAATTCCCCCTCGAGATACTGGATGTGATGAAGGAAAGGGACAATATCTGCAAATACCTCGACATGCCGTTACAGCATGCCAGCGATAATATGCTCAAGGCGATGCGCCGCCAGATCACGCGGCAGGAGATGACGGATCTGATACATGCGATCCGCGAAAAAATACCGGGTATCTGTCTCCGTACGACGCTGATAGCGGGCTTCCCCGGGGAGACGGAACAGGATGTCGAGGAATTGAAAGATTTCCTCCGGGAGCATCGGTTCGACCGTGTAGGGATATTTTCCTATTCGCATGAAGAGGGCACGTCCGCCCATGAACTGGAAGATAATATTCCTGCCGACGTCAAGCAACAACGGGCGCAGGAGGTCATGGAAGTGCAGCAGGAGATATCCTACGAAAAGAACCAGGAGAAGATAGGACGGGTATTCAAGGTGTTGATTGACAAGAAAGAGGCGGGACGTTACCTGGGAAGAACGGAGTTCGACTCCATCGAAGTGGACAATGAGGTGATCGTTCACAGCGACGAAAAGTTAGCGATCGGGGATTTTGTTAACGTTCGGATCACGCGGGCCTATGATTATGACATTGAGGGTGAGGTTGTGCCCGGAATGCCCTTTCTGGAAAATAGGGCATCCCGGCCGAATGGCTAATGTCTTTGTTAAAATCTGAGAAGAAAATATTAATCCGCGCGGCCTTCCCTAACGCCCAAACGAATAAATTTGCCCAAAATCAGATCAACATGAGTATAAACTGGAATGGTGTATTTCCGGCCCTGACAACCAAGTTCACCGCACAGGATTCCCTCGATCTTCCTGCATTCGGTGCCAACCTAAAGGCCCAGCTGGAAGCAGGCATCAATGGCGCCATTATCGGCGGCTCGCTCGGCGAAGCCAGTACGCTGACCCTGGAAGAGAAAGAAGCCATTGTAAAGTTCGCCGTAGAAAAGGCTGGCCACAAGATCCCCATCTTATTAAATATTGCCGAAGGATCTACGAAAGAAGCGATCAGGCAGGCGGCGCTTGCCGAAAAGTGGGGTGCAGCCGGATTGATGCTGTTACCGCCCATGCGGTATAAGAGTGATCACCGGGAAACCGTCGCTTTTTTCAAGGCGGTAGCTTCTTCGACGGAATTACCGATCATGATCTACAACAACCCGGTCGATTATAAGATCGAGGTGACCATGCATATGTTTGACGAACTGATCGAGATACCCAATATCGAGTCCGTAAAAGAATCCACCCGGGACGTTTCCAATGTCACCCGGCTCATCAACCAGTTCGGCGACCGGATCAAGATCCTTTGCGGGGTAGATACTATCGCCATCGAAGAATTGCTGATGGGGGCCGTAGGCTGGGTAGGTGGTCTGGTATGCGCTTTCCCGGCGGAGACCGTAGCGATCTACCGGCTGGTAAAAGCAGGCCGGATAGAAGAAGCGCTGGACATTCACCGGTGGTTCCTTCCCTTACTCGAGCTGGATCTTCATTCCAAGCTGGTGCAATATATCAAGCTTGCCGAAACGGAGGCTGGTTTGGGCACAGAATACGTCAGAGCCCCCCGACTGACGCTGATCGGACACGAGCGCGAACGGGTACTGGCTATTATCCGTGAGGGGTTGGCCAACCGTCCGACTCTTCCGGCCCTTGATTTCACGATAGCTTAAATACATCATATGAAATTTCAGGACGCAACAGTAGCGGAGATAGATAGTATCATGAACAAGGCATGGCAGGCCTTCCTGGTGTACCGGCAAACCTCCCTGAAGCAACGGGCCGACCTGATGCGTAGTATAGCTCAGGAGATGGAAGCCGCCGGCGATGAGCTGATCCATACAGCCATGCGGGAAACCAACCTGCCGGAGGCCCGGCTGCGCAACGAGCGGGCCAGAACGATGTTTCAATTGACCAGTTATGCGGATGCCTGCGAGGCAGGCCACTGGCTGGAAGTAAGAATAGATACCGCCGTACCGGATAAGGGCGATCCCGATCTGCGTAAATGGCAGGTGCCGATCGGGCCTGTCGTGGTCTTCGGCGCCAGCAATTTTCCCTTTGCCTATTCTACGGCGGGGGGTGATACGGCCTCTGCCCTGGCAGCCGGCTGTCCGGTGATCGTCAAGGCACATCCGGCCCATGCGGAAACGTCGGAGATCGTAGCGAAGGCCATCACACGGGCCATTGCGAAGGCGAACCTTCCCGCCGGCGTATTTGCGCATGTGCATGGGGTTGGTTTTGAAACAGGCAAGGCACTCGTAACGCATACCCACACCCGCGCAGTCGGCTTTACCGGCTCCTACGGCGGCGGAAAGGCGCTTTTTGACTGGGCCAACCAGCGCAAACAGCCGATCCCCGTTTTCGCCGAAATGGGCAGTATCAATCCTATCTTCCTGTTGCCGGGCAAGCTGGCCTCATCGGCTAAGGAGGCTAAAGAGTTGGCAGCGCTTTGCGCAGGCTCGGTCATGCTGGGTACCGGACAGTTCTGTACCAACCCGGGGCTGATCGTCGGCGTGGAAGGTAAGGACCTGGACCTCTTCATCGAAGAATTGGGTGTGGCGATCGGCAAAGCTACCCCGGGGACGATGCTGCATCCCGGCATTGCCAAAGCCTATACAGAAAAGAAGGCAGCGGCTTTGGCGGAGGCGGATGTGACGACCGTGGCCGTAGCTGCCGTCGAACCGCAGATCAACCAGGGAGCGCCTACTGTGGCATCGGCGACTGCGAAAGCTTTTCTTGGCAATCCGCTGTTACATCAGGAGGTGTTCGGACCCTACACCCTGGTGATCCAATGTAAGAATAAGGAAGAAATGCTCGGCGTAGCCCAGCACCTCGAAGGGCAGCTGACGGTCTCGCTGATGGCTACCGACCAGGATGTCATCGATCATCCAGAAGTGGTGGCGGCGGCACAGGATATCTGCGGCCGGTTTATCCTGAACGCCGTCCCTACAGGCGTAAGGGTGGCCCTGTCCATGCAGCATGGCGGACCTTTTCCGGCCACGACGGACAGCCGGTTTACCTCGGTCGGGGCAGATGGGATCAAACGGTGGGTAAGACCCCTGAGCTACCAGGGCTGGTCGGATGTCCTGCTGCCCGATGCATTGAAGAATGGCAACCCCCTGCATCTCTGGAGAACTATCAACAACAAACTGACCAACGACCCTCTATAAGGACCTATATGAAGAAGACCTTTTTTTGTATCGATGCGCATACCTGTGGTAATCCCGTGAGACTCGTCGCCGGCGGCGGCCCCGTGCTGGACGGGAAGAATATGAGCGAAAAGCGGCAACACTTTCTAAAGGAATTCGACTGGATCCGTAAGGGGTTGATGTTCGAGCCTCGTGGCCACGATATGATGAGTGGCAGTATTCTCTACCCGCCGCATGATCCGCAAAATGATGTCGCTGTCCTTTTCATCGAGACCAGCGGCTGTCTGCCCATGTGCGGTCATGGTACGATCGGCACAATCACCATTGCATTGGAAGAAGGCCTGATCCAGCCTAAAACGCCGGGGCATATCCGGATGGAAGCGCCGGCCGGACTGGTCATGATCGAATACAAACAGGAAGGTAAAAAGGTGACATCCGTCAAGCTGACCAACGTGCCGTCTTACCTGGCGGCAGAAAATATTACCGTGGAGTGTCCCGACCTGGGAACGCTGACGGTCGATGTCTCCTATGGCGGAAATTTCTATGCGATCGTCGATCCACAGGAGAACTTCAAAGGGCTGGAATATTATTCCGCCGATCAGCTGATCAGTTGGAGCAGGGTCATGCGCCAGCGGATCAATGCATCGCATAAATTCGTTCACCCCGAGAATCCTACGATCAATACCTGTACGCATATCCTCTGGACAGGTAAGACGATCAGTCCGGAGGCCACGGCACGGAATGCCGTGTTTTACGGGGATAAGGCGATAGACCGGTCCCCCTGCGGCACCGGCACGTCTGCTCGGATGGCGCAGTGGTTTGCCAAAGGCAAGCTGAAAGAGGGCGATGTTTTTATCCACGAAAGCATCATCGGATCAAAGTTCACCGGCCGGGTGGAAAAGGCGGTTACGGTGGCCGGAAAACCTGCCATCATCCCCAGCATCGAAGGCTGGGCCAGGATTTACGGGTATAATACCATCAGCATCGATCCCGATGACGATCCGTATGCCTACGGATTCCAGGTGTTATAAACCGCCCATCATTCCGCCTGAACAATCTGTTCGTTTTTGCGTTAATTTCGTCCACTACCATACCGGAGAAAATCCGGTGCGTAACGCATTTACACATGGACTGGACATCGACCTATTTACCATATCGTCAGACAGGCTATTTTTCCCGCATCATTACGGATTATCTGGATCAGACAGATACGCTGAAGCCTTTTTATACGCATGCTGTAAGTCCGGAAGGTTTGCGCCAGTCAATGGCGGCGAGGCGGAAAGCGCCTGTGGACCGGGCTGCACTGGTCAGCGCTCTGGAGGAGCAATATGCAGCGATACCCGGGTCACCACAGGTTCAGGAAAATATCCGGCGGCTGAGTGAAGAAAACACTTTCACGGTTTGTACGGCCCACCAGCCGGCTATCTTCACGGGCCATCTCTATTTTATTTATAAGATCCTGCACACGATCCGCCTGGCGGATACGCTCAATAAAGACTTCCCGGACGTTAGATTCGTTCCTGTATTCTATATGGGTAGCGAGGATGCCGATCTCGAAGAACTGGGCCATGTCTACCTGGGCGGGGATAAACTGGTGTGGGAGACGAAGCAGACCGGCGCCGTAGGCCGAATGAACACGAAGGGATTGGAGAAAATGCTGTTTCGGATCGAGGGCGAATTGTCGATAGAACCCTTCGGTCCCGAACTGATGCGGCTGTTGAAGGATGCTTATCTGAACAGCCCCGATATTCAGACGGGTACCTTCCGGCTGATTCATGAGCTCTTTGCCGAATACGGATTGGTGGTTCTGATACCCGACCGGGCTTCATTGAAAAAGCTCATGATCCCGGTATTCGAAGACGACCTTTTCCGCGAGGAGCCGGCGAAGATCGTTAGCGAAACGATCGCGCGCATACCCGACCATTATAAGGTACAGGCCAATCCGCGCGCCATCAATCTCTTTTATCTCAAAGACGACCTCCGTGCCCGGATCGAACGCAAGGACGATCTTTTTTGTGTGCATACGACAGATCTGAAGTTTACGGAGCAGGAGATCCGCGAAGAGCTGCATCAGCATCCCGAGCGCTTCAGTCCCAATGTCATCCTTCGTGGCTTGTTCCAGGAGACCATTCTGCCTAATATCGCCTTTATCGGCGGCGGCGGCGAGACGGCCTATTGGCTGGAGTTGAAAGGATTGTTCGAACATTACCAGGTACCTTTTCCGGTGCTGCTGCTGCGGAACTCCTTCTTACTCGTGTCCCGGCAATGGGCGGAGAAAATAGAGAGGGCTCAGCTGAGTGTGACCGACCTCTTTCGGCCGGCGGAAGAGCTGGTGAACGGACTGGTAAGGCGAGAGTCTGAGCATTCGCTTAGCCTGGAACGTGAGATCAGTGAAGCCAACCAGTATTATGAGGCGTTAAAGGTGCTGACACGGCCGGTAGACCCTACGCTGGAGCAGCACGTCGAGGCATTGCAGGCCCGGGCGCTGGATCCGATTCGAACGTTGGAAAAGAAGCTGCTGAAGGCGGAGAAGCGTAAGTTCCTCGACCTCCAACGACAGGTCCATTCCTTGAAGGCGGCCCTCTTCCCACTCGATAGTTTGCAGGAGAGAGTGGAAAACTTCATGCCCTGGTATGCCGCCTTTGGCCGCCAGTTCATCCGGGATTTGTATGCAAATTCGCCGGTGCTGGAACAGGAGTTTGTAGTGTTGGCGGAGAAAGGTTAGCCGTGCGTCGGAGCTTACCGGTAGCCTCTCACAGATATTCCACTTTTTCAATCTGCATCCCGGCACTAAGGCTATACAACCTTGGCACACCGGTCGGCACGTCCACATGCACGATATCTTCCTCACTAATCCGCTCCAACTGCATGACCAGCGACCTGAGGCTATTCCCATGCGCCACCACCAGGATATCCTGTCCTTCCCGCAACAGCGGCTCTATCGACTGCCGGTAATAAGGAATAACCCGCGCCGCAGTATCCGCGAGACTTTCTCCACCTGGCGGCCGCACAGAAAAGCTGCGTCGCCAAATAGCCACTTCTTCATCCCCATATTGCCGCGCTACTTCAGCCTTATTTAATCCCTGCAATTGTCCGTAATTACGTTCGTTCAATGCCCGGTCATGCGTCACCGGCAGACCGGGGTGATCCGATGCCTGCAGGATCAGCGTCATGGTATCGATAGCCCGTTGCAGGATGGAAGTGAACCCATGCGCCAGTGGAAGTCCTGTTAATTTCCTGCCGGCGGCTTTGGCCTCCTCCCGGCCTTTTTCGGTCAGGGGGACGTCTTCTTCACCGGTAAACCGGTTTTCCAGGTTGAAGGTGGATTGTCCGTGGCGGACAAGGACTAAAAGGGGCATAGGTGTTTTTTTAGCGTTGCGCTTAGCCTGGCAAAGATAGGCGTTCGCGGCGGATGAGGATCCGTCAAGCCTATCAGTCGTGACCCATCAGCAACGCAACAGGGAAGCGCATCCAGCCCTCCCATTCGAATATTCCCCCGGATGAATGCTGTGTATCCCCGGTGAAGGCGTGATGCCAGGTATCGGGAGCGTCCGGCGGAAGAGTCAGCGAAAATGTCGTCGCCTGATCTTCCTCACTGGTGATCAACGGCACCAGTACAAGCGCCCAATTCTGCTCATGACGCCGGATATAGGCCAGCAGCGGGCCTGTCGTAGCAACAGGAATATATTCTCCTTCGGTAAAAAGTTGAGGATGTGCATTGCGGCAGCCCAGTGTCCGGTAGAGCGTGAACATTTTCATCGTCGCTTTTTCCGGATGATCCAATACCAAGCCGAGAACGACAGCATCTCCTTGTGCGGCCGAAGCCCTTATCTTTTGCAACAGCTCGGCCCGTAGGGCAAAGTCCACCGGCCGCCGGTTATCGGGATCGACCAGGCTGGTCTCCCACAGCTCCGCACCCTGGTAAATATCGGGAATGCCGGGTGCCGTCAGCTTGATCAGCAGCTGGGACAGGCTATAGGCGTAAGATGCCCGGATGACGGTCGCTGCGAAAGGAATAAACTGGACCAAAAAGGGAGAACCGGTCCTCAGCAGTTCCGATGCAAACGATTGGCACTGCTGTTCGTATTGAGTATCGGGTGAGTCATAGTCTGTCTCGGCCTTTGCCTCACGCAATGCCTTGGTCAGATACCCCGAAAAACGTTCCCGGTATTCGTCCGTGACGGTCATATCGTCCGGAAAGCTTCCCAGCAATGCCTGGTAGATCAGGTATTCATCATTGGGGGTAGGGGAAAGCCGGCCATTGATGTCACGGATCAGCGGCTGATTGAGGGCCTTCCAGCCCCGAACGGAGTTGATCCATTTCTGCGGTTGGGCGCTCAGCTGATTGAGCCGGATACGGCCATCCTCCCCCCGTTTGGTATCATGCGTTGTCGTGGTATTCAGCGACGCCGGCAGCGTGGCCTGACGTTTCTCCATTGTCCGGTGGAATTCATCCGTCGACAGGCCTGCGGTGGCCGGACTATCACCTACTTCATTATGCGCAATATAGGGATTGTAAATATAAAAGGTCGTGTCTTCGATGCCTTTGGCGGCGATGGGGCTGGTGAATTGCATGAGCCGCACGATGAAAGCCATTTTCTGGCGGGACTTTTCGCCGGTGGTTTCAAATAAATCTTCCAGGAACAAAAATTCAGGTTGCAGGTCCGGCACTCTTTGTCTGGCCAGCGAGAAGGCGGCAGTGATAATCTCCCGGGCCTCCGGTGACAAAGGCCCATCATCGGGATAAACCCGGTAAACGGAAAATGAAGACAGGAGTATGGCCAGCGCTTCTTTGAGCCTGTCCGCGCGCTGACCTTCCGCCCCCAGCAAAGTCGAGCTCATCAACAAGGCCATCAGGTTATTCAATTCGCCGCCCATATATTGCCGCAGGAAACTATATTTTTTTTCCGTCATCAACCGGTCATATGCCGGCAGCCTGAGCACTTCGCGCGAATAGAAGTCCAGTATTTGCCGGCTGCCTGCCGCATCGGTTAGCACCTGGCTGGCCGGTTGAAGGAATTCATAGCCGGTCATTCCCTCCAATGCCCAGTCATCGGGCATGGATTCCTGGCGGGCCAGGATCTTTTCAGCGATGATATAACACTCCTGGCCGAAAAGGGCTCTGAGCCGGTCGATGTATTCCCGTGGCGCAGCCAGGCCATCGATATGGTCGATACGCAACCCTTGTATCCATCCGCCGGTATACCAGCGATGGATCTGGCTGTGCCAGGCAGCGAAGGTCTCTTCTTTTTCCATCCGCAGGCAGATAAGACTGCTGACGGTGAAGAAGCGGCGGTAATTGATAACAGAAGAAGCCAGGTGATAATGCGTCAGGATATAATGCTGACCGCCCACGAGGTTCTCGACAAGATTGGGCCGCTCATTGATGAACTGAATGCGCCGTTGGATGAAGGACGCCAGCATAGGATCGTCAGCCACTTGCTGCAGCCACATCTCTTTTGCTTTTGTCCATTCCGGCGTCACGTCCGTGGCTGCCTGCATCATCGTATACAACGCAGCGATCAGCTGGGCAGGGCACCCGTCGGCGACCGTGCAGATCCAGGCATAGAGATGGGCCGCAACGGGGTATTCATTATTGAAGTAACGGATCATGAAACCCCGGTCCGTCAGCCGGAGGGTCAGCTCGCCATGCTGGAGGCATTCGGTCAGCGTGCTGCCCAGGAATGGCGCCATCAGCTTGTCGCCCAGCAGCTTGACCGGTTGGGGGTTAATGTCGAAAAAGGAATAATATTCCGATCCTTTACCCCGCTCCAGCACGTCATACAGCCAGGGATTTTCCATGGAGTAGGCCATGTGATTCGGAACGATGTCCTGCAACCATGTCATTCCATAGCCTTTCAACCGCGCCGCCAGGGCGGCCAGCTCTTCTTCGGTGCCGATCTCGGGGTTCAGTACCAGCGGATTGGTCACATCGTAACCATGCTGGCTGCCTTTGGTTGCCGTCGTTATCGGTGCGGCATAGACGGTAGAGATTCCGAGCTCATGCAGATAATCGATGATGGCCGCGAGATGGCTAAGAGTAAAGTGCTTGTGCAGCTGGACCCGATAGGTAGCCGTTGGAATCAACATAGCCCGTTTATATTTTTTGTTCAAAAACAATTGCCGTCCAGGGTTCTAGCCGGATCACATGGCTATCGCTTCTAACTTCGGACGTTCCCTCGAACGTCCTCTTCCCGCCGAAGACGGACCGCAACGTCACGCCCGTCGTATTTTCGATGTTCACCGTCTCAGCGCCGAAATGCAGAAGGATCCAGATCCGATCGTTCACGATCTTTCGCTCCAGCAATAACACATTCCCGATCGCCGGATGCACGATCATGGAGTCGCGTGTGCGGCCCTGCATCGCCGGCCGCGTCAGCCGGAACCGGATCAGCTCGCGATACCAACTCGCCAGCTCTTCATTGATGTTCCAGGATAACACCGCACTTTCGAATGTCCCGGCCGATTCTGGATCGGGGATGGTCACCTGCTCATCGACAAAGCCTTTGAATTCAGCTGCCCTGCCTTCGCGGACAGCTTTGATGAGGGCGGGGTCGGTAAAGCTGACAAAAAACGGAAACGGATTTCTCTCACCATACTCTTCCCCCATAAACAACAGCGGCACATACGGCGACAGCAGCACCGCCGCCGCCGCCAGCTTTAGCTGTTCGATCGTCAGGTTGTCGGTCAATCTGTCCCCCATGGCCCGGTTGCCCACCTGGTCGTGGTTCTGGGCGAATACGACGAATTGATCGTATGGATGGCTGTCGACATGGCCGCCGAAAGTGCGTTGCCGGTGCGGGGAATAAACGCCATCGTATACATAAGTGTCCCGAAAGGCTTTTTCAAGCTGCCCGATGCTGCCGAAGTCTGAATAATAGGACCGCCGGTCACCGGTCAGCAGGGTACGCAGCGCATGGTGAAATTCGTCGACCCATTGCCCGTCGAGACCATAGCCACCCTTGGCTGGCGGATTGATATAGCGCGGATCATTAAGGTCCAGCTCTGCGATCAGTTCTTTATGGCAGCCGGTGCGCCGTTCGATGTCCGCGGCCAGCTCTTTTAGCTCCTGCATAAAGGTGACGGCGGAGAAATCCTTGATGGCATGCACGGCATCCAACCGCAGCGTATCGACATGGTAATCTTCCAGCCACATCCGGGCATTCTGTAAAAAATAATTCCGGACGCCGTCGGACCAGGCATCATCGACATTGATGGCATCGCCCCAGGGTGTCTTGTATTTATCGGTGAAGTAGGGACCATATTGCCCGAGATAATTTCCTTCGGGGCCGAAATGATTATAGACAACATCGACAATCACCGCGATACCTTTTGCGTGCGCCGCATCGACCAGCCGTTGGAAGCCGGCTGTGCCGCCATAGGAATGCTGGATGGCGAAAGGGAACACGCCGTCATATCCCCAGTTGCGGTCGCCGGGAAATTGGGCCAGCGGCATCAGCTCGATCGCATTGATCCCCAGATCGGCCAGGTAATCCAGCTTCTCCCGGACGCCGTCGAAATCATGCGTGGGGGAGAAAACGCCGGTATGCAGCTCGTAAATAATTTGATTGGAAAGAGGAATACCGGTCCAGTCCTTATCCTGCCAGGAAAAGGCGGTCAGGTCGATCACTTCGGAAGGTCCGTGTACACCTTCGGGCTGGCTAAAAGCGGCAGGGTCCGGACACATGACGTCTTCGTCAAGCCGGAAAAAATAACGTGTACCCGGGCTGACATCCAAGCGGGTGCGCCAGTAACCCCACTCATCTTTTTCCATCGCGCACTTACCTTCCACCGGCGATTTCACCATCAGTTCAACTTTATGACGAGTAGGGGCCCAAACGATAAATTCTGTGGCGTTAGGATGATACCGTGCACCAATTTGTTGAGAGGTAGTATTCACGGACAAATATGAGGCAAAACGAATGCCACCCAGCGCTGTGGGCGGGGGACAGGAATTACGGTGCCGGCCGGAGGTAGGGAATGGTAAAATGGAAGGTAGAACCGACATCCAGTTCGCTGTCGATCCAGATGCGTCCCCCATGGGCAGTGATGATTTTCGAAGCGATATACAGACCCATACCAAGACCGGAATAGGATCGGGCTATTTCTTCGGCGCGGAAAAATTTTTCGAAGACGCGGCGGATATTTTGTTCGGACATCCCGATGCCCTTATCCACCACCGAGATACGGAGCATTTTCCCGTCATCCAGGCTGGTTCGCAATCTGATCGGCGACCCTTCGGTGGAATATTTCGCGGCATTGACGAGCAGGTTGGAAAATACCTGTTCGAGTCGCAGCTTATCGATCCGGGCAATAATATCCTCTTTCAGCTCCAGCTGGATAGGATGTGGGGGGATGGATTTGCCGATGAGGGAGACAGTCTCCCGGATGTAGCTGTTCATTGGGACTTCTTCCATCGCAAAGTCCAGCTGGCCGGACTCGACTTTGGAGATATCGAGGAGCTGCTGCACCAGCTTGTACAATTTGTCCGACTGAAGGTTGATCTTGCTCAGATACATTTGAATATTCTCGGGCAGATTTTCACCCTCGATCAATGCGAGCTGAGCAAAAGCTTTGATGGTGGTCAGCGGCGTCTTCAGCTCATGGCTGGCAATCGAGAGGAATTCCGTCTTTTTTTCATTGATATACCGGGACCGGATCAATTGTTCCTCCTGTTCGGAGGCGATCCTATTCAACTCCTCCTTCTTCCGTTTGATCTGCTCATACGGACTGGACGGGTTTTCTTTTTTGAAATAGTCGATGATCTGCCGGATCTTGTCATCGGTCAGCTTGCTGGATCTGGGAATATTGATCCGTAAATTGATATTGCTGACAAGCTCATCCGATGAGATGGACAAATCGCTGACCAATTTTTTCGCATAGTGGAGCGCACTATACTGTGATGGCTTTAGCTGGCTGGTCCCCGGATCCTTAAACCGGATATTGGCTGCGAGATAATATTTGTTGTTTTCCTGGCAGACCTCTACGATAAGAATGCCGCTGCCGGTTGTCTCCAGCACTTCCCGGCAGCATTCTGAAATGGCCGTAGTGAAGCTGGTCTGGCTCGCAACGGACAGGCTGAGCATCTCTCCCAGCCGGATAGACCGCTTATGACTCAGGACCAGGTCCATTTCGTTTTCAAGGCTCAGCCGGGTGACCTCGTGGTTCATGATTGTAGTTTGCCGATTATGATTGACATATCATCTGTTTTCCTCGCGAAATCTTTATATATGGCGGCAGCCTGAAAGAGGGAAGCTACACCTTACCTGCTCAATGACGGCTTATTATCAAAATATATTTAGTATGAATTTTGGCTGGGGAATTTTTTCTACAGCTATTGAGCGCTATCTTTTTTCTTTTTAAAAAAACCCCGCAGGAGGAAGTTATGCTGGATCGCGAGCAGGTCATCGCTGAGCTCCTGGCTGCTCACTCGCAGGTTCTTGATCGTTCGCTGAAGATTGTCCGCCGTCTCCTCATCATGCAGCATCAGGCCGACTGGCGAATGGGGGTCGTTAATCCCCTGGCCGGCCGTACGGAGATTATTGCCAAAGTCGGCGGCTGACGCAGCCGCATCGTTTAGCCGGGCGACTGCATTTTGCAACCGGGCGAATACCGTCGTGTCGGTGATCAGTTTATTCGCGAGACCATCCGGCTGCTGGAGGCGGGCGGTAAAATTTTGCAGATTGTCGATCATTTTTTCGCTGGCCACAGTGGCCGCCTGCAAATGACCGAGAGAGCCGTGGATCTCGTTGGCAAAGGAAGGGTCATTCAACAGCTGGCCGAGGGTTCCCTGACCCGCCTTTAGTTTTTCACTGATCGTTTTGAGGTTCGACGTAATGGCCAGCAGGTTGCCATTGCTGGCTTGCAGCGTATTGGTCATTTCCTGCAGGCCTGGCAGCGTTTCGCTGTGCAACGTATCGTTATTGGCTACCGTCGGTAAGCTGTCGCTGCCGCCGTCGATGATGACGATCTTATTGCCTACCAGCCCGTCCGTGCTGATCCGGGCTTTGGAATCTTTGTGTATATAGGGCTGTGCCTGGCGCTCTACGTTCAGGATCACTTCGACCTGTGAATGGCCAAAGAAAGATATTTTTTTGACTGTGCCTACCTTCATGCCGGACAGCCAGACATTGTTACCGGTTTGCAGACCCTGCACGTCATCGAACACGATCTGCACCTGGATCGATTTGGTAAACGCCTTGTGCTGGCCGCCAATGGTGAGGACTCCGATGATGAGGATCACCAGCCCGAAGAAAATAAAGACGCCCAGGGCCAGCTTTTTATTATTGTTGATTTCACTCATGAGTCCGAAATAAAGTTGTAATTGTAAAATTTTTTGATAACCGGATCGTCGGTGTCGAATACCTTTTCAAAGCTGCCTTCCCGCAGGAACCGGCCTTCGGATAGCATTACCACCCTGTCGCCGGTGGATTTCGCACAGGTCAGGTCATGGGTGATGATCACGGCGCTGGTCTTGTATTGTTGCTGCACTTCATTGATCAGGTCGTTGATCTCTTCGCTGGTCAGGGGGTCAAGACCGGCTGTCGGTTCGTCGTACAGCATAATCTCCGGTTGCAGGATCAGGGTTCTCGCGATACCGATGCGCTTTTTCTGGCCGCCGGATAATTCGGCTGGCATTTGGTTGATGGTCTGGGAAAGACCTACGTCGTCTAAAACTTTCTCGATTGCCTTTTGGACTTCCTGGCTGCTCAGATTGCGTTTGTTCCGGACCAGCGGAAATTCAAGGTTCGACCGGACATTCATGCCATCATACAGCGCGCTGCCCTGGAAGGAGAATCCGATCTTCGACCGCAGCTCCTGCAGCTCGTGGACATCCAGCTGGTCGATTTCCTTGCCCAGCACCTGCACCGTCCCTTCATCCGGCCGCAGCAACCCGGCGATGATCTTGATCAGCACGGATTTACCACTGCCGGAACGACCCAGCACGACCACATTCTCCCCGGCGAAGATATCAAGGTCGATTCCCTTCAACACCTCCAGCGACCCAAAGGCCTTTTTGATATTTCGTAGGGAGACGACGACATTATTGCGGTCGATATTGGCGGGGGAGTGCTTGTGATATTTTTCGGATGTGTCATTAGCCATTTTACCTGTAATTATTAATCAGTGTGACGATCAGCATTTCTTCGATAAAGATCACGAACATGGATACCACAACAGCTGTATTGGCTGCGCGGCCCACACCTACAGTCCCCTGGTCGGCATAATATCCATTGAAACACCCTGTCATCCCGATGGTATACCCATAAATAGCCGATTTCAGCACCAGCGTGAACAGATCCAGAAAGGTGATCCTCATAAAGGCTTCCTGAAAAAAAGAGGTAAAGCTCGTCTGTTCGTTGTTGTATACATTGACGAAGGCGCCCAGCAGACCGACGAAACCCATATAGATCGCCAGTAGCGGCACGATAAAGGTCGTTGCCAGGACGCGGCTGACCACCAGAAACTTGAAGGGATTGGTGGACGATACTTCCATCGCCTCGATCTGTTCGGTGACCCGCATCGAGCCAAGCTCCGCCCCGATATTGCTGCCTACTTTTCCGGCTATGATGAGCGCCGTTACCAGCGGGGCCAGCGCACGGAGCAGCGCAATAGCCATCAGGGACGGCAACCAGGAGGTGGCCCCGAATTCCGCCAGCGATGACCGGGACTGTTTGGTGAATACAAGACCGGTGATAAAGCCGGTCAGCGTGATGATAGATAAGGACCGGATTCCTACTTCATAGAACTGGTTGAAAACTTCTTTATACTCATAGGGTGGGAGGAAGACCTCTTTCCAGAAGCGGAGGCTGAACTGGTAGATGTCGTAAATACGCAGGAAAAAGACCTTCATATAGTATAAGGGTAAAATTATATGCCAAAAATTTTGGCCGGAGCTAGTCGGTGAAATGGGGTCTATTTTCTACAAACCCCCCCTTAACGGGGCGCCGGAAAAAAAGAGGCATAGCAGAAATCCGTTTTGGGTCTTTTGTCGTACATAAACTACTACCTTGTAGTAAAACATAGCATGACAGAATAACTGGCACTTTGTGCCTCTCAATACGGTTATAGTCTTCATAGGCAGTTAGGTTTGGTAACTCAGGGGTATTCTTATCCCTGAATTTTTTTGTCCTATAAGCCAGGCTTTATGTCCTATCCCGGGGGCTTTTACATCTAATTCATTTTGCGGATTTTTTCCTGATTTAGGGACGGCAGTCCCAAAATGGGAGGGGGATACGATTCCACTCATTCGTATATAAGTGTAAACCAATGGGTTGTACTTTGGTATGCGTGTTGGCGTTATTATATCAAATCCGTTTTTATGAAGAAATTTACCCTTAACTCAACCCGACTCTGGCTTTCACTGGCCATTTGTCTCTTCACGGTATCTTCAGCCGTCGCCCATCCGATAGGTTACAACGATGCCGATGCCATTAAGAAATTCGTCAGCTATACTGTCTCTGCTTCAGCCACTGAAGCACGTGCGGCCGAGGAAAAGGCTGCGGCGGCCAGAGCAGCCAAACAGGCAGAAAGGAGATTCATCCTGGCCACTGCCAGCAGCATATACAATGATATGGACCTGGAAGATTCCGGGCTTAGCCGGAAGGCTTTCGAGTACGCCTGGACAGGGTATTACAAATTGAAGAAAAGAGGGCTCTTGCGCCGGACAGGCATTCTGTCGATCTGCGATTTCAGCCAGTCTTCCAGCAACCAACGGTTATATGTGATCGATGTCCGCAACCGGAGAATGCTGTACAGGACGTACGTCGCCCATGGGATCAATTCCGGTGAAGAATTTGCCAACTCTTTTTCCAATAAGATGGAATCCTGTAAGAGCAGCCTTGGATTTTATATCACGACCGGAACGTATACCGGCATTAACGGACTGTCATTAAGGATCGAAGGTGTGGACAAAGGGTTCAACGACAATGCCAGCCGGAGAAGTATCGTTATTCACGGTGCATCTTATGTCAGCCTGCGGATCCTGCACAAGTACGGTGTAATGGGAACTACTTACGGTTGCCCGGCCATTCCCGAAGAAATGAATTCGCAGATCATCCCCGTAGTGAAACATGGCAGCTGTTTTTTCATTTATTATCCTTCCAAAAAATATTTAACCAACTCGCCGGTGCTGAACAGCTGATCGGATTTTGATCAGGATCAAGATATCTGGAGTCGCCCGTTAATGGGCGACTCTTTTTTTATGGAATCAAGTGGTCTTGCTATCTTTAAAGCCATTACCCAATCCGATGCTATATGTCAATCACTATTCCTTCTCCTCTCCCTGCACAGGGCATATCCATATCCTCCCGTACCGGGGTCAGGAAGGCCACTCTTCCGCTGTATATCTATGCCGTTTCGGCGGCTTCCCTCTTCACGATCATCGGAATATTGTGGGACATTTCCTGGCACCGGTCTATCGGAAGGGATAAATTCCTGTCCCCGCCGCATATCCTTATTTACCTGGGGGCCATTTTTGCCGGCCTCTTTTCGGGCATTCAGGTTCTATACAACTCATTTTATCGCAAAGAGATCTCCCGCCAGACGGATATAAAGGTTTGGGGCGTTTTCTACAGTTCACTGGGCGCCATGTTCTGCATCTGGGGGGCCATAGCCATGCTCACATCCGCTCCATTTGACGATTGGTGGCATAGCGCCTACGGATTGGACGTGACGATCCTGTCGCCTCCTCATACCTTGCTGGCGATGGGGATGATATTCCTGCAATTCGGCGCCTGCGTGAGCATCAGCAAATACCTGAATACTCAGGATAGCGCACCGGTGCTCCGGTTGTTATTCGTGATCAGCGCCGCCAGTCTTTTGTGTATGATCTATACTTTGGGAACGGATTATTTGCACTCGGGACGGATGCGCGATCCCTTGTTTTACTGTATCGCCTCATTCGTCGGCCTGTTATTCCTGCCAGCCTTCGGGCGGGCGCTGCGCCTGAAATGGGGCATGACGGCCATCGCGCTGGGTTATTTCCTGATCATTGCCTTCTCCAACTGGATACTGCAAATATTCCCCGCAGAACCAAAGCTGGGTCCTATTTTGACACACATCACCCATTTTCAGTCGGGTCCCTTTCCCTTGCTGATCATCGTGCCGGCTTTGGCCATGGATCTCGTGTTGCGCCGGTCGACAGCCGGAGATGGAATAAAAGCCTTGTGGCTGAGCCTGGTGTTTGTGGGATTGTTACTGGTAGTACAATATCCGTTCAGCGGGTTTTTGGTGGAATCCCCCGGTGCGCGGAACTGGGTTTTCGGTTCCGATGCGTGGTATTTCGGTAATTATCCGGATGCGCCGTTCAGGTATCGTTTCTATCCCGGTAATATCGCTTCCTTCTATACTATGGTAAAAGGCCTGCTGATCGCCATTGGCATTGGCTGGCTCTGTGCCCGGATCAGCCTTCGCTGGGGAAATTGGTTACAAAGCATTCAACGGTAATAAAATCATTGATCACATGAAAAGAATCCTGCTGCTGGCGATGGTGGCGACAGCCTTCGCCTATCCTTGCTTTGCCCATGTAGGAAGTCCCGGAGTGGCGATGGAGGGAATGGCCGGTCCTTATCACCTGTTGGTCAGCGTCAAGCCGCCGGATGTCATCCCCGGCACCGCCATCGTGACTGTTTATCTGGATAACCCAGGCGGCGTCAGCGTCGCGGCCCAGCCGGTCTATTTTTATTCCGGCCGCGAGGGTGCGCCTTCTGCCGA
>JAMFSL010000135.1 GCA_026225275.1 Puia dinghuensis
TGACGTTCAATTCATCTAGCGAAGTATAGACATATTTATCCAGTACATAACCCAGCACATCGGCGATGCCCGTTTTGGTGGGTGACTGGCCGTATTGCAAGCGGCGGGGAGCGGTAGGCTTGAGAGAGGCAGAAGGATTGAGATAAGCAGATTGACGTAGAGCACGCGAAGCTTTGAGAACGGCATACGGAGTGAAAAATTCCGCGTTTGCATGAGCCAGGCGATGCTGGTTTTCCAGCCCGGCGCAGATCTTTATGAGGTGGCGCGGTGAACGCAGGTCGTTTTTGATGCGACTACCGTCCTCACGGATATTGGTTGTGACTACATGCATATGGGTATGACCGGCATCGAGGTGCCGGTAGACGAGCGCGGGCTGATTGGCAAAATCGATCTCCTTCATGAACTCCAAAGCGATCTGCCGCATCTGCTTGTCCGTGAGCTGATCGTCGGGATGAAAGTTCAGGGAAAGGTGGACTGTTTTGGCGTGGCTGCGTTCGTTGAGGACCATCTGATGCCGCAATCGTTCGAGCTTGGTATCGAAGGTCAGCTGATCATCGTCCTGCCAGTAGTTGAAAGCACCCAGAAACCGGGCTTGCTTTTGTTCAAGCTTCTGCTCGTTGTACAGGAGCGTCTGACGGACATCCCTGGATGGTTCACTCATTGCAACCATTTTTCGGCTATTTTACTTGTAAGTGATTTTATTTCTTTGATGTCCAATTGGACGGAGATGCTGGACCTTTCTTCCCGTACGGCGAGCTGATCCAGCCGGTTCCTGATCCCGACCATTGCCTGCAGGAGCTCGTCCTGGGATTGATTGCGAACCTTGACGTTGACGGGTTTTTTTGTGAGGACCTTTTTGACGTATTCGGTGAGGCTACGGCAGGTGGAGCTTTCGCATTGGTGATAGACTTCGTTTAATTCTTCTTCTGTCAGGCGGACGGAAACGAAGCGTTTTTTACCTTGTTTGCCTGGTTTCGGCGTTTTCATTTTATAGAAAAAGGTTTAATGGAAATTATTTATAAAATATTACCCTTACGGGGTGTTTGGACAGGCAATATGGGCGAAAGTTTAATAAAAAATGGGTTAGTTAACTGGTAACCTATACAATTTCTAATCCACTGAACGGCTTGTTTTCCCATTCGTCATATTTCGGGCCCGGTCGCGCGGCGGTTCATTAATTTCAGCCCCATTTCATCAACATTCCGACGGCGAAACGTCCATCGGGTCATTAACTTTAAAACCAAGTATTGCATTCTTTATGAGAAATTTCCTTACAGCCCTGTTGATCACAGGATTGATGCCTGCAGCGATTGCGCAGCAAAAACCCAATAATCCCAACCCGGCCGGGGGTACTACGGCCGGAGCAGGCGGCCAACGGCCCGGGGGTGGGGCGCCGACTACGAAACAAGAGCCGAAACCTTATAAAGAGGTTATTACAGACAAAGCGATCAGTCATCCCGGCTTGTTCACTGTACATAAGGTAGAAGACAAGTGGTATTTCGAGATCCCGGATTCTATTTTTGGCCGGGATATCCTGGTGAGCACCCGATATGACAGGACGTCGCCGGGCGGCAATTACGGGGGTGAGCAGGTGAACGAAGAGTCGATCCGCTGGGAAAAAGGTCCCTCACACACGGTTTTCCTGAAGGTATTGACTATCGTGAATGTGGCGGCGGACTCCACCGGGCCTATTGCCCAGGCGGTAAGAAATTCCAATATGGATCCGATAGCTGCCGCCTTCGATGTGCGGGCCTACGGCAAGAGCGCCGACAGCAGCAGCGGAACAGTGGTCATCGAGGTGACGGATTTCTTCAAAGGGGACAACCAGCCGGTCAGCCTGACGTCCGGTATTAAAAGGCGTTTTAACCTGGGGGGATTGGCACCAGAGCGGTCTTATATTGAAAGTATCCACACCTATCCCATCAATACGGAGATCAAGACGGTAAAGACTTATACGGTCAGCCCGGCTCCTGCGGCACCTGGTGTTGGCGGAAGAGCGCCCGCGGGAGCATTACCAGCCGGTGAAGAATCAGGGGCGGTGACGGTGGAACTGAATAATTCGTTCCTGCTGCTGCCGAAGACGCCGATGCGTAAGCGCACCTTTGACCGCCGGGTCGGTTTCTTCACCAGTGAGTACACTGTCTATGGAGACGACCAGCAGCGTGTCGAAACCGACGAGTTCATCCACCACTGGCGACTGGAACCCAAAGACGAGGACCTGGAAAAATACAAAAGGGGTGAACTGGTGGAGCCTAAAAAGCCTATTATCATCTATATCGATCCGGCTACGCCCAAACAATGGCGTCCTTTCCTGATCGCGGGTATCAATGACTGGCAGGCTGCTTTTGAAAAAGCAGGGTTCAAAAATGCCATTATAGGTAAGGAATGGCCGGAGAATGATCCTTCCATGAGCCTTGAAGATGCGCGATATTCCGTCATCCGGTACTTCGCCAGCGATATCGAGAATGCCTATGGCCCGAACGTAGCTGACCCGCGGAGCGGAGAGATCCTGGAAACGCATATCGGGTGGTATCATAATGTAATGAAGCTGGTCCATGACTGGTATATGGTCCAGACCGCTGCGGTAGATCCCCGCGCCCGGAGAATGAAGTTCGACGATGCCCTGATGGGAGACCTGATCCGGTTCGTATCCTCTCATGAGGTCGGACATACCCTGGGCCTGCGTCATAACATGGGCAGCAGCAGCAGGACACCGGTGGAAAAACTGCGCGACAAGGCCTGGGTGGAAGCCAATGGCCATACTGCGTCGATCATGGACTATGCCCGATTCAACTATGTGGCCCAACCGGAAGACAATATCACCGCGAAAGGATTGTATCCCCGGATCGGTGACTATGACAAATGGGCTATCCTCTGGGGTTATAAATATGACCCGGAGCTGACGGAAGAAGGTGACAAAAAGATGATGAGCAAGGTGGCGACGGACAGCCTGAAGAATCCGCGACTATGGTTTGGCGGTGAAGGACAGAATTTCGATCCCCGCGCGCAAACGGAAGACCTGGGTGACAATTCGATGAAGGCCAGTGATTATGGGATCAAAAATCTGAAGCGGATCCTGCCGAATCTGCCTGAATGGACGAGAGAAGAGGCTGATGAATATGACAACCTGGAGGAAATGTATGAGAACCTGATCGGCCAGTTTGGCCGTTATATGGGACATGTGACGAAGAATGTCGGTGGGGTACAGGAGACGTTCAAGAGCGTGGAACAACCGGGAGATGTGTATGAAGCGACGCCCAAAACGACACAGAAAGAAGCTGTCGATTTCCTGAACAAGCAATTGTTTGCTACGCCTACATGGCTGTTGAACAAAGATATCCTGAATAAATTCAGCAATCCCGGAACACAGGAATCGCTGAGTACCTTACAGGCGAATACACTGAAAAGCCTGTTGTCGGGTGGCCGGATGTTCAGGCTGACGGTTTGCACCGCCCGCTATGGCGCAGGCGTCTACAGCGTGGACGATCTGCTGACGGATGTGAAAAAAGGCGTCTGGTCGGAGTTGACGACAGGTGCGTCTATCGATATTTACCGGCGCAACCTGCAAAAGGTGTATATCGAATCCCTGGTAAACCTGGTGAACCCGGCACCTCCCATGCCAGCGCTGGCCGGTCTGCCGAGAGGATTGGCCCTTTTCACCGGCGATGTGAAGAATACCGATATCCCATCCATCGCCCGGGCGCAACTGGTGGAACTGAAGAATGAGATTGCCGGCGCGATCGTAAAGGAGACGGATAAGATTAGCAGGTATCATTTACAGGATGTAGAAGAGAGGATCAAGGAAGCATTGAATCCGACGAAGGGTGTGACGCCGTAAAGATATTATTCATTAATCGATGCTAAGCCGCTGCAGGAATACTGTAGCGGCTTTTTTAATCATCATCCTTTTCTGCGGTGACTTTGATGAAGGCGCTGCGGCGAGGTGCGGGAACGAGACTGTTTTCTCCTTTGACGGCTTTCCAGATGACCTCATTCAGCAAGGCGTCGGGGACGGCATCGGCATGTGTCAGGTCGAAGTGGGCCGACATTGCGGCGGAAGCTGTCGCGGCCGTGTTGCGGGTGTTGATGTCCACACCGGCGGGGAGCGCGGTATAGGCTGAAGTATCGGGTGTCGGGCTGAAGCAGCCATACATGGGCGTTGCGGCGGCATCATACTGGCTCATTGGAGGCAGGCCAAGAATAAGTTCCATAGTACGCAGGACAGAAGTTGTGGAATACATCGTATGATTGACGGTGCCGCGCCGGATATAAGGGCTGATGACATAGGCGGGAGACCGGTGGGCGTCGACATGATCGGGGCCATCCTGGGCGTCGTCCTCGAGGACGAAGATGGCGCATTGGCTCCAGATGGCGCTATGAGAGATATGATCCACCAGCCGGCCCAGGGCCAGGTCGTTGTCTGCAATGTGGGCGATGGGGCTATAGGCGCCGTGTGCAAGGCCGCTGGTGTGATCATTAGGCAGATAGACCGTGCTGAAATGCGGGACGGCGCCGGCTTTCAGCAGAGAGTCGAAGTCCGTTTCGAATACCGATTCGCGGCGAATGTCCAGGGTGTCGAGATTCCAGCCGGTATAAGGCCGGCAATAGTGATCGCTTTCTTTCAGGACTTTAAGGGTTGGCGGTCCGTTGTCCTCGAACTCGCCATAGTTGCGAAAGGACACCCCTGCGCGCTGGCAGTAGTTCCAGATGAAACCTTTCGTCGGGTTGGCGACAGGTCTGCTGCCATCGAAGTCGTAATTCCCTCCGCGACCAGAGTAATTACTGGGCCAGTTCTTCTCCACGAAGTCAGTAGCATAACCCGCCATCGACCAGTTATGTCCATCGGCGCTGACTTCTGCATCTACATAAAAGTTATCCAGCAGGACAAATGTCGCGGCCAGTGAATGGGCATTAGGAGTGATCCTGCGGCCAAAAAGGCAAAGGCTGGTATCACCATTGCCCTGAGTCATGTCGCCCAATATCTGGTCGTAGGTTCGATTTTCCTTCAATACATAAAATACATATTTGATCGGCGAAGACTCACCTGCCTTACGAGGAATGGGATTACCGGGTTCGCCGGGCGCCTGCTGCTCCCGTTGTGCGGAATAAGGCGTGTTATCGTACACCTGGCGGGTGTAGGCAGAAAGGGTCGCGGGATCAGGAGCAGAGATCACGGACAAAGTGCCCTTCAGCATACTCCCGATGTATTGGTCTTTGTTGTCATCGCTGGTTTTGTACCCCTTCTTGTTGCGAGGCTGACCCGGTTGTTCTTCGAGCGGATTGGACATAGAAGAGAGTCCTTTTCCGTTCGTCACCAGGATCTGGTTGCCGCGTGTTCGGACGCAGGTAGGATACCAACCGACGGGAATGAAGCCCAGTGAACGGCTATGGCCGGGATCGGATACATCGAAGACCGCGAGGTCGTTATTATCCGCGTTGGCGATATAGAGAGTTTTTCCGTTCGGCGCCAAACAAATGCTGTTGGTGGTAGACCCTATAGGAGCATCGGGCGACAGCGCGGTATGAAGTGTCTCCACGACCTTCCGAGCCGGGCCGTCGATGACGGAAACCGTATTGGAATTGGCATTCGCTACGTAGAGCCAGCGACCGTTTGCACTGATGGCCATATCCGTTGGGTGATCATCAGTAGCGATGGAATCCTTCAAGGCGTCGCTTTTTGTATCGTAGATCCATACTTTGCGGCCACCCCAGGCGGAGATATAGAGCTCGGGGCGTTTCGGATTGAGGATGCAGGTATAGGCTTCGGCGCCCAGCGGTACCCTTGACAGGACTTTCATCGTCTTTGTGTCGCACACGTAAAGTGCATCGTCTTCTTTGGTGACTACATATAGCCGGTCATGCGCCTCATCTATTGTCAGGCCTGTGGGGCTGATCTTATCCTCGGGCCAAGGACGGCCGAGGGTGAGGGTGTCTTTATTCAGCAGGGTGTCGTCCGACAGGCGATAGCGGATAATAATATCGTCGTTACCGCCGGAGGCATAGAGCCAGGGATGGTGCCTGGCGAATGCGAGGCCGAGCCACGCCTTTTTTATGGTGACGGAGGCGACGAGTTGGCCGCTTTGGAGGTTAACCAGGTCTATTGTCTGACGCCCATTGCCATTGTTGGTGACGGCGAGGTGGATGCCGTCCGGGGCGAGGGCCATGTTCAAAGGAAGATCGGAACTGAGGGAGACTGACCGGCCGGCGGGGGTGAGATACCAACCGTTGGGCAGAAGGGTTCGGGATTGGGTGGACGGATTTGCGGCTGGTTGGGTGGATGGGTTGGTGGGCGATGGGGCCGATGGGGTTGCGGGTGATTGGGCGGCAAGGCGCGACAACAGGAGGACGGCGATTGATATAAAGAAAATAGCTCTCATGAGGAACAAAGGTAGGGTGGGCGTGTTAATTGGACATTATCAAAAAATACCCCGCCACTGCCCGTCAGTGGCGGGGCTTGAGGCAGACTGGCAGCAAACGGAATTGAGGTCAGCGGCCGATCTCCGATCAGGGGATGGGCGCTTCGGTCAGTCCGTATTTGGTCATGTAACGATGATACAATTGGGTTTGTTTGTTTTCCAGGCTGGCTTCCCGGCCCTGGATGAAGGCATGTTCGATGATGCTGGTGCGCATGTCGAGGATATCGCCGGCACTGACGACGATATTGGCATCCTTCCCTACCTCCAACGATCCGGTGCGGTCGGCGATACCGAGGATCTTTGCCGCGTTAAGAGTAATCGCCTGCAGGGCCTGCTCTTTCGTTAGGCCGTGAGCCGCAGCCACCCCGGCATTGAACATGAGGTTGCGGTAGCGGGTCTCTTCATGCGAGTCATTGATGGCGAAGAGTACACCGGCCTTTTGCAATTCGGCGGGCGTTTTGAAGGGCTGGTCATAATCATCGTCCTCGGTCGTCGGCAGGGCATTGGTCTGCTGCAAAATGACGGAGATATTATTCTGCTTTAAGAGGTCTGCGATCAGCCAGCTTTCACTGCCGCCGACAATGGTGACGTCGAAGCCGAATTCTTTGGCGAAATCGATCGCCACGAGCATTTGTTTGATCTGGTCGCCGTGGACGAATAATTTCTGCTGTTTGGTGAAGAGACCTTTTACGGCTTCGAATTTCAGATTCGTCTCCTTGTGAGTGGTTTCGGCGGAATACGCTTTGGCTTCATGGAAGAAGGCTTTCAACTCTTCGATCTTATCCAATGCCTCCTTAACGGGATCAGCCGGTCCCTGTGCACCGAAACGTCCGCCACCACCACCGCCGCCGAAACGCCGGGGACGGGCGAGAAAAGTCGGAAGGGTCAAATGAATAGCATTATCCATTTTGTAAGCCGCATCTTCCCAGTTCCAGGCGTCAAGCTGCACGACGGTGGAAGAGCCGCTGATGGTGCCGCCTTCGGGCGTTACGCCAGCCAGCAGGATACCATTGGCTTTGAGTGTATTGATGACCTTAGAGTCTGTATTATAAGCAACGATGGAGCGAATGCTGGGGTTGAGGTCACCCAGCTCATGGAAATCGTCGGAGCCGCGGGCGCCGCTGCCGATCTCTTTCAGCCCGAGGTCGGTGACGGAAAGGATCAAGCCGGGATAGATCTGTTTGCCTTTAGCATCGACGACTTTTGCATCACTGCCGGAGACGGTGACGTTGGCGCCGATCGCGACGATTTTTCCGTTATTCACTTCGATGGTACCGTTCTCGATGACCTGGCCATTACCTACATGGATGGTGCCGCCGGTGATAAACAGGTGGCCGGGATATGGTTTTGCGGGATAGATGTCGTCCTGGGCGCGGGCAGGTGCGAGCGCCAGGAGGAAGAGAGCAAGAATACCGAGGAATGGGAGCGATCCCGGCGATAACTGTATGCTGAATAGTTTGTTCTTCATGGTAATCATTTTACTGGTTGGAGTTACTGTTGGCTGCCTGATCACTATCGCCATCGTCACCGCCTTCGTCGATCGTCAGCAGTCCATCGTGGTGATCATGGTCGCCACAACTAAGCTCGATACGATAACTGGGCGTAGCCGGGGCCATGGGGGCGCCCGATTTTTTCTCGGCGATCATTTTCTGAATGAGGCGATTGCGTTCCATGGCAATATACTTCCGCAGCGCCAGGTCATGGTCGACATCGAAGTAGATGATACCGTCCACGATGGTCTTTTCTGGTTTGGCGTAGATGCTGAGCGGATTATCGCTCCACAGTACGAGGTCGGCATCCTTACCTTCCTTGATGCTGCCTACCCTGTCGGCCACATGCAGGGCCTTGGCAGGATTGAGCGTACACATCTTAAAGGCATCTTCCTCGGACATGCCACCATACTTGACGCTTTTGGCCGCCTCCTGGTTGAGGTGACGGGCCTGTTCGGCATCATCGGAGTTGATACAGACGTTGAGCCCTTCGCGCTGCATGATCGTGGCATTATAGGCCATAGCGTCCGTCACTTCGATCTTATAAGCCCACCAGTCGGAGAAGGTGGAGGCATTGGAGCCGTGGGCCTTCATCTTATCGGCGACCTTATAGCCTTCGAGAATATGGGTGAAAGTGTTGACAGTGAAACCGAATTTATCCGCTACGCGCATCAGCGCGGTGATTTCGCTTTGTACATAGGAGTGGCAGGTGATGAAGCGTTTGTGCTCCAGGATCTCGACCAGCGCATCCAGCTCGAGGTCACGGCGGGTCACACCAGGCGCGGCCTTACGAGCCCGCTGGTAATCACGCGCACGGGTAAAAGCATCGGTCAGCACCTCTTCGACACCCATGCGGGTATCGGGGAAGCGGTTGTTGTTTTGGGAAGTAGTACGCTTCACATTTTCGCCGAGCGCGAACTTGATGAAAGGGTCCCAGTTCCTGAACTTGAGCCCTTCGTCATCCACCCCCCATCGCAACTTGATCAGCTGGGTCTGGCCGCCGATGGTATTGGCGGAGCCATGGAGGATATGGGAGGTCGTGACGCCTCCGGCCAGCTGACGATAGATGCTGATATCCTCGGGGTTGAGGTTGTCGGCAATGCGTACTTCAGATGTAACGGACTGGGCGCCTTCATTGATCGAGAAGGCGGCGATATGGGAGTGTTCGTCGATGATGCCAGGAGACA
>JAMFSL010000136.1 GCA_026225275.1 Puia dinghuensis
GTACTGATAGTTCAAACCTCTGAGCCTGATCCAATCATATTCTCCCCGGATCGAAAACACATAACCCAACGCTTTCCTCACATGAATCCCAAAACCACCGGTTGGACCCCAGTTGGAGACGGAAGTATAGCTGGAAGTATAACCCCCTTTTACTCCAATCTCCCACGCATTCCTAGGTTTAGCCGGAAAAGGATAAGCATTATTCAGAAATTCATTGTGCTGTGCGAGGCGTTTTGTAGGAATGAGAGAAGAGTCCCGAACATCATAGCTGCTTCCCACGTCCTGGGCTCTCGCATATGACATAAACAGGCAGAGTAACCCAAGAAAAAGAGTCATTTTTTTACTTGCCATAACTGAAGTTTATGTGAATGAATGAATTAAACCTGAGAAGAATATGCTGCAAAAATATAGATTGGTGAGCAATAACCAAATTTTTTTAACAATACATATAAAATAAAAGTTGTATTGAGTTCGCCGTTAGACAAGCGAAATTTAAAATTAGATGCACTAGCCGGAAAATATTTTCAAAGTAGTAATATTGCTGTTCCTTTGATTCTTCGCAGTCCTCTTCCGGCAGCATTTTCATTACCCTTATCCCTAAATGAAAAGCCAGCGCGGGGAGAAAGATACACCGGACCGGTTGAAATGGATAGCAGATAGCATGAAGATAGCACAAGCCATATTACGTGAAGAACTGGTCGTCTTTGAAAAAAAATTCAAAGAGGCGGTCAAGAGTCAGGTTCCCCTGCTGGACAGGATCATGCAGTTTATCGTCAACAGGAAAGGCAAGCAAATGCGGCCTATGTTCGTTCTCCTGTCGGCTAAGTTGTGCGGCCCAATCAACGAATCCGCCTACCGGGCGGCATCCTTGGTCGAATTATTGCATACTGCAACCCTCGTTCACGACGATGTGGTAGACGAATCACTGGAAAGAAGAGGCTTTTTTTCGACCTATGCCCTGTGGAAAACAAAGATCTCCGTCCTCGTCGGAGACTATCTTTTGTCGAAAGGACTTTCATTGTCCCTGGATCATAGCGATTTTAGGATTCTTCAACTGCTGAACGTCTCCATACAAAAAATGATTGAAGGCGAGCTGCTCCAACTGGAAAAGTCCCGCTCGCTCAACCTCAGCGAAGATGTCTATTTCGAGATCATCCGCAATAAAACAGCCTCTTTCCTCGCCTCTTCCTGTGCCGCCGGCGCTTTCTCGACTTGCCAAGACGAGATCCTCACCGAGAAAATGAGGCGGTTCGGGGAAAAGGTCGGTATAGCCTTTCAGATCAAAGACGACTTGTTTGATTACGGCAGCGATGCGGTCGGCAAGCCGACAGGCAACGATATCAAGGAAAAGAAATTAACGCTTCCGCTCATCTATACCCTCAACAACCTCGACCGGGCAACACGCAGGGAATTGATCTTTATCATCAAAAACCATAACAAGGACCCTGAAAAAGTCCAACATGTTATTAAAAAAGTAGCGGCCACAGGAGGGATCGATTACGCCGTCCGGCAGATGAATGCCTATCGGGACGAGGCATTGGCAATCCTGTACGAATTCGAGGATAGTGATGCGCGTAAGGGGCTGGAGGAACTAGTGCGGTATACAACTGACAGGAAGTATTGACAGCATGCTGTCATCCGGGGTCACCCTTACCTTCACCATCACAGGCCACGCAGCCACGCTTACAACAACAGATTAAGAATGGAAAAACGCTGGAAAATACAACAGGCAGACCCGTCCGCTGTCCAGGCTTTGCAGTCATCCCTGGGGATCAGCGAAGTCATTTGCCGGATATTGGTACAGCGGAATATCATCAGCTTCGACCAGGCCCGGCACTTCTTTCGCCCACAATTGGCCGATCTCCATGATCCATGGCTCATGAAAGACATGGAAAAGGCAGTACAACGTATTCAGTCGGCATGCCAACAGAAAGAAAAAATTCTCGTTTACGGAGATTATGACGTGGATGGCACAACAGCTGTGGCCTGTCTCTATGACTTTCTCCGGAAAATATGTCCGATCGGTCAGGTCGACTTTTATATCCCTCACCGGTACCGTGAAGGCTACGGTGTTTCCCAGCAGGGAATTGATTATGCACGGGACAATGGCTATTCTCTGATCATTTCCCTCGACTGCGGCATTAAATCGGTGGACCTGATCGCCTACGCCGCAAGGCTGGGTATCGACTTCATCGTATGCGACCACCACTTACCAGACGATCAGTTACCGCCGGCCGTTGCCATCCTGAATCCCAAACAACCGGATTGTCACTATCCCTATAAAGAATTGTGTGGCTGCGGCGTCGGTTTCAAACTGATCACTGCCTTATCCGAACGACTGGGCCTTGGCCAGGAAGACGTTTTTCAATACCTGGATCTGGTGGCTACCGCTATTGCCGCCGACATTGTGCCCCTGGATGGGGAGAACAGGATATTGGCTTATTATGGGCTGAAGAAGATCAATGGCACCCCTAACAACGGTATTCGGGCGCTGATTCAACTGAGCAAGCCCGAAAAGGCGCTGAAAATGGTCAATCTGGTGTTTATGATCGCGCCCCGCGTGAACGCCGCCGGTCGCATGGATGATGCTGCAAAAGTCGTACATATGTTTACAGCGCCCGATCTGGCGACAGCCCTGACCTACGCCAGCCAGCTCCATGCCGACAACACAGACCGTAAAGAGACGGACAGCAGCATGACTGAAGAGGCACTCGCCATGCTGGAAAAAGATGACGGGCATGCGGCCCGAAGATCTACAGTTATCTACCAGCCCCACTGGCACAAAGGGGTTGTTGGCATTGTAGCCTCCCGGCTGATCGAACGATATTATCGCCCGACAATAGTGTTGACAAGAAGTGGTGAGGTTATTGCCGGCAGTGCGAGGAGTGTAAATGGCTTCAATGTATACGAGGCCATCCATGCCTGTCGCGAACACCTGTTGGGATATGGCGGACACTTTGCCGCCGCCGGCATCACCCTGCAACCCGATCAGATGTCCGCCTTCACTTCAAAATTCGAAGAGACGGTTGCCGCTACTATTGGACCCGATTCTTTAGTGCCAGAGCTACTTATCGACACCGAACTTCATTTTGAATGGATTAGGCCCGCTTTCCATAGTATCATCGACCAGATGCAGCCATTCGGCCCGGCTAACCCCCAACCCGTATTCATCAGCCGGAAGGTCACAGACAGAGGGTCCCGCATCGTCAAGGAACAGCATATCCGTTTTTCCCTTCAGCAAGGATCTGTATTGATGGATGGGATCGGTTTTAGCCTCGCTGCAAAATTCCACCTGCTCCAGACCGGCGCCCCCATAGATGTGGTTTTCACGCTGGAAGAAAACGAATGGAATAACCGCAAGACATTGCAGCTAAAAGTCATTGATTTTGCATTGTCCCGCTGAGCCCTTTTCCCACTCCTCCTTCCCCCAGTTCCATTGCACACCCTCATCACACTCGCATCCTTCATCTCACCTGCATCCTCATCCATTCTTACGCCTCTAATATAATCTTCCCCTTCGTCTCCCCACTCATCAATTCAACACTCCGCTGGATAAACTCCGTGAGGTTATTGCCCTTCAGCAAACCCTGTGACAACAACGCAAGGTCCGATAGATTGTGTACCAACTTCTCCTGCCGGTGCCTGTCCCCATCTTTTAGGATCGCCTGATATATTGAATGATTGCCATTGACAGTCAGGTTGACTTCGTCAGGCATACTGGCATAAAACCCACCCATACCTCCACTCACAGCCGCCATATCCTTCATCCGGCGCATGAATTCGGGCCTTGTGGCAATCACCGGCGGCGCTTCCGGACTCAACCCTTTCACCTCCACAGTCAGATGCAGTTCAGGCACCTGACGGCCAAACAACTCCTTCAATGTCGACTCTTCTTCCGCGCTCAGCACACTGCCGGTCGTTTCTGCTTTGTCGATCAGGTTATCGGCGATATCCGAATCTACCCGGGTAAAGTGGACATCGGGCCATTTCGATTCCATCTGGTTGATAAACGCAGCATCCACGAGCGTCTCCAGCTTGACTACGATAAATCCTTTCGCTTGCGCCTGCCGGATATAGCTGTCCTGCTGTACAGGATTGCTGGTATATAAAATAACTAGTTTGTCTTCTTTGTTTTTCTGCAAACCTTCGGCGGCAGCCCTGTATTCATCCAGGGTATAAAACTTACCGCCGGCCACGTCCTCCATGATATGAAACTTAATGGCTTTTTCCAGGAACTTGTCGTCCGTCATCATACCATACTTCACGAACAACCCGAGGCTTTCCCATTTTTCTTCGAACGCCGCCCGTTCTTTATTAAAAATTTCCTCCAACTTATCAGCCACCTTTTTCGTGATATGATTGTTGATCTTTTTTACATTGGGATCACCCTGCAGATAACTGCGGCTTACATTCAGCGGAATGTCCGGACTGTCGATCACTCCTTGCAGCAGCATCAGGAATTCAGGGACGATATCCTTTACTTCATCCGTCACAAACACCTGGTTGCTGTACAACTGGATTTTGTCCTTCTGGATTTCGTAGCTCTGCTTAATGCGGGGGAAATAAAGGATTCCCGTCAGATTGAAGGGATAATCGACATTCAGGTGTATCCAAAAGAGGGGAGCCTCTCCATAAGGATACAGTTCTTTGTAGAAATCCTGGTAATCCTGCGGAGTAAGTTCGCTCGGCCTTTTCGTCCAGGCTGGCGTAGGATTATTGATCTGCTGCCCTTCGAACTTTATCGGCACCGGCAAAAACCGGCAAAACTTATTGAGGATCGACCGGATCCGTTCTGCATCCAGGAACTCCTGGCTTTCCTCACTGATGTGTAAGACGATATCCGTTCCACGCCCCTCTTTTTCTATATCCTCAAGCGTAAACTCCGGACTGCCGTCACATTCCCATTTCACCGCCTGGGCACCTTCACGATAGCTCTTCGTGATCACATCGACCCTCTCACTGACCATGAAGGAAGAATAGAAGCCCAGCCCAAAATGGCCTATAATATTAGCTTCATTCTGACCCTTATATTTACTAAGGAATTCTTCTGCGCCACTGAAAGCAACCTGGTTAAGATACTTATCCACTTCTTCAGCGGTCATCCCTACCCCACGATCCGAGATGGTAATCGTCTTGGCTTCCTTATCCAATTGAATATCAATAGTCAAATCCCCAAGATCACCCTTTGCCTCACCTAAAGATGACAAGGTCTTCAATTTTTGGGTGGCATCTACTGCATTACTTACCAGCTCCCGGATAAAAATATCGTGGTCACTGTAAAGGAATTTTTTAATGATAGGAAAAATGTTTTCCGTCTGAACACGAATGCTTCCTTTTTGCATAGCAATGGTTTTTTGTGCCCCGGGAATGGTTTATTCCGAAATTTAACCCATCCCCGGTGCACAGCTAATGATGGGAACTTCGTCGGAGCGTCGGCCCTCGCTCCTTCTCGTTCGTAACCTTCGCTTTCGCTCGGTTACAGCCAGCGGACCCGTGGTCCGCTATTGGTTTTATACTTCGATGCCTCCGAACAAAGAAAATGCCACTTGTATTCACCTGACACACTGGCGGCGCCTTCCAAGTTCCAATCCCCCCTGCCGATCCCCTTCTGCCGTTCGGGCAACTCATCCTTCTGCAACGGCCTGCCGTTCCGGCGGAATCTCCATCCACAGCCATTCTCCGCCCCCGTTATACCCCCTCCTTGCCCCTCATCCTCTTCAGACGCTGAATCTCCCCGTTTTTCGTGAAAATACCCGGTTTTTCCCGCTAAATCCCTTACCTTTGCAGCCCGATTAATTTTTAAACAAAAAAACAGGGATCATGAACAATTATGAATTGATGGTGATTTTTACCCCTGTGCTATCTGAGGAGGACTATAAAGCCGCCCAGAAAAAATACGCTGCCTTCGTTAAAGACAACGGCGGAGTCGTAGTGCACGAAAATCCCTGGGGTCTGAAATCACTGGCGTATCCGATCCAGAAAAAGACCACCGGTCTTTACTGGGTGCTGGAATACAATGCGCTATCCGACTTCAATGAGAAGCTGAAGATCCAGATTCTCCGCGACGAAACCGTGTTACGTTTCATGGCTACCAAACTCGATAAATACGCCGTCGAGTACAATGGCAGGAAGAGAAGTGGCGTACCTACAGGAACCGAAAAAGCAGGAGCGTAACCCATGGCAAAAGCAAACGAAATCAAGTATCTCACCGCCATCAAGCCTGAGAAACGCGCCAAAAAGTTCTGCCGTTTCAAGAAGTATGGCATCAAGTACATCGATTACAAGGATGCCGAATTCCTGAAAAAATTCCTGAACGAGCAGGGTAAGTTATTGCCCCGCCGCATCACCGGTAATTCCCTGAAATACCAGAGGAAAGTATCCGATGCCGTGAAAAAAGCCCGTCAGATGGCATTGTTACCCTACGTAACAGATTTATTGAAGTAGACTTATTAAGTAACCTCACCCTAACCTCTTTCCCTGGGAAAGGGGGGACAGTCCCGCTGGTTCTCAGCTCGGATTGGGCCGACGGTGAACAAAACAAACAGTATGGAAGTCATCTTAATTCAAGATGTAGACAACCTGGGCTCCGCTCATGAAAAGGTAAGCGTCAAGAACGGCTATGCCCGTAACTACTTGATTCCCCGAAAACTGGCAGTTGAAGCCAATCAGTCCAACCTCAAACAGCTGGACGAAAGAATGAAACAGCTGCAGAAGAAGGAGGCCAAGTTGATGGCTGAAGTGAACAAAGTGATCGAAGTCCTCAAGTCAGCCCCCATCAAGATCGGCGCAAAGACAGGTACAAGTGGTAAAATCTTCGGCAGCGTTACCTCCGTACAGCTGGCCCGCGCTATCCGCGACCAGAAAGGATACGAGATCGACCGCCGTAGAATTCATATCCTTGATGAAGTCAAGGAACTCGGTACCTATAAGGCCAAAGTCGATTTCGGCAACAGCAATGAGGCGGAAGTAGAATTCGAAGTTTCTGCCGAATAACCAAAATTTCCGCCGAATATCGGCTGGTTGGTAGAAGGGTTCAAAGCCCGATGCCACAATATTGAAAGCCCGTGAATAATTCACGGGCTTTTTTAATTATATTTCTGGAATTCAGCCCATTTCTTGAATAAATTTAAACCACATCCGTATAAAAACGGATTTTTGCCGGTACGGAATCCGTGAAAACCCCTACTAATGCCTGGTTTTCGGGATTTAGAACAAAATTTTACTAAGTAATAAAAATTGTTATCTTTATAATAGCTCTATTATTTTTAGTTTTATAGCGGATGTCGTAAGTTTCTGTCGTCAGATCTCTCAGTCCATCGTAGTCTATTAGTAGGTAGAGTGGTTTTTATCATTTTTTAATTTTTGTACAATGAACATTTATGTAGGCAACCTCTCCTGGCAGATGACCGATGAGGATCTTAGAAACCTTTTTGAACAACACGGCACCGTCGCTTCCGCCAAGATCGTAAAAGACAAAGTTTCCGGACGCAGCAAAGGCTTCGGTTTTGTCGAAATGGAAGATGATGGCGAAGCTCAGCAGGCTATCAC
>JAMFSL010000137.1 GCA_026225275.1 Puia dinghuensis
CATTTGACGGGAAGGTGGCCATTGTCACGGGGGCGGGCCAGGGCATCGGATTTGAGATCAGCAGGCAACTGGCGGCCCATGGGGCTGCGGTTATTCTGAATGACGTTGACGCTGCGTTGGCGGAAAAGGCGGCGGAGCTCATTCATGCGGAACAAGGAGTGTGTGCGCCTGTTGCCGGGGATAGCTCACAAGCAGAGACGATTAACAACATGATCCATACGGCGATGGGGCGATTTGGGCGCTTAGATATTGTCATCGCGAATGCCGGTATCACCTTGTTCGGCAATTTTCTGACATACCCGCTGGCTGATTTTGAAAAGGTGCTGAAAGTTAATTTAACGGGGACCTTCTTTTTGGCACAGGCGGCGGCGCGCGAGATGAAAGAGCAGGGGTGGGGAGGTTCGCTGCTATTCATGTCTTCGGCCACGGGTCACCAGGCTCATAAAGACCTGGCTGCCTATGGAATGACCAAGGCTGCGGTGGAAATGCTCGCCAAAAACCTTGTGATCGAGCTGTCGCCCTACCAGATCAATGTCAATACGGTAGCACCGGGCGCAACGCTCACCGAAAGAACGATGCATGACGCCACGTACGAAAAGACATGGTCGGCTCTCACGCCGATGGGACGTCCTGCCACTCCTGCCGATGTGGCTAATGCAGTCCTGTTTCTTGTCGGGGATCAGGCCAGGCATATCACCGGCCAGAATCTGGTGATCGATGGCGGGTGGACGGCCATCAGTCCGTCGCCGTATTAAGGAGGGCGAAAAGGGCTATTTCGGCAAATGGATGGTAGCAGAGAATAATTGGTTGATGGAAGGCAGCTTTTTAGGCCGAAATCTCGTACAAATAGTAGGTGGCCGGGATATTGCATAATTGGAGGAGCGTAACAGGATACCGGCGTATAATGGCAAAGAATTTGATGTAAAGGAGCAGCAACAGGGGATCTAATTGCCGGATAAAGAACGTGTTAAGCGCCATAATAATAAAATTAGCATTTCGTTAACATAAAGTAAATAAACCTTTGTACCATAAGGGATGTCTAACTGTCCCGAAATCAACACGTTATGAAAGTACTCTTCACTTCTTCCATTATTTTAGCCTGTATCGTAGTCCTCTCTTGTAATAAGAACTCGTCGGGTCCCAATGCGGGGGCCGGGACCAGTTCTTTGTTTCCTCTGACCCAGGGTAATACCTGGTATTACGTCGATTCGTCGTTTGTTGCTGATACGGCAGCGGGGGGGCCGGCGCAGACGTTTTCACCCCCAACAGCACTCGACACCATGACGGTAACTAAGAACACGTATACGGACCAATATGGCACGGTTTACCTTGAGATGCATGATATTGGTTGGTTTTTAGGTAGTTATATCGCTGTCGATCCTACGAATGATGCTATTTACGAAGCGGACAGTCTTGGCGGGTTACAGGCTTATGAAGCCTTTGCCGTACCCGCGCAGGATGGGATCATCCAGCAGAATCCTGATCAGTATAATCCTAATAACCTCGCCTGTCCCCTTACGACGACTTTATATGGATTTGTGGAGCCGGTAAACATCAATGGTTTCTCCTGTCTGACCAATATATTGCTGACAACCGACTGTAACAATATATCACTGGAACAGATCATCACCTACGATTGTCCTGGCACCGGGATAGTTCGGATAGAGGATGATGAGGCGGATAGCAGTTCGACCGGCGTCAGGTTGTATGAGAATTTTTCGCAGACGCTGACTTCGGCGACCATCGTAAAATGATGTGAAATAAAAAGCGCTAAGGCGGGAGCAGCTTAAAATACTTCTCCCAGATTAGCGAAGATACCCTGGGAGCCGTGGAGGCCGAATCCATAATCCAGGGAGATATTGGTCTTGGCAAATTTATTCAGCTTAATACGAATGCCCGCACCCCAACCGGGGGCGATGGCTTCAAATCGATTGGTAACGGGTTCCGTGTAGGATTGGGCGTTGACGAACACCACTCCGCCGAGGAACCCGTTACTCGTTATACCGTATCGGTATTCCGATTCCAGGTACACCATGTCTTTGCCTCTGAATCTACCGCCGATATAGCCTCTGCCCATGTTGGCGTAGGTGTCGGATTCCGTTGAAGGAAGCAACAGATAGGGTGTTTTATTGTTGAAATTTAAGACATCATAGGTCCAGAAGGCCAGCGTGTTTGCTGAGCTGGCGGGGAAATGGAGGTAATGGCGGGCATCCAACAGCAGCGACTGCCAGTTAGTGTTGCTGCCGAAGAAAGTAAAGTTGGGCCGGAAGATAAGGCTGGCGTAATAACCTGGCTGGGGATTGATCTCATTGCGCCGGCCGTCGAATAAGATGTTGAAGGTGGGCCCGGAAGAAGTGGATGTCTGGGTTAGTCCGTATTCTTTAAAGGCATCCGGCCGGCCATTGGAAGGCGGTGTGACATCTCCGACGTTATAGAAATAGTCAACGTCATAGCCGAACCCCAGGTAAAAGTCTTTTGCTACCGTTTTATACACGGTAGAATAAAACCGGAAGTAGTTGAAGGTAATGCCGTCGGCATCGGCGGTGGTTGTCAACGTGCCCAGTCCATAGGTGTTCTGCGGGAAAATTTCGAAGCGCCAGTCGGTGACGATATTGTATTTGTTGCCTTTTGTCCAGACGTTGCCCTGGAGGGGCATCAGGATCTGGCTTTTTTCTGTAAAGACAGAGGCCAGATAGATATTAGAGATGTTATCATCAGAGCGATCGCCGGTATAAAATGCAAGACTGCTGGTGAGGTCGAAGGCCACGCCTGTTTCGAGGGTATACTCTGCCGAAGGTAATATGGCAGGGTAGTATTTGCCGGCCTTTTTGCCCGATGAATCCTTGCGGATACCGCCATTACGGGTATTACGAAGAAATAAGGTGCGGCCGATATCGATAAGATCTACCTGTTCCTTACCAGTGAACCAGTGGACGCGATGCGGGGCTGTGGTATCTGCTGTGGCATGTCGATGGGAAGTATCCACCGGAGAATTGACGGTATCTATGGGGTGACCGTCCCGGGGATCAGGGATGCCCTGCGGTTTTGCCGCAAGGGCTGATAAAATAAATCCTGTCAGTAAAAATATCCTGTTGAAAAAGGGCACTTCTTTTTGGCTAAAATTAGGTAATAAGTCGGGTTAGAATTGTTTCGTGGCGAAATAATTCTAAGGAATATGTTAATCTTGGCTGCAGGGGCCTTTGGCCTGGGCGCGCATAATAAGAATGCTTTATTTTCGTTATCGCAGGAACAACTTTTACCGTTATGGCCAATAAAATTATCGTTCTTTCTTCTGTTCTGGTGTTGCTTATGATGGGCGCCTGTAAAAAGAGCAATAGTAGCAGTAACAGTTCGACGAACCCATTAGCGGGAACGACGTGGAATTTTATCTCCCTGACCTCGGACGCCAATTTAACTGCGACGGAAACGGGTATCGGCCAGGCGGTCGATATTATCGATTTTACGACGATCGATAATTCGGGCACGATCAGCTTTTCCGCGGATTCGATGTCGGGAAGTGGGATCGGTTATACTATCGACACGAGCTATACCACCATCTCTACTGCCGGAACCAACCCGCCTGATACCGTCACGACGCCCTATACGACAACTATTGCCCCTACTTCTTCCAGCACGAGCTATAAATTGATCGGAACGGACTCTCTTTATTTCGGCGCCACGACTCCCTTCGCCGTGAGCCTATCTGCCGGGGATACGATTAAGATCGAAGGCGCTCATTTTACGATCAGCGGGAATACCCTGACGCTGAACTCTTCCATCAATCAGGCCGGGACTGTGAGCGAAGGCTTTGTCACGGTACCGTCTGTCACCGTCATCAAGAGTACGATAACGTTGTCTAAATAAAGTGAGATAACGTTATCCAAATAAGCGAAGTGGGAAATTTTCACTAAATTGAAACAGCGCATGCCATCATGGGCATAAGAAACTGCGCTGCTTTCATATGAATACCCGTCGATCCTTTTTACAACAGAGTTCCGCCCTGGCGGCAGGAACAGTCTTTTTCTCCGCTTTTAGTCGTGCCCCTTTCCGGGTATCCCCTTCTGACCAGATCAATATCGGAGCCATCGGGCTGAACGGCATGGGGTGGTCCGATTTGTCGTCCGCGCTGAAGGTGCCGGGGGTGAATGTTGTGGCCCTTTGTGATGTCGACAACAATGTGCTGGACAAGCGCATGAAAGACCTGGCAGCGATGAAAGTGGATACCAGCCGGGTGAAAACGTATCATGATTACCGAAAGTTACTGGAGCAAAAAGACATCGACGCGGTGATCATCGGCACGCCCGATCATTGGCATGCGCTGATCATGATCGAAGCCTGCCAGGCAGGGAAGGATGTATACGTAGAAAAACCATGCGGCAATTCCATCGGGGAATGCAGGGCCATGATTGCGGCGCAAAAGAAATACGGCAGGGTGGTGCAGGTAGGCCAGTGGCAGCGGAGCCAGCAACATTTCAGGGATGCGGTCGACTTCGTTCATTCAGGGCAGCTAGGCCCGATCCGGACCGTAAAGGTATGGTGTTACCAGGGCTGGATGAAACCGGAGCCGGTGGTGTCGGATACGCCGCCGCCGCCGGGTGTGGACTTTGCCATGTGGCTGGGGCCGGCGCCTCAACGTACTTTTAATGCCAGTCGCTTTCACTTTAATTTCCGCTGGTTCTGGGACTATGCGGGAGGCCTGATGACGGATTGGGGCGTGCATTTGCTGGATTACGGGTTGTTAGGCATGAAGGCGACGACGCCGAAGACGATTGCGGCGCTGGGAGGAAGGTTCGCCTACCCCGATCTCTGTGAGGAGACGCCGGATACGTTGACGACATTATATGAATTTGACGGATTCAATATGGTATGGGACCATGCGATGGGCATTGACAACGGCTCGTATAACCGGGACCATGGCATTGCCTATATCGGCAACAATGCCACGCTGGTGTTGAGTCGTTCGGGCTGGGAGGTGATCGAGGAACGTCAGAGTAAGAATAAGGTAGCCAAGCCCTTCGTCAAGTCGTCGGACAACGGGCTGGACAATCACTGGGTGAATTTTATCGCAGCGGTGCGGTCGCGGAAGATGGAAGATCTGCGTTGCTCCATTGAAGAAGCTACCCATGTGGCCACGGTGGCGCAAATGGGTAATATTTCATTTCGCAGCGGGCAGCGGTTATCCTGGGATGCCGGGGCCGGTCAGTTCGCTGATGACAAAATCAATGCAGGGTACCTGATGAAGGAGTACCACAATGGATATAAATTGCCTACCATCTGACCGATGAGGCGCGCATGGGCGCGCGTAGGCGGCGCGCGGTAGGGTAGTGCTACGTTACTTTAGGATTTAGGTACGTAGGGCTTTGGCGTCGAGACCGAATCCGGTATGGTCATATTGGGTGTGGAGGCGGGCCATTTGGCTGTTCCCATGGCGTACTGGATGCCGCTGAGCAGGTGATGCAGAAACAGCGGATCCGACCAGGTAGCATCGGTATGGCCGAGGGCGGTATAGAAGGCACGGCCGCCGTCGAAATCATGATACCACGAAAAAGGATGTTTGTCTCCGTTAGCGCCGCCGGTGTAGGAAGTCTCGTCTATTCTAATCAGGACGTGGATAGTAGGATTGATGTATTTGAAATTATACAGTTCATCGAAGTGTGACCAGGGATCGGGAAAGCCCTGGGTAGAGGGATTGTCTTTGTCGACGATGACGAAGCTCGCCTGCTGCTGCTTCGGATGCGACCGGAAGAAGGCTCCAACGAGGTCGCCATACCATTGCCAGTTATATTCACAATCCGTCGCGGCATGGATGCCGACGTAACCACCGCCATGATGAATATAGTCCTGCAGGGCTTTTTCTTCTTCGGGGCCGAAAACCTTACCGGTAGGACTGAGAAAGATGAGTGCGGCATACTTGCGCAGGATCTCCGGGCGGAACCAGGATGAATCAACGGTAGTGTCCACAGCGAATCCGTTCTGTGCGGCTAATTGGCGGATGGCGGCGATGCCGGTGGTAATGCTGGCGTGGTGGTAGCCATTGGTCTTACAGAAGATCAGCACTTTCGGCTGATAAAAGATCCCGATGGGGGAGTGCAGGGGATTTTCGGGCTCCGTGTAAGGTGCGACGGGCCGGTTGGCTCCGGACCGAAAGGAAAAGAGGGGGCTGGTCAGCGCGAAGCATAACAGCAGCACCGGGATGGCAAAAATCGTTTTACGCATGGCTATAGTTTTTTAATTTTCCTGCTGGGCGCCATTTTAGCACCTTATTTTTTCAGTGCAAGGATATACGTGACCATTGTCTTCACATCATCTGCCTTCAGGGCAGCATGGGGTGTCATCGGGATAGTGCCCCAAACGCCGCTGCCACCGGAGATGATCTTGTTCACGAGGCGGGTGACGGTCGTATCGGCTGCGGGGCTGTATTTAGCGGCCACCTGATCATAGGCGGGTCCAATAGAAGCTCCGCCCTCAGCCTGGTGTAGGCGATGGCAGGTCGTGCAATCACTGGCGCCGATGAGTTCGAGCCCTTTGTCAGAAGAGGTCGTGGCTGCAGCTGCGGGGGCTGTAGAAGCGGTAGTGTCTTTGTTGTCGGCAGTTTTGGTGTCGTTGCCATTGCCGCAAGCTGCCATCAGGATAGCGCCGGATAAAATGAATGCTAATTTTTTGCTCATAGTGATCTTTTTTATAAACTGACTTTCGGCGTACAAGTTCCGAAATTTTGTCAAACTGCGATGATTATAAACCCAGAACGGCACGATTAAATTTTTCATCCTTTCCGGTTCCGGCGAAATCATCGAAGGCTTTGTCGGTGACCCGGATGATATGTTCTTTGATAAAGGGGGCGCCTTCTTTTGCGCCATCTTCGGGATGCTTGATGCAGCATTCCCACTCCAGGACTGCCCAGCCGGGGAAATTGTAGGCGGTGAGTTTGCTGAAAACGGATTTGAAATCGACCTGTCCATCGCCCAGCGAACGGAACCTGCCGGCGCGATCAATCCAGCTCTGGTAGCCGCCATAAACGCCCTGGCGGCCGGTGGGATTGAATTCGGCATCCTTGACATGGAACATGCGGATGCGTTCGTGATAAATATCGATGTATTCCAGATAGTCGAGGCATTGCAGGACAAAGTGAGAGGGATCGTAGAGGAGACAAGCCCGCGGATGGCGGTTGGTATGTTGCCAGAACATCTCGTAGGTGATCCCGTCGTGCAGGTCTTCTCCCGGGTGGATCTCGTAGCAGAGGTCTACGCCGTACTTGTCGAATTCGTTGAGGATAGGCAACCAGCGGGCGGCCAATTCTTTGAATCCTGTCTCTACCAGGCCGGCAGGGCGTTGAGGCCAGGGATACATCGTCGGCCAGAGGAGTGCTCCGCTGAAGGTGCCATGGGCATTCAGGCCGAGGTTGTAGGAGGCTTTGGCCGCATATTTCAGCTGCTGCACCGCCCATTCCTGGCGAGCTTTGGGATTATTATGAACGGTAGCGGGGGCGAAGCCGTCGAAGAGGGCGTCATAGGCGGGGTGCACTGCTACCAACTGCCCCAGCAGGTGCGAGGACAATTCGGTGATCTGCAGACCTGCATCGGAGACGATGCCTTTGAGTTCGTCTGCGTAAGTTTTACTTTCCGCCGCCTTTTTGAGATCGATGACGCGACTGTCCCATGCGGGTAATTGAACGCCGATATAGCCCAAATCTGCAGCCCATTTGCAGATGTCAGTGAGGGTATTGAAAGGCGGCTGATCGCCCAGGAACTGAGCTAAGAAGATGGCGGGGCCTTTTATTGTACGCATACGTTATGTTTTATCGGTTCGAGTGTCAGCAATCGCCCTGACCTTCTATTTTGAAAAAGGTCCATTTCTCGAGGCTCTCGTTGCTGCTGATGAGGTTATCGATGAATGCCAGGCCACGGACGCCGTCGTCGACGCCGGGGAAGTCCAGCTCTTCGGGCGAGGGGGTGGTGCCATCCAGCCGGGCGCCCAGGGTCAGTGCGAAGTTACGGTAGAGGTTGGCGAAGGCCTCCAGATATCCTTCGGGGTGTCCGGCGGGGGTGCGGGTATTGTGTTTGGCATAGGATGAAAGCCAGGGAGTGCCGGCCCGGTAGACCTGGGTAGGTTGGTCCAGCCATTTCACCAGCAGGGTATTGGGCTCTTGCTGTGCCCATTCCAGGCCGCCTTTTTCACCATAGACGCGGATCTTCAGCGCATTTTCTTCCCCGGCCGCCACCTGGGAAGCGTAGAGAACACCGGTCGCTCCATTATCAAATCGAAGCAACACATTGCCGTCATCATCCAGTGCCCGGCCTTCCACCATGATACTGAGGTCGGCGCATAATTGTTTTATCTGAAGACCGCTGATGTATTCGGCGAGGTGGGCGGCGTGGGTGCCAATGTCGCCCATCGCCCCGCTTTTTCCTGATCGGGCAGGATCCGTCCTCCATTCGGCCTGTTTGCTGCCATCCTTCTCCGAGAGCCGGCTGAGCCAGCCTTGCGGGTATTCCACATAGACTTTGCGAATCTTTCCGAAGTCGCCTGTCCTGACCATCTGGCGAGCTTGTTTGACCATGGGATAGCCGGAGTAGGTATGGGTAAGGCAAAAAAGCAATCCTGTCTCTTTGACCTTTTTTTGCAATTGTATGGCTTCGGCCAGCGTAAAGGTCATGGGTTTATCGAGGACGACATGAAAGCCTTTTTCCAGGGCCAGCATGGCTGGGGCGAAATGCAGATGGTTGGGCGTGACGATTGCCACGAAGTCCATTCTTTCCCCTTCCGGCAGGCGGCTTTCTTTCTCGATCATTTCTTCATAGGAAAGATATACCCGGTTGTCGGGCAGGAACAATAATTTACCGGACTCGCGGGCATTATCGGGATGGCTGCTGAAGGCTCCGCAGACAAGTTCGATGAGTCCGTCCATGTTGGCTGCAATGCGATGAACGGCGCCGATGAAGGCATTCTTACCACCGCCGATCATGCCCATTCTGAGACGTCTGTTCATGAGTAGACATTTAATTTATCGCTGCAATTTTAGGATATCTTTATGGAAATCGGACATTATTTAAAGTTTTATGGGGGGGGTATTTTAAAATTATTTACCGTTAATCCATTTTTAATGCTGATAACGGTTTAAATGCTTCCTGGAATCATAACATTTCGTAATTTCCTTGTTCAATCGGGCGAAATCCATAAATCGCCGGCGGTCACTATATATGTCCAATCAACCCTCCAGGCGAGTTGCCATAAAGAAAATCGTAGCAGGAACGGCTGCGCTCGGTACTACAGGAATGTTGTCCTCTCTTCGGTCTACGGCCGAAGGCATCCAAAAAAACAAGAAGGTGAAACTAAAAGGTTCTATCCATCATTCGGTATGTCGCTGGTGTTATGGCGATATTCCGCTGGATCAATTATGTGATGCGGTCAATAAGATAGGGTTTGGGGCAATCGACCTGGTCGGGCCTGCCGACTGGCCTATACTGAAGAAGCATGGTATTTGGTCCTCCATGTGCAATGGAGCGGAAATCTCTTTGACAAAGGGCTGGAATCATACCGAATATCACCCGGTGCTGATCAAAAATTATACAGAGCATATCGGTTTGGTATCGGATGCCGGCTATAAGAATTTGATCTGTTTCAGCGGGAACCGGGAAGGCATGGATGATGAGACCGGGCTGAAAAACTGTGTGGATGGGTTGAAGCAGATCATCGGGCTGGCCGAACAGAAAGGGGTGATCATTCAGATGGAACTGCTGAACAGCAAAATCAATCATAAGGACCAGATGTGCGACAATACGAAATGGGGCATCGAACTGGTGAAGCGGCTGGGGTCGGAGCATTTCAAGCTGCTGTATGACATTTATCATATGCAGATCGATGAGGGGGATGTCATCCGGACGATCACGGATTCTCATCAGTATTTCGGGCATTATCATACCGGCGGGGTGCCGGGGCGTCATGAGATCGACGATACGCAGGAACTGTTCTATCCGGCGATCATGAGGGGAATTCTGGCGACGGGGTATACGGGCTATGTAGCCCAGGAGTTTATTCCTGCAAAGGCGGATAAGCTGGCGTCGCTCGAGGAAGGGGTGAGGATCTGTGATGTGTGAGCCGCCTTCGCTGAAGCTACGGCGGCCGAGGGCCGCGGATGCAGGGCTTTCGGAGGGGACGATGGGGATTTTAATATGTATTTTTAACACTAAACAAAATAGCTAACGATTATGGCCGACAACACTTACGACGCAATCGTGATCGGTTCAGGGATCAGCGGAGGATGGGCCGCCAAAGAGCTGACGGAAAAAGGTCTGAAGGTATTGATGCTGGAAAGAGGCAGGAATATCGAACATATCAAGGATTACGTCAATGCGAACAAAGAGGCGTGGGATTATCCTCATCGCGGAACACGCACCCAGGAGATGATCAAGGATTATCCTGTTTTGAAACGGGATTATCCACTGAATGAAACCAATCTGGATTACTGGTGCAAGGACAGCGAAAGTCCTTATACCGAAACCAAACGTTTCGACTGGTTCCGCGGCTATCATGTGGGTGGTCGCAGCCTGATGTGGGGTCGTCAGAGTTATCGGTGGAGTGACATTCAATTCGGCGCCAATGCGAAGGATGGTATCGCCATCGACTGGCCTATCCGGTATAAGGAAATAGAGGCCTGGTATACCTACGTGGAGAAATGGGCCGGCATCAGTGGGTCGATAGAAAATCTGCCGCATCTGCCGGACAGTCATTTCCTGCCGGCTTACGATATGACCTGCGTGGAAAAAGATGTCTCCGCACGATTAAAAGATCACTATAAAGGTACGCGGCATATGATCATCGGCCGGGTGGCCAATATAACGGTGCCGCATGAGGGCAGGCCGGGCTGCCAGTTCCGTAACAAATGCTGGCTGGGTTGTCCGTTTGGCGGGTATTTCAGCACTCAGTCTTCGACTTTGCCCGCTGCGGTAAAGACGGGCAATCTGACGCTGCGTCCCTGGTCGATCGTGACGAAGATCCTTTACGATAAAGATACGAAGAAGGCCACGGGAGTGGAGGTGCTGGATGCGGAGACGAACCAGACGTATGAATTCAAGTCCAAAATCGTTTTCCTGAATGCGTCCACGCTGAATAGCGCGTGGGTGTTGATGAACTCCGCTACCGATATCTGGCCAGATGGTCTGGGCAGCAGCAGCGGCGAACTAGGACACAACCTGATGGACCATCATCTGGGGGTAGGAGCGAGCGGGACTGTGGATGGCTATGAGGATAAGTACTATTATGGCAGACGAGCGAACGGGATCTATATTCCTCAATTCCGAAACATATTCGATGACAAGCGTGATTATATCCGCGGTTTTGGTTACCAGGGCGGCGGCGGAAGAGAAGGCTATAATCATGAGGTGGCTGAATACAGTATAGGTAAGGAGTACAAAGAGGCATTGACTGAGCCGGGGCCCTGGACGATGAATATCGGCGGTTTCGGGGAGATCCTGCCTTATCATGAAAATAAGGTGACACTGGACAAGACGACGAAGGACAAGTGGGGGTTGAATGTGCTGAACATCGACTGCGAACTGAAAGAGAACGAGCTGAAGATGAGAAAAGATATGGAATCCGATGCGGTGGAAATGCTGGAGGCGGCGGGCGTGAAGAACGTAAAGAGTCGTAGCGACAATCCCTTCCCCGGTCGCGGCATCCATGAGATGGGTACAGCGAGAATGGGCAAGGATCCTAAGACGTCTGTGCTGAACAGCTATAACCAGGTATGGGATGCGAAGAATGTGTTTGTGACCGATGGATCGTTCATGGTCTCTGCGAATTGCGTCAACCCGTCGCTGACCTATATGGCGATGACGGCCAGGGCGGTGGATCATGCGGTGAGCGAACTGAAGAAGGGTAATATTTAGGTTATGCCGCAAAAAGTATTTGAATTTAGGAATCTTAAAAAATAGTAAAATGAACAGAAGACATGCGTTGAGCCGGGTCAGTCTGATTCTTGGAGGTACTATTCTGGGGGCAGAAATGTGGCTTTCAGGTTGTACCAACCCGCAAAAGAACATCGGCGCCGGCGGCATTAATTTCTCTAACGACGATGTTGCCTTTCTCGACGAAGTAGCCGAAACCATTCTGCCGGCGACCCATTCACCGGGCGCCAAGGATGTGAAGGTGGGTGAATTTATGACGCGTATCGTGAGGGATTGCTATACCCCCGAAGATCAGAAGATATTTACCGACGGTATACATGCCCTGAATGAGGCCAGCAAACAGAATAATGGTCACTATTTCATGGATGCAACGCCGGAGCAACGCCATGATCTGCTGGTCGGGTTGGACAAGGATCAGAAAGAGCATCAATCCAAGAAGACTGACAAGGATCCGAGGCATTATTTCCGGATGATGAAAGAACTGACGTTGTGGGGCTACTTTACTTCCGAGCCGGGGGCGACTAAGGCGCTGCGTTATGTGGCTGTGCCGGCGAAATATGAGGGATGTATTGATTATAAGAAGGGGGACAAGGCCTGGGCCACCAGCTAAGGAATACTACATATCAAATTATTTGTTATGGCGCCGCGAGGCGCCATTTTTTTAAAAGCGGCAGATCACCTTTTGACAACGGAAAAATCATTGGAAATCTTGCTGCGGATGAAGCCGGTGGTATCTGAGCCATCCGAACGGTACAATTTGACCTTGAAATTGCACAGGTAAAAATTATCGCCATCCAAATAGTAATCTACATCCAGCATCTGGAAGTTCAACGGCGGCTTACCTGGCCGTGGCTTCTGCAGGTAAGCTGACATTGCCTTTTCTAAGTTGTCCTTTATTTGCCCGGAAGACATTTTCCGTTCGCAACTGCTTGCAAATAAGAGAAAGGCAGGGAATAAAAATAACAGCCTGTTCATAGTGTTTTCGGTATTAGCAGTTAGGGCTAAGCGTATTCTGAAGATACTAATAAGGGTATAAAACGGGATAAAAAAAATGTTAAAAGGCCATATCAGGGCAATTTCGGTCAATTTCGGTATTGCCAGGCACTTTTTCCGTGACCCGGGGCACTTTGTTCCGGATTGGAGAAAAATTCGGATTATTTGGAGGGGATGAAAGTGCGGGAATATTGCAGTTGTGGCCAAATTGTATAGGTTTCTATTTATATGAAGATACATTTTGCATGGAGAGTGATACAGGTTGAATGACGAATGTTTAGTTTCACTATGCAAAACAAAACTTGCCTATGACATTCAAAACTAACACCTCACTGCGGGTATACCTACTCGTTTGTCTGGTACTAACCAGCTCATTCCTCTTCGCTCAGAAAAAAGTTTCCGGTAAGATCATCAGCAGTACAGACAAGCAGCCGTTATCTGGCGCTACTGTACAAGTTAAGGGTAGCAAGGGTGCTACCCAGACGGCTGCTGACGGAACATTCAGTATTGCTGTCCTTGACAACAGTACGCTGATCATCTCTTCCATCGGTTTTGATAAACAGGAAATTCCTGTGGCTGGAAGGACTTTATTGGGAGACATAACGCTGGTCGCCGCCAACTCTTCACTCAATGAAGTGGTGGTGACGGGTTATGCAGTTCAAAGAAAAAAAGATCTGACCGGCGCGGTCTCTGTGGTTGACCTGTCCTCAGCCCGTAAGCAGCCGGTACCCGATGTGGTCGACATGCTACAAGGTCAGGCCTCGGGGGTGACGGTGATCGGCAGCGGCCAGCCGGGTCAGACACCGGTGATCCGGATCAGGGGTTTCAACTCCTTTGGAAACAACACGCCTTTGTATGTTGTCGATGGCGTGCCCACTCAAAATGTAAGTGACCTGAATACCAATGATGTCGCCAGTTTGCAGGTGTTGAAGGATGCGGGCGCTGCGTCTATCTATGGATCGCGTGCCAGCAATGGCATCATCGTCATTACTACCAAGAAAGGAACGGGTAAGACGAAAGTATCTTATGACGGCTATGTCGGTATGCAGGTGCCTCAAGGCGGCAATGTCTGGCATATCCTGAATTCGACTGAAGGGGGCCAATTGCTGTTCGAGTCCGGGCAGAATTACAATACACTGAATCCGGGCGATGTGCAGCCTTTGGGCAGTAACATCTACGGTTTTGGCTCAACCCCGGTGATGCCTTACTGGCTGGTCAATGGCACGCTGAACGGAACCGTCGAGACGGGCGGCTTCCCTCAGAATTCTCCTGCGGCGAATCCGGCGCTGGAAAACGGGGATCAGACCAGTGGCGGCGCCAACTATTACCAGATCGCCAAAGCCAATCAAACCGGTACGGACTGGTATCATGCGATCTTCAAGAAAGCGCCTATTCAACAGCATACCGTATCTATCTCGGGAGGCAGTGACCAGGGGTCGTATTTGTTCTCGTTGAGCTATTTTAATCAACAGGGTACGCTGATCGATACTTATCTGAAGAGATATACGATCCGGTCGAATGCCACCTATAAATTGGGGAGCCGGATCCGGATCGGTGAAAACCTGGCGTATTCCTATATCAATAATCCGCAGGCCAATGGCGGTATTCTGGTAGAAGGCGGTGCGATTGGAATGGCCATGCGTGAGAATCCGATTATACCGGTGTATGATATCGGTGGGAATTTTGCCGGCAGTAGTCCCAAAGGATTGAATAATCCGCGTAATCCTGTCTCTATACAGGCGACGACTTCCAATGACCGGGGGCTGGCCGGCAGGTTGTTCGGGAATGTGTTCGGCGAGGTTGACGTCCTGAAAAATCTGACCTTTCGCACCAGTTTCGGCGGTGAAGACTACTATGGCTGGAGCCACACCTATCTTACGCCTGACTTCTATGATGCGGAACCGCAGTATACACAACCTTCCTACACAGCGACTTCCTATAATGGCAATGACTGGACCTGGACCAACACTCTCTCCTATTCTTTCACAAAAGGGGATCATAGCCTGAAGGCGGTAGCCGGTATGGAAGCGTATGATTTTATCAATAACAATATGGGCGCCACTACGCTGGGCTCTTTCTCCAATGATCCGAATTATGTCAATTTATCGACAGGTTCGGGTGGTACGACCAATTACAGCAACAGCAATCCACAAATCAATTACAGTCCTACAACGGCCGGTTATCTGGCGCCGATAGGCAGTGGTGAAAGCCTGGCATCCTATTTTGCCAGGGCAGACTACAACTACAAAGAGAAGTATCTGTTCGGCGCTACTTTCAGAAGGGATGGAACTTCCAAGTTCATCACCAACCGGTGGGGGGATTTTTATGCTGTAAGCGCGGGATGGCGTATTTCACAAGAGAACTTCCTGAAAACCTGGACCTGGATAACGGATCTGAAGATCCGCGGTTCGTACGGGATTATGGGTAACCAATTCAATGCCTTGGGCACGAACTCGTACACCCTGTACGGGTCGAATAATCAGAGTACCTATTATGATCTCGCTGGTACGGGTAATTCGCTGGCGTATGGATTGTCTACGTCCCAGATCGGCAATCCGAATGCCAAGTGGGAGCAGGACGGCAGCGCCAATGCGGGTTTCGATCTGACTATTCTGGAAGGAAAGCTGACTATCAGCGCAGATTGGTATGAAAAGAATATCAAAGATCTGCTGTATCAGATCACTCTTCCGGGGGATGAGGGAGCAGCCACCGTACCGGCCTATAATGTCGGTCGCATGAAGAATTCCGGGATAGACGTTATGGTGAATGGGCAGACACCTATTGCCAGGGGGCTGCAGCTATTCGGTACATTGACCTTTACGACGATCAACAATAAGATACTCTCGGTGGACGCAGCGGGTGGGGCTACTTATTTTGATGAAGATGCAAGGCGGTTTAATGGCAGCTATATCGTCCGCAACGAGGTAGGGCATCCGGTGAGCGCTTTCTATGGGTATAAGATCATCGGGTTCTGGAACAGCCAGGCAGAGATCACTGCGGCTGATGCAGCAGCTGTGAAGGCCAGCAATGGCGGTATCACGCAATACCAGGCCGATGAAGGGATAGGAAGGTTTCGTTATGCGGATGCCAGCCATCAGGGTTGGGTAGATGCGAACAGTAAGGAATTCCTGGGTAATCCAAGTCCCAAATTCACTTATGGCGCCAATGTGGGACTGGAGTACAAACATGTTGATTTCAGCATTTTCCTTTACGGTGTTTACGGCAATGATGTCTTTAATGAAGTAAAGTGGTGGACCGATTTCTATGGTTCTTTTCCAGGCGCTGCCAGCAGTCATACGGCATTGTATAATTCCTGGACTTTTACCAACCAGGGTGTCGGTGCCAAGGCACCTATCCAGGATGACGTCAATGGCAGCAATGCCAGCACCAATACCGTTCCCAATTCTTATTTCGTAGAAAAGGGATCCTATTTACGGGCCAAGAACCTGACGCTGGGGTATACATTCGGGGGGTTGGCGAAGACGGGGATCAGCCGGTTAAGGGCTTATGTTCAGGCGGCTAACCTGTTCACCATTACCAAATATTCCGGCGTCGATCCTGAGATTTCCGTCAATGCGACCAATGGGCAGAACTCCGCTACCGATTTTGGCATCGATGAAGGTTCGTATGCCAATCCGCGTCAATACCTGCTGGGATTGCAGGTTACCTTTTAATAAACCTTAAAAGAGAGATTATGAATACTAAAAAATATCATGCATTAATACTTGTTTTATCGGCGGTGGTGTTGCTGAGTATGGGATGTAGCAAAGGTTTTTTGAATAAACCTGCTTTGGGGGCATTGCAGGCCGAAGAGGTGAATACTCCGGATGGGGTTCAGTCCCTGCTGGTGGGCGCCTATGGAGCATTGGATGGCCAGGGGCCCAATGTTACAGACCTGGCGGGTCAGGGAACACCCTGGGATGCCTCTCCATCAGATTGGATCTATGGTAGTGTGGCAGGGGGGGATAATCATAAGGGCAGCTCCATTGGGGACCAGCCGCCGATTGTACCGATTGCCAATGCGCAGAGCGTTGCGAGCAATGGGTTCTTCAACGACAAATGGGTCGCTTTGTATGAAGGTGTCACCCGATGTAATAACGTGCTGATCGGGATGGCCAATACGCCGGGAATGACGGCTGCACAGCGCACTGAATTCTCGGCGGAGGCTAAATTTCTCCGGGCGCATTATTATTTCCAGCTCCGTCGCTTTTTCAATATGGTGCCCTGGGTAGATGAGACGACGACGAATTTCAACCAGCCTAACAATACAGACGTCTACCCGAAGATAGAGGCCGACCTGACCGTGGCTATGGATAGTTTGCCTGCTACGCAAACCAACATAGGAGCTGCGAACAAGTGGGCGGCGATGTGTTACCTGGCCAAGATTTACCTGTATGAGAAGAAATATACACAGGCCAAAGCATTGTTCGACCAGGTTATTCCCTCTACCTACGGCGGCGCCGGGACGGGGGGCGTCACTTCGAGCGGTGCGCCGTATGCGCTGGCTGCCCGGTTCGAAGATAATTTCGATGGGGCCACCAAGAATGGTCCTGAATCGGTGTTTGCGATCCAGATGGATGCCAATGACGGGACCAACTCCATTGCGAATGCCAACCAGGGCGACATGCTGAATTTCCCGTACAATAGCCCATTCAGGTGTTGCGGATTCTTCCAGCCGTCTATCGATCTGGCCAATTCCTACCGGACCGATCCGAACGGCCTGCCTTATATTACAGACTATAATAATTATCCGATTGCCAATGATATGGGTTTGACTTCCGATCAGCCTTTTACGCCCGATGCCGGCAATATCGATCCCCGGCTGGATTGGACGATTGCGCGGCGCGGCATTCCGGTACATGACTGGGGACTGCATCCCGGTAACAACTGGATACGTGATCAGGCATCGGCCGGTCCCTATTCCAATAAGAAAAATATTTATTGGCAGGCGACGGAGGGGACCTATTCCAATCAGAGCTCCTGGGCTCCCGGATCAGCCATTAACGAAAACGTCATTCGCTTTGGGGATGTGCTGTTGATGGCGGCGGAATGTGAAGCGCAGCTGAGTAACTATACACATGCGGAGACGTATGTGAACTTTGTGCGGGCGAGGGCGGCCAACCCGGTTAATATTTTATACCAGTATAAGAACGATTCTATTCCATTAAACGGGTTCTCCACTACACCAGCCGCCAATTATGTGGTGTCGCCTTATCCGGCGGGTTATTTCACGGCCGCTAACGCCCTGACGGCGGTCTACTTCGAGCGAAAGCTGGAGCTGGCTTGCGAAGGGCAGCGATTCTTCGACCTATCGCGCTGGGGTATTGCGGGGCCGACGTTGAATGCTTATTTCGCGTACGAAGGGAAGTTCACGGGGGATTTGTCGACGGGTAATTTTACGGTGGGTAAGAACGAATATTATCCGATCCCGCAGGCGCAGATCGATCTGTCGAATGGCCAGCTAAAGCAGAACCCGGGGTACTGATATGATCAAAAAAATTGTGGTAACGGCGACGCGGCGGAATTGGGTGATCATGGCGAAACGGCGGATTTGGGTGATTGTGGTGACGGGGTTGGTGGTGGTAACAGCGATGAATGGCTGCCAAACCCCGTCGCCTCCGGCGCCGGGCGATATGTATCAGAAGAATCGTTTACATGCCGGCGTTCCCGATGAAAGTATCACGCAGGGGAAGGCATTGGCGGCCAAATATTGTATGTCTTGTCATCAACTGCCAAGTCCGGATCTGCTGGATGCGGATACCTGGGAAAAGGGGGTGTTACCGCAGATGGGGCCGCGGCTGGGAATCTTCGAGTATAAGTATCAACGTTATCCGAACAATAGTCAGGACCCGAATGTGGGGAGGGGTTATTATCCGGCTGCACCTATGTTGTCGCCGGAAGAGTGGGGGGCGGTGATAGCGTACTATACGGCGCTGGCTCCGGACAGTCTGCCGCGGCAGCAGCGAAGGGAGCCATTGCGGGCCGATTCGACGGATTTTGAGGTGATGGCGCCGGTTATGCGGGATAAAACGCCGCCGGCTACCTGCCTGATACGATATGATGCGGCTACGCGTCAGATATTGACGTCGGATATCCTCCGGCATTCATTTGACCGGTGGGTCGCCTCCGCCGGAGGCTTCGGCGACCGAAGGACCAGTGTCGACATCGGTGGGGCGGTGGTGGATCTGGTGGGGGATCGGGGCGGATATACCGCCTGTAATATCGGTGCGTTTGCGCCCAATAATGCGATGGCCGGTCATATCGATAGGCTGACTGTGGACGGGCAGCGTTTTGTGCCAGGGGATACACCGGTATATAGCGGATTGATGCGGCCGGTGAACCTGGTCGGCGCGGATCTCAATGGGGATGGAAGACAGGACTGGGTAGTGTGTGAGTTTGGGTTTATCAAGGGTGAGCTATCCTGGCTGGAGAACAAGGGTAATGGCCGGTATGAGAAACATGTATTGAGAGCTGTTCCGGGTGCGATACGCGCAGTGGTGCAGGACTATAATCACGATGGCCTGCCGGATATATGGGTATTGTTTGCACAAGGAGATGAAGGCATTATTCTCTTTACGAATAAAGGAAATGGCCAGTTTGCCGAGCAACGGGTACTGACTTTTCCGCCTTGCTATGGCTCCACCTATTTCGAGCTGGATGATTTCAACCGGGACGGGCATCCGGACATCTTGTATACCTGTGGCGACAACGGGGATTTTTCCACGGTTTTGAAGCCTTACCATGGAGTATATATTTTTCAGAATGACGGGCATGAACATTTTACCCAACAGTATTTTTTTCCGATGAATGGGTGTTACCGGGCGATGGCCCGGGACTTCGATGGTGATGGTGATCTGGATATCGCCAGCATTGCCTATTTCGCGGATTACCGGTCGCAGCCAGATGAGGGGTTCGTCTACCTGGAAAACAAGGGTAATGGTCAATTCAGCCCGCACACTGTTACTGCGGCCCGGTGCGGACGATGGATCACGATGGATGTGGCCGATATAGATGGGGATGGCAAGCCGGATATTTTACTGGCCAATTGTTCGGTAGGACCGGGATTTATCAAGCCGGCTACCGATTGGAAAAAGGGGCCGTCTTTTATTGTCTTGAGGAATCGGATGCGGTAGGGGTGGAGGTCGCCCGCGAGGGCGGCGATGGGTGGGAGAGTAATGGCCAACTGGTTTTGGCGGGTTTTCGGTAATTTTAGCCTTATGGTTAAATTTTTACCGGGAAATGTTTTTTCCGGAACGGCGCTGATTCTATCGATTGTCTTATGTTCATGTGGGGGATATCATCGTAACCAATCGCATGCGCAGGTGCCTCTGGCGTCCATCAGGGAAGGGGCGGTGCTGGCGAAGACCTGGTGTGGGTCATGCCATATGGTGCCCGATCCCTCTTTGCTGGATAGCCGAAGCTGGGAGAAGGGTGTATTGCCGGCCATGGGGCCAAGGCTGGGAATCTTTTACTATGGAATGGAGCGGTATCCCAACAGCCTGCGGGACACCAACGTAAGTAGAAACTTTTATCCATCGCAGCCATTGGTGAATCCGGTGCAATGGCAGCATATTCTGGATTATTATACGGCGACTTCGCCCGACTCTTTACCCGGACAATCGAGACCCCGGCCGCTGGACACTACCGGGCTGACGCTATTCACTACCGCGGCGCCTTCTCTACACTATGACATGCCTGTGACGACGATGGTACAGGTAGACAGCGCCAGAAGGGGAGTGACTTTTTTCGATATGCATTACCGAAATCTTTTTCATCTGGGACCTTCGTTGCAGCAGGATGATTCCATACATGACGGCGGTTCTATCGTAGATATAGAGCCGCAAGATACGGGCTGGATCGCATGCAATATTGGGGTGCTGACACCCAACAACGGTAAATCGGGCAGGCTGCAGCGTATCCGATTGAATGCTAAAAAGGAATGGGAATTGGATACACTCTCTATACTGGATCATTTGGCGAGGCCGGTGCAGGCGGTGGCAGCCGATCTTAATGGTGATGGCCGGATGGATTACATCGTCTGCGAGTTCGGAAACCTGACGGGAGCGTTATCCTGGCTGGAGAATAAGGGTGATGGCGGTTATGAACGACATGTGCTGCGCGCTGTGCCCGGTGCGATCCGGGTCTATATCAATGATTATAATCACGACGGGCTGCCGGATATCTGGGCGTTGTTTGCCCAGGGGGACGAGGGCATCTATCTTTTCACCAACCGTGGGAAGGGGCAATTCAGCGGGCAGGCTGTCCTGCGGTTTCCGCCGTCTTATGGTTCCTCCTCCTTCGAGCTGGTAGATTTCAACAGAGATGGATATCCGGACATTCTTTATACATGCGGGGACAACGCGGATTTTTCGCAGGTGATGAAACCATATCATGGCGTGTATATTTATGAGAATGATGGTCATAACCAGTTCACTCAGCGCTATTTTTATCCGATCGACGGGTGTTATAAGGCGATAGCCCGGGATTTCGACGGGGATGGAGTGATAGATATTGCCACGATTGCTTTTTTTGCGGACTTCAATCATCAGCCTGAGGAAGGGTTCGTCTATCTGAAGGGGTTGGGCGGATATGACTACCAGCCGTATTCGCTGGTGGCAGCCGAGCAGGGCCGGTGGCTGACGATGGATGTAGGGGATGTAGATAGGGATGGCAGGCCGGATATCGTGTTAGGCAATTTTTCCTATTTTGCGCCGGTGACCAGGCGAGGGGTGGACTTTAAAAAGGGACCACCGGTGATGGTGTTGTTCAACCGGGGGAAGTGGTGATTTTATATCGATTATGTCAAATGTTCCATACTGGCTGATATATGCCGTATTATCAGCTGTTTTTGCCGCATTGACGGCCATTTTTGCGAAAGCGGGGCTGAAGGATGTGAATTCCGACCTGGCGACGGCTGTCAGGACGGCGGTGGTGCTGTTGATCACCTGGGGGATTGTGTTGTTCAGGGGGAATGCCGGCGGCTTGCCGAATCTTAGCCGGAGCAACTGGTTGTTCCTGATCCTGTCGGCGGTGGCGACGGGCTTGTCCTGGTTGTTCTATTACCGGGCTCTGCAGTTGGGGAAGGTATCGGAGGTAAGCGTCATTGACAAGGGAAGTATCGTCTTTACCGTACTGTTATCCTTTTTGTTTCTACGGGAGCCGATGACGCCGCGGATCATCATTGCCGTCATAATGATCTTCGGGGGGATGATGGTGTTGATATGGAAATAGAGGGGGCGATTTTATGATGAAAAAAAATGTTTGAAAACAGCGGAAAATCAGTGGCGAACGGGAATAACTACTTATTTTTAAGGTTAGAACATCGTTACCCAATATGGCACTAATTAAGCCCTTTATTCGACCTGTCCTGTCGTTGTCCAATCGCTTACATGATGACACTTATCCCCTTTTAGATATCCATGCCTTTGGAAATCACGCTTACCACATTTAACCTCAAACCCATGCTGACTGGCCGTGCCCTTTGAAGGTATACATAACGAAAAACAACTGCTCGCGCAGGTATCCCAAGGGGACAGGCAGGCTTTTCAGGTCCTTTATAAGGTCTGCTATCCGCTGGTTCAACGTTATATATTGCTTTTTGAGCCATCCCCGATTATCCTGGATGAACTGACCCAGGATGTTTTTGTCCGGATTTGGGAAAAGCGGGCCCGGTTAGAAACGGTAGAATCCTTCAGAGGGTATCTTTTTCTCGTGACGCGGAATGTCGTCTTCAATTTTATCAGGGCCTTGAGAGTTCGTCAGAAGGTTAAGGAGTTGGATGAGGCATCCGGTCCGCGGGCGAACGATCTTGAAAACGAGCTATTATTCAAACAATACTACCAAATCGCGCTGGAAGCTATGAGCAAGCTGCCGCCCGGCAGACGTAAAGTGCTGAAAATGAGTATAGATGATGGTCTCAGCCTGGATGAGATAGCCGCCGAGCTCAGGATCAGCCGTTCCGGCGTCAAGAAACAATTGTATGCCGCCACTGCCTATGTCCGGCAATATTTGCAGGAACATGGGGAGATCACGCTGGCGCTGATCATTTTTCTTTCACTTTTTGAGGGATAAGGAGGGGGTGAGGGCATGCGGATAAGCGAGATAAATTTTTTTTTTGTCGCGAGGTATCCCCCACCATCCGCCAGGTGTCTTTAGAGAGTAACACCTTATTTTTATGAATTTACAGGAAGCCAAGCAGTTTGTCGCCCATTTCGTCACCGGGGAATATACTCCGGAAGAAAAAGCGGCCTTCATGCAGTGGCTAAGTGGCGCTACGGTAGCGGAGTTAAGCATTATAGCAGATGAGCACGAAGCGCTACATGACAGCTGGCCGCTTACTACCGGCGAACCTTCCGCCGAATGGGTAGTGAGAATGGAGCGAAAACTGGATGTAAGTATCGAAAAAAGAGAGGAGGAAGGAGAAGCTGTGGTCAGGTCTATCGGATGGGGGATTGGACGGGGTTCATCCATACGTCCTGGTGTACGGCCGAGAGTATGGATGGCGGCTGCTTCGGTCATTGTCGTTCTATCGACCGGTACCTATGTATATCTGAATCAGAAGGGAAGCGAGAAGTCTGGTGAGATGAGGGGTCGGGAGGCTTCGTTAACTAATAGTTTCACTGTGCCGCGCGGCGAAGCGCAAAGAGAGTTGATTTTGTCGGATGGCAGTAAGGTTTTTTTGAATGCTGCCTCTGTTTTGAAATATCCGGCGACGTTTACCGGCTCGGAGCGGGTAGTCGAATTGTCGGGAGAGGCATTTTTCGAAGTTACCCGGAATTCCGCGAATCCTTTCAGAGTATTGATCAAGGATGCCGAGGTGGAAGTTTTAGGGACGGACTTCAATGTCATGGCTTATGAAGACGAACCGATCAGCCGTACAACGCTGGTCGATGGGTCTGTGAAAATAGAAAGCGGCAAAGAAAGTGTGAAACTGGAGCCGGGCCAACAGGCGCAGGTACCTAATCCGTCGACCAGGGTCGATGCGCCAATCAAGGTAGTATCCGGTATAGATCCGCAGAGTGTGCTGGCCTGGAGGGATGGAAATTTTGAATTTGACAATGCTGATCTTCGTACGGTGATGCGGACACTGGCGAGAAGTTATGATGTTACTGTTCAGTTTGATGGCAGTGTAGCCACCACGGCCATTGGCGGTACCTTTGACCGTAAGTTAGGGTTGGCTAAAATACTTGAGCACCTGGAAACACTAAATATTGCACATTTTAAAATAGATGGAAAAAACGTGATAGTAACACCTGTCTGACCATATTATTTTCCATAACCATTGAACCGAGTCCAACAGTTACAGCCGCAGTCATGGGTAAGTAGAATAAATAAGTATTTATTTTATATTTATCCATGATTTGTAGGCTGTAACTTTATTATCCAAACCACTCGTTGAATGGGTCTATTGAAACTGACTGTTCCCTCTCTACTGGTTGTATGTCTGCTGCAAAGCCGGCCTGCCCATAGTCAGTCAAACAGGCTTATCACTCTCACGGAAAAAGATATCCCTTTTAAAAAAGCCTTCGAGGATATTCGTCTAAAAACGGGTATCAGCTTTGCCAGTACGATCGATTATATCGGGCTGAGTCATAAGGTCAGCTTCTCGGTCAGGAATGCTACCCTGGGGCAGGCATTAGACAGTTGTTTTCGCGGGCAGCCTTTCACCTATACATTTGTGAATGATGGACTTGGTATCGACATCGTAGCGTTGGCTGACAAAAAAGAGAATGTCATACGCGGCCGGGTGGTCGATATGAAGAATCAGCCGCTGCCGGGCGTGACGATCGTCGTGAGGGGAGAAGGGGGTGCTTCTACCGCGATCACCGGCGATGATGGTTCGTTCGCCATCCGAACCCGTAGTCCTGATCCCATTTTGGTTATCAGCAGTGTCAATTACGAGACCCAGCTGGTGCAGCCGGAGGGAAAGGTGGTGATGGTGCAGCTGAAGGAAAAAGTGGGCGAGATGAGTGAAGTGGAAGTGATCGTTCATACGGGCTACCAGGATGTGCATCAGCTGAACACTACCGGCAGCTTCGATATGATCGACAATGATCTTGTCAACCGCCGGGTCTCGCCTAATATCCTCGACCGGATCAATGGGGTGGCCAGCGGCGTGCTGTTCAATACGAATATTGTGTCCAGCAACAATCAGTCGACGATCACCATCCGGGGTCGGAGCACGATCTTCAGCAATCCCAACCCGCTGGTCGTCATCGATAATTTCCCTTATTCCGGCGATATCAATAATATCAATCCCGATGATGTAGAGAATATCACCATCCTGAAGGATGCAGCGGCGGCATCTATCTGGGGAGCGCTGTCGGGCAATGGGGTGATCGTGATCACCACCAAGAAAGGGAAGCTGAATCAGAAGCAGAAGCTGAGCTTCAATACCAGCCAGGCGGTGGGAGCGAAACCCAACCTCTATTACCTGCCGATCCTTTCTTCGAGAGACTATACCAGTGTGGAGCAATACTTATTTCATCAGGGCTATTATAACCAAGAGTATGGCAGTAATCAACACGGGGCTCTGACGCCAGTGGTGAACCTGCTCTACCAGGATAGCCTGGGGCAGATCAGTGATGCCCAGGCACAGCAACAGATCAGCACGCTGAGCAATCAGGATTATCGCCCGGGGTTAAGCAAATATTTTTACCGGCCCAGCCTGAACAGCCAGGTGTCGCTGAACCTGAGCGGCGGCAGCGATCACAGCCGGTATTTTCTGTCGGCAGGCTACGACCGGGATCTCAATAACCTGGATCGTAACGAATATGACCGGGTGACGCTCAATGGCGACAACAGCTATTACTTGCTGGACAACCGCCTGGAACTGAATACGGGGCTGACTTTTACAGCGAGCACTACTGTCAACGACAACAATGGTGGCACGGGAGTCGTATATCCTTATGCACAGGTGGCCGACGCGCATGGCAATCCTTTGCCGGTGGCCTATAATTTTAATCAAACGTATATCGATACGGCCGGTGGCGGTCAATTACTGGACTGGCATTACCGCCCGCTACAGGAACTGCAGAATGCCGACAATCCGACCAGGGTGATCGATTACCGGATCAATATCGGCGCCCGTTATAGGCTTTGGAGGGGGCTGGATGTCCGGGCCTATTATCAGTTCGGGCGGGGGACCTCCGACAATCCCGAGTATTATAGCCTGCAAACCTATTTCACGCGTAATCTGATCAATAAATTTACGCAGATCAACAATGGAGTGCTGACCTACCCGGTACCGGTAGGGGGTATCCTGAATGAGACCATCGGCTCTTATACGGCCAACAATGTCCGGCTGCAGCTGAATTATAACGACAGCCTGTTCCGGCATGGGGCGCTGAACCTGATCGGTGGGGCGGAGGTCAGGGATATAGAAGGAGAAAATACGACCATGGGCCTGTATGGCTATGACCCCAGCCAGCAGACGGGGATAGCGGTGGATTATGCCGATTTTTTGCCTTTGTACTATAGCGGGACGCTGGCCAAGATCCCTTTTGTTGACCTGAAGATCGGTACTTCCGAGCGGTATGTCTCGTATTATGCGAACGGCGTTTATACCTATCTGGGGCGCTATATGCTGTCTGGCAGCGCCCGGCGGGATGAATCGAATCTTTTTGGCGTCAATGCCAACCAGAAAGGTGTGCCGCTGGGGTCGGTAGGGGCGGGTTGGGAGATTTCAAAGGAGCGGTTCTATGACTGGTCCTGGCTGCCCTTCCTCAAGCTGCGGGTCACCGATGGATATAACGGAAATGTGGATCGGTCGGTGTCGGCCTATACGACGGCGAATATCAGTCCGCAAAGCAATTCGTTTGGGGCCATCAATGCCACGATCATCAATCCGCCTAATTCCAATCTACGTTGGGAAAGGATCCATATCATGAACTTCGGGGCGGATTTTGCTACCCGCGACGATCAGTTTGGCGGCACTTTGGAATATTATATGAAGACCGGGCTGGACCTGATCGGTCAGAGCCCGGTGGATCCGACGACGGGGGTCGCGATCTTTACGGGCAATACGGCCAATATCCGCGACCGGGGTGTCGATCTCACTCTACGTGTCAATAATACGTGGGGGGCAATTCGCTGGAGCAGCGTGCTGTTGTTCAGCTATGTGTTGGACAAGGTGACGAAATATGACCTGCAACAGGCGGCGGTCGATGATTATCTCGTCCCAAGCACGCTGAGTCCATTATTAGGCCGGCCGCTGTATTC